>PXTG01000114.1 GCA_003023365.1 Bacteroidetes bacterium QH_7_62_13 | reverse complement strand
TGAATGACGAGTATCTCGAACCGAGCGACTACCGCACCACCTGCCCGTGGAAGGGAGAGGCACACTACTACGACGTGGTCGTGAACGGCGACCGAAAAGAAGACACCGCGTGGTATTACCCGGATCCGTCCGACGAGGCATCGGAGATCAAAGATCACGTTGCCTTCTACACGTCGGAAGTGGACGTCGCGGAGTAGCATCCAGGCCGTGACCGACGACGAGACCACCTACGACGTTCGGGTACACGACGGACGGCAGTGGCACCGGCTTGAGGCCGAGGCCGGGGCCAATCTGCGTCGCTTGCTGCTGCGTCACGATCTCTCGCCCTACACCCCATGGACCGAAAACGTGAATTGTGGCGGGCGGGGAATTTGTGCTACGTGCGGGGTACGGCTCGCGCAGGGACCGGCCCCCTCGCACTGGCACGACCGTCTCGCCGCCCACTACGGCTATCCACGCCTGTCGTGTCAGATCACGGTGGATCGATCCCTCACCGTCTATCTGTTGCCGGACAAGCGGATCTGGGGGAAGCGAGCGACCGATTGATCGGCGGTACGTCACCCGGGCGAGCGACGTTACGGAGTGCTCACGCCCCGGGGAGTGTGCGAAGGAACGCCGGACCATGGCCCTGGTAGGGACAATCGATCACTGTTGTCCCCCGCCCAGCCCCCCGCTCGATTATGTCCGGTGCCCCCCCCACTGCCGTCAACAAGGCCGACGCATATGCCGAGGCCCGCCGCCGCATCGACGCCCTGCTTGATGGGGAGACGGACTGGATTGCGGGCATGGCCACGGTGGCCTGTGAGCTCCACCACTCGTTCGATTACTACGACTGGACGGGGTTCTACCGGGCCGTCGGGAACGACCACCTGGTCGTGGGGCCGTATCAGGGACCCCATGGTTGCCTACACATCGACTTCGACCGCGGGGTGTGTGGGGCCGCCGCCCGAACCCGAGAGACTCAGCTATGGCCCGACGTGTCCGAGGCGCCGGATCACATCGCGTGCCAGTCCTCCACCCAGTCCGAGGTCGTGGTGCCTGTCGTGACGCCCGACGACCGTCTGCTCGCTGTACTTGACGTGGATTCCGACACGCTCGGGGCCCTCGACGAGACGGATCAGGAGCACCTGGAGGCCCTCTGCCGGAATCTGGGCGATCAGTTTGGAGATTCGTGAAGAGTGAAACGGGAGACGTGAGGAACGGCCGTGCTGTGCATCACGCGTCACGATCCACGTATCACTCACCACGAGCCGGTGTATTCGGGCACGATGCATTCGATCTACTTTCTTCTACCGGAATGAGCAGCCTTCCCTGGGTCTTGAAGATGGCGTGGCGGGACAGCCGCGGCAGTCGCAAGCGCCTCGCCCTCTACCTCTCGGCGATGGTCCTGGGCGTGGCGGCCCTCGTGGCCATACGCGGCTTCGGTGATAACCTCTCCGCCACCGTGGACCGGGAAGCCAAAACCCTGCTGGGGGCGGACCTGCGACTGGAATCCGAAGAACCGTTTGACGATTCGACCGAGGTTCTCATTGACTCGATCGGCGGCACGCAGTCGCGCCGGATCTCCTTTGGGTCGATGGCCGCCTTCCCGAAAACAGGAGCCACGCGGCTCTCGGCGGTGCGGGCCGTGGAGGGAGGGTTTCCCTTCTACGGGGCGCTTGAGACCCGGCCGCTCTCTGCTCAACCAGTACGACATCCAGGTTGGCGACTCCGTCCGGATCGGAAACGTCACCTACCAGATTTCGGGCGAAATTGAGCAGGCGCCGGGGGAGTCGTCGTTCAGCTCCGCCGCGAGCCCGCCGATCTACGTCCCCGGGGCGCACCTGGATACGACGCTCCTGAGTCAAGGGAGTATCGCGGAATACGAGGTTTACTTCAAGTTCGAGGATGATCGGGACGTCAACCAGTTGGTTAGTGGCATTGAGGCCTTTGCCGACCGGCGGGATCTGGACACCGACACGGTGGAGGAAGAGGCCGAAGACTGGCGGGAGGGATTGGGAAACCTGTACCGGTTCCTGAGTCTCGTTGGGTTCGTGGCGTTGCTGCTGGGGAGCCTGGGCGTGGCCAGTGCGGTGCACGTGTACGTGCGGCGGCGCCTGGCGTCGATCGCCGTGCTGCGGTGCCTGGGGGCGTCGGCGGGGCGCACCTTTCGGATTTACTTGGCCCAGGCGGGGGGGTTGGGCCTACTGGGGGCCGGCATTGGGAGCGGGTTGGGGGGAGGCTTTCAGGCGTACGTGCCGCGCCTGCTGTCCGATTTCCTGCCGTTCGAGATGAGCTTCGCGTTTTCCTGGACGGCGATCGGCCTGGGGCTGCTTGTGGGCGTAGGCGTGACCCTGCTGTTCGCGCTGTGGCCGCTGCTGGAGGTTCGGGGCGTCTCGCCGATGCGGGCCCTCCGTACGAACGTGGATCCGCCGACCGGCGGGTGGCGGGATCCGGCGCGCTGGGGGGTGGCGACGGCAATCGGGTGTGCTCGCGCTCGTGTCCTGGGGAATCGTCGCGGGCGTTCGGCGCTTCTTCCCGAGCTCCTGGCCCTATCCCTGGCGGCAAGGCCTGGCCAACCTCTACCGCCCACAAAATCAAACCACCGTCCTCATGCTGGCGCTGGGGCTGGGGACGTTCCTTATCGTGTCCCTCTTTCTCGTTCAGCGGACCCTTCTGGAGCAAATTAAGGTCACGGGGGGCGAAGGGCGCCCCAACCTCGTGATGTTCGACGTGCAAGGCAGTCAGGTAGACGGGGTCAAGGACATCATGCGAAGTGAGGGGCTGCCCGTGATGGCCGACGAGCCCATCGTGATGCTGCGGCTGCAGGCCGTGAAGGGGCGCACCATCAACCAAATCCGACAGGACTCAACCACGCGGACCACCTTTGCCCACGAACGCGAGTACCGAGTGACGTACCGCGACCACCTCACCGACAGCGAGACCCTCGTTGCGGGCGAGTTCAACGGGCAGTACGAGGGACCGAATCCCTTCCGGACGGGCGCGGCGGTGCCCATCTCCATGGAACGCGGAATCGCCCGGGAGGACTTGAACGTGGAACTCGGCGACACGCTCACGTTCGACGTGCAGGGCCGTCCGCTGAAGACGGTCGTGTCCAGCCTGCGAGACGTAGACTGGCAGCGCATTGGGACCAATTACTTCGTCGTCTTCCCGGAGGGCGTCCTGGAGCAGGCGCCACAGATGCACGTGCTGCTCAGTCGATCGGACAGCGACACCGCCTCTGCTCAGGTTCAGCGCAAGGTGGTGGCCGACTATCCGAATGTCTCGGCCATTGACTTGTCGCTCGTCCTCTCCACGTTCCAGGACCTGTTCGGGCGGCTGGCGTACGTGATTCGCTTCATGGCGCTCTTCAGCATCGTGACGGGCCTCATTGTGCTGGCGGGGGCGGTGGTTGTGAGCCGCTACCAGCGCGCCGAGGAGAGCGTACTGTTGAAGACACTCGGGGCGTCGAAGCACACCGTGCTCCTAATTATGACCGTCGAGTATCTTTTCCTCGGTGTCTTCGCGGCGGCGACGGGCATCCTGTTGGCGCTCGCGGCGGCATGGGGCCTGTCGTACTTCGTATTTGAGGGGCCGTTTGTGGTGGCGCCCGGTGCACTTGCGACGGCGTTCGGGGTCGTGACGGCGCTCACCATCGGCATCGGTCTATTCAACAGCCGGGGCCTCTACGACCGCCCCCCGCTCGATGTCCTTCGGACGGAGGTGTGAGTGCCTCAGCCGTTTCACCCAGGTCGGGAGAGGACGTGTCCCATCTACCTCTGTGGTCCTGCGTGACGAGGCACAGATTATACGAAGCGCAGACGACGGCCGACGGGGCGTTTGTGCGAGGGGCTGCCGACGCTCGTCCGGCACGTCTCAGGTACTGGGGCCCTGCCGCTTGCGGCCGTGGTCCGCTCTGGGGTGCGTTTCCCTGTACGTTTCACCAGCCTGCTCCTCAAATCGTCGGTCAGACATGGGCACGTCAGAGAAAGACGCCGATGCCTCCTCCGCCGCACGCAGTACAACTGACAGGGGCCCTCTGTTAACCGCTATCGTTCCCGCTGGCCTTCTCCTCGGATACGGATACGTGGGAATGGAAGACAGCAATGGGCTCCAGACTGTTATGGAAGTCGTCGTGCCTGGATTCCTCCCTCTCTGCGTTGGGTGCGTGTTTGTGGAGGGCAGCGAATTGTAACCACATCGGTCCTAGTCCGTGTCTTCAGCCGCCTAGAGGGGCATCGTTGACCGCTTGGAAGTGACGAATGCACCGGAGGCGCGACCGGGGTGAGTGGCGCCCATCATCCAACCGATCCTAATCGCAAACCGACCATGCGAGGTCCGTTGAGCTTGCTTATCTGCACTGTGCTGCTCGTCGGCTGTGGGCCCTCGACGGAGGTGCTCATGCTGGGGGGCGACGCCCCGGCTCGGTCGCCGGTCTCGGCCGAAAGTGTCGCGATTTATCGGGATACTACCGAGATTGCTTGTCCCTACGAGCGCGTCGCGCTGGTTGAGGCGCAGGACGCCGAGGACGCGCCGTTTGACGCCGGGGTCTCACAGCTTAAACTCATTCGTGCGGCCCGGGGTCGGGCCGGAGAGATCGGGGCCAACGGCTTACTCGTGGAACGGGTTGATGCCGAGTCCGCCTTCAAGCGGGAGGTAACGGCCGACTCGACCGGGTACGAGGAGCGCGAGACCCGTCAGTCGTGGGGGCGTGGGTTGTTTTTGGCAATCTACGAGGATCGGCCCTGCTCGTAAGCCGAGGACGGATATTCACAGTCCTCAGTCTCGGGAGGACCCGGGCGATCCCGATTCCGGAATGGAGGATTGTTGCGTCCGAACCAAGGGACGCACCGTGCGAATCTCGAGGGCGTGAGGGGAGAGAAGACCTTCGCCCGGATTGTCGCGTCCATCCGCGGAAAACGACGCGGACGTTATGTCGGTGACGGTGTCTGTATGGCCGGGATCAAGCAGCTTCGCATACGATACGAAGGGCGTTCTGCACGCGCCTTTCTCACGCAGCCACGTACGTGTCCATGAATCAGATTCCGGAGGCTACCCCGGAGATTCAGGAGCAGATCGAGCCGGACACCGTCCGAGAACGAGTACGGTCCATCCGGGAGCGGATTACACAGGCCTGTGAGCGCGCCGGCCGTTCGGCCGAGGACCTGACGATTGTGGCCATCTCCAAAACCTTTCCCATGCAGGCCATCGAGTCGGGCAAGCGCGCCGGCCTGGACCACTTCGGCGAGAACCGGGCGCGGCAGTTGCGGGACAAGGCGCGGCAGCGCCTCGGCGCATTCAAGGGCGGGGACGTGACCTGGCACATGGTGGGGCACCTGCAGACGAATAAGGCCAAGTTCGTGGCCCGCCACGCCGACTGGTTCGACGCCCTCGACCGCCCCGCCCTCGCCGAAGAACTGGACCACCGGGCGGCCAAGAACAACCGCGTGCTTCCCTGTCTCGTCCAGGTGAACATTTCCGGGGAGGAGCAACGATACGGCCTCGCTCCCGCGGACGTCCACGCATTCCTGGACCACTGTGCCCGGTACGACCACCTTGCCGTCCGTGGCCTGATGGCCCTGGCCTCCTTCGTGGAGGACCCCGAGGATGTGCGCGGGGAGTTCCGGGAGATGCGCACCCTCTTCGACACGTACGACGCATCGAACAATCCCCGAGTGGAGATGGACGAACTCTCCATCGGCATGAGCAACGACTTCGAGGTGGCCGTGGAGGAGGGAGGCACGATGATCCGTCCCGGGAGTGCCCTTTTCGGGCCGCGCGACTACGACTGATAGTCGGCGGGCCCTTGAAGGGACGGCTGACCGCCCGGTACCGAAACAGTCACGGTCTCAAATCGTGAAAACATAGTGAACTGATGGCCATATCGGCCTTGTAGTTGTTCCACATCGGTTCATTTTCTACGCTTTAGGCGGGGCCACACCGCCTTGCCGCCGCGGACGCCTCTCTGTACTGTACTGTCCTACTGAACGATCACCGTCATGAACCTCACGCCACTCGACATTCGAAAGCAGGACTTTGACAAGAGCCTCCGTGGCTACAGCCCCGACGAGGTGGAAGCCTTCCTCGACATGGTGGCCACCCAGTGGGAGGAGATGAAGGAGAAGAATCGGCGCCTGGAGAACAAGGTCCAGGAGCTCGAAAATCAGATGGAGCATTACAAGCAGGTCGAAGAGGCGCTTCAGGAGGCCCTCGACCAGACGCGAAAGAACGCCGAGGAAAAGCTCGAAAACGCGAAGCAGGAGGCCGAGAATATCGTTCAGGAGGCCCGAACGGAGGCCCAGGAGATTCGGCAGCGGGCCCAGACGGAGCGCGATCAGTTGGAGGCGGAGGCTCAGACCATCCAGAACCGGCGCAACGAGGTCGTGGCTCGGCTCCGTGCGTTCCTGAACTCCGAGCTCGAAATCCTGGAGGAGTACCAGGATGGGGATCGGGCGCCGGAAACGCAGACGACGCACCAGGGGCGTTCCGGACCGACCGGTACGGAGCCGGAAGTCAGTTCGCTCGACGAGCCGGATACGGCTGCGCCTGACCCGTCGGAGCCGGACATGGATACGGCCGCCATCGAAACTGCGACCGACGAGATTGCCGATGAAGCGGACGTGGCGTCCGCCCCAGATGTGGACGACGCAAGTGAGGACGCAGAAGATGAAGAGGTCGACACTGAGGCCGCTGAACCCGATGTGGCGGCGACCGACGACGTGAAAGGGGAAGAAGAGGCGGATTTCGCCGAAGAGTTCGCTGACTTGCAGGATTCTCTCTCGGACGTCGTCGACGAGGATGAGTTCAAAGAGCCGGCGGCCGAGGAGGAAGACGAGCCCGACTCCGACGTTTTTGAGGCGGATACCCTCCCGGACTTCGACGAGTTCGGTGAAGAGCCCGAGCCGGCATCCGACGAGGGCGAGATCGGTACGGAAGAAGACGGTGCCGGCACGAGTGCGCCGACGATGCCCGAGGGGGAGTCCACCGACGATTCCCCGACCGCCGACGACGAGGCATCGGACAGCTATCGGTCGTTCGACGCCATCCGCGACGAGGTGACCGAGGAGCCCACGGACACCGCCGAACCGATGTCGGACGTCGCGGAGGCCGATGAACCCGATACTGAAGAGGTTGGAGAGGAGGTGGAGGAGGACGTCGCCTCGTCCTTCGACGACCTCGACGACGAAACCGCGGAGATGGACTTCGCGAGTGCATTTGAAGCGTCGGGGGAGGAAAGCCCCGAGTCCGAGTCGGCCGTCGATGGGGAACTGGGGACGACGTCGCCGGAGACCGGAGCGGCAGCGTCGGACGCAGAGGATGCCGAGGCCCCTTCCGAGGAATCCGACGAGGAAGATGGGGACGATTTGGAGCGGGCGATGCGATCTCTCTTTCCTGTTCTTCCCGATGAGGAGGAGCTCGGCGAGGTCGGTGCCGACGAGGACCCCGACGCGTCGGCCGAACCGGATATTTCAGACGCGTCCGATACCATAGATGCGACGGAGGAGGCGGGACCGTCCACCGAGGTCGACGACGAGCAGACCACCGAACCGACGGGGCAGTTCGAGGCCATCAAGGAGGACGTGAAGAAGCGACAGGTCGAGAAGGACGAAGAGGAGGAACCGGAGAAGCGCTCCCGCTCGGCGGAGGACGACGAGGAAGAAGCCTCGACCGAGGAAATTGAGAAGATTTGGAGCATCCTTGAGGACATGGAGTAGCGGTCCAAAGTAACGTCTCGTTCTTCTCCGTGGCTGTGCCCGCAGTGGCTGCGACTCTCGATTCGCTTCTACTCTCCTCCCTTGCCCCACCAGTATGCCGATGTCAACCGCCGGTCCTGCGCTCACTCCCGAAGCGACCGACACCTACCGCCGGCACGTGCAAGAGGCAGCTACGTTCGTACGGGAACGGATCGAACGTCGGCCGTCCCTCGGGTTAATACTGGGAACCGGCGCTGGGTCGCGCCCTGAGGCGTTGGCCGTCGAGGAAAAGTGGGCGCTCGCAGAGATGCCGCACACCCCCGTTGCCGGGGACGCGGACAGCACCCTGATGGTGGGAGAGCTTGCGGGGCGTTCCGTCGCCGTGTTGGACGGTCCGTTGTCGCTCCACAGTGGATACACTGCCCGGCAGGTCGCCTTTCCCATCCGGATGCTTGGGGAGCTTGGACTCGAACACCTTTTCTTCACGAACCGGGCCGGTAGCGTCCATCCCGAGGTGGAGCCCTCCGATCTATTCCTCGTCACCGACCACCTGAACTTTCAGGGCATGAACCCCCTCGTGGGGCCGAACGTGGAGGAATGGGGGCCACGCTTTCCGGATATGACGGAGCCCTACGACCCAGGGCTCCGGAAGCGGGCGGAAACGGTCGCGCTCCGGGAGGGAATCAACCTTCAGAAGGGGATTTATTTTGCTACGCTGGGTCCAAACCTCGGGACCCAGGCCGAATACCGGATGGTACGCACCCTGGGGGCCGACGTGGTGGGGACCGACACGGTGCCGGAGGTGATCGTGGCCCGGCACATGGATCTTCGGGTCCTCACCGTGTCCGTGATTGCTGATCGTTGTTCGCCCGACCGGGTGGGGCCGATCACGACCGGGGAAATGACGGAGGCCGTCGAGACGGCGCGCCCGAAGCTGCGACATCTGCTTGAAAAACTCGTCGCGGAAGTGGAGGCCACGAATGAAGCGGTGTGAGAACGCCGCCTCCGGCCTTCGAACACGGCCTGAGCGATCAATGACCCGCTTCTGAAGCCACATCTCATTCACCTGCTGCGTGGAAGACCCGTACGGCACCTCGGCTCCGCATCATGCCTGCGTCGGAGGGCTGCGAGGCGGAGGCTCCCCTGGGTTCAGCGGACGGCAGGTTCGCTGCGACACGTTCCGGACGACAGCGGCATCCGTCGCGGAGCGCACGAATCCCTGGTCGCCCCGCGTCCGACTACTCCTTGTCCCCGAATGAACTCTGATTCCCGAGCCCATGGACCCTGATTCCGCCGCCTCTGTAGGCTGGAGCGTCCACAAATTCGGCGGCACCAGCCTCGCCGACCCCGACCGCATCCAACACGTCGCGTCGTTGATGGGGGACCAACCCCGGCCGACCGCCGTCGTGGTGTCGGCAATGGACGGGGTTACGGACCGGCTTCTGGGTCTTGTCGACGACGCTGGACCGCATTCGGGGGACGCCCTTCCTCCGGACCTGAAGACCCTCTGTGACGAGCAGCGGGCCGTCGTGACGGAGCTATTGTCCGGTGACGAGGCGGCGCCGCTCCTCCGCGCCCTCGACGAGGATGTGGCCGATATCAGTGACGTGCTGCGCGCGACTCAGCTCATGCGCGCCGCCCCCGAGACGGCTCGCGATCTCGTCGCCGGCTACGGGGAGCTCTGGGCCGCGCGCCTGCTGGCGGGGCTCCTCCGAGCCGAAGGCATTGAGGCCGCGATGTGCAACGCCCGGAAGGTGCTCGTTGTGGAGCACGAGGAGCTCGGCCCGATGGTGAAGTGGGAGGCCACCCGAGAGCGGTTCGAGGCGTGGCGGGCCGATCAGGACGCCGATGTTCTTGTCATCACCGGCTATATTGCCACGACACCCAACGGCGTCCCCACCACCCTGGGGCGCAACGGCTCCGACCACTCCGCCGCCATTTTCGCGTCGCTCTTGGAAGCAGATGCGCTGACAATCTGGACGGACACCGACGGTGTCATGAGCGCCGATCCCCGCTACGTGCCCGACGCCCAGACGCTCGACGCCCTCACCTACAAGGAGATGATGGAGCTGGCCTACTTTGGGGCCCGCGTCCTCCATCCGCGCACCCTCGCACCGGCTGTCGAGCACGAGATTCCGATTACGATCCGCAACACCTCCGCCCCCGAGCATTCGGGCACTCGGATTCACCTGGAGGGAGACGGCGAATCGGTCGTGAAGGGCTTCTCGACGGTCGACGACGTGGCCCTCCTGAACCTGGAGGGCACCGGAATGATCGGGGTTCCGGGCATCGCCCGCCGGCTCTTTGGCGCGTTGGAGGACGCGGGCGTGTCCGTGATCCTGATTTCACAGGGAAGCTCCGAGCACTCCATCTGCTTTGCCGTGCCGGAGGCCCAGGCCGAGAGTGCCCGCCGAGCCACCGAGCAGGCCTTCTACGCGGAGCGGGACCGGGGACTGATCCAGCGCGTGGACGTGATGCCGGACTGCAGCATTCTAGCGGTCGTCGGGGACCGCATGTCCGGGACCCCGGGTGTGGCGGCCACCTTCTTCGGAGCGCTCGGTGACGCCGGCGTCAACGTGCGGGCCATCGCCCAGGGCTCCTCGGAGCGGAACATATCGGCGGTGGTAGACGGCGACGACGCACAGCGGGCGCTCCGGGCGGCTCATGCCGGCTTCTATTTGTCGAAACGGACGTTGTCGATCGGGGTGATCGGGGCGGGAAACGTGGGGGCCGCCCTCCTCGATCAAATCGCCGATCAGGTCGAGCGCCTGCGCGTGGAGCAGGACATCGACCTTCGCGTGCGGGGGGTGACCACGACCACGACCATGCTCCGTGCCGAACAGCAGCTGGACCTTTCGGACTGGCGGGCCGCCCTCGCGGACGGGGAGACCGCCGATCTCGATGCGTTTGCCGATCACGTGCAGACGGACTATCACCCACATGCGGTCCTCGTCGACTGCACGGCCAGCGACGCCGTGGCGCACCGCTACGAGGACTGGCTGGAACGGGGCATCCATGTCGTCACGCCCAACAAACGCGCCAATACAGGGTCGTGGGAATCGTACCAGGCCCTACAGGCCGCCAGTCGAGGCGCGCTGCCGCACTATCTCTACGAGACGACTGTGGGGGCGGGCCTACCCATCCTTCAGACCCTCGCCAACCTCACCGAAACGGGCGACCGTGTCCATCGGGTGGAGGGCATTCTTTCAGGCACACTCTCTTATCTCTTCAACGCCTTTGATGGGGACCGCCCCTTCTCCGAAATCCTGAAGCAGGCCAAAGCGGAAGGCTTTACCGAGCCGGATCCCCGAGACGATTTGTCGGGAATGGACGTAGCACGAAAGGTCGTCATTCTCGCCCGCGAAATGGGGCTGCCGATGCAGCTGGATGATGTAGAAATCGAAGGACTCGTGCCCGACGTGCTACAGGAAGGAAGCGTCGATTCCTTTTTGGAACGGTTGCCGGAGCACGACGAGGCCATGACCGACGTTCTTCGGGCCGCCCGGGCGGACGGGAAGGTACTGCGCTTTGTGGGCAGCGTGGAGCGGGACGGGACGGCATCGGTTCGCCTGCGCCGCTACCCGACCGATCACGCATTCGCCCGTATAAGCCATACGGACAACATTGTGCGCTTTCAGACCGACCGCTACCGGAAAAATCCGCTCATCGTGCAGGGACCGGGGGCCGGGCCCCAGGTCACGGCGGCAGGGGTCTTCTCGGATCTGCTTCGATTGATTACGTAAAGGCTGAGCGCGGGCTGTTTGAGAAAGGAGACGGAAAAGGCCAGGTGGAACCTGGTACGGCTACGGCCTGTCGTGGGCCACGATTTGAGAAAATGACTCGATCCGATAATGAGAAATGAGGTAACGGTTTTTGCCCCTGCCTCCATGGGGAATGTGGGGGTCGGGTACGACATCTTGGGGGCGGCGGTAGAAGGGATGGGGGACCGCGTAACGGTGCGACGGGTGGCGGAGCCTGTGGTGCGGGTGGGCGCCCTCAGCGGGCGTGTGACGGATCTCCCGACCGACCCGCCCGACAACACAGCCACGGCGGCGCTGCTGGACTTACAGCGGACGAGAGAACTCGATTTTGGGTTTGAAGTGGACATCCAGAAGGGCATCCCCCTGGGGTCGGGGTTGGGCGGGTCGGCGGCGTCGGCGGTCGGGGCGGTCGTGGGGGCGGCGCACCTTCTGCCGGAGACCGTGTCCCGGGACTCTTTGCTCCCCCACGCGCTGGCGGGTGAGGCAGTAGCGAGTGGCGACCTGCACCCCGACAACGTGGCCCCCTGCCTCTACGGGGGGCTCGTGCTGACTCGTGAAATGGATCCCCCGGACGTAATCTCAGTGCCCGTACCAGAGCCGGTTCGGTGCGTGCTCGTTCGCCCGGACCGCGTGGTGCCTACGCGCGAGGCGCGAGCGTGTCTGCCGGAGACGCTGCCCCTTGCCGACTCGGTCCACCTGATCGTGGAGCCTCATCGGGCCCAGCTTGTGCCCGGCTTTGCGGATGTACAGGCGGCGGCGATGGAGGCCGGGGCGCTCGGCTGTTCCCTCTCGGGGGCCGGCCCGACCCTGTTCGCGTGGAGTGACGGAGCGGACGCCCACGCCGTGCGCGACGCCATGACTGAAGCGTTCACGCACCACGAGGTCTCTACGGAGGCGTGGATCTCTCCAATTTCCGAACGAGGGGCCCGCATCGCAGACCCCGACCCGCGCTGACCCCACGACGTTTCTGCGATCCAAGGCCGTCCCCCCGCGATCCGACCCTCTCCGGGACGGTTCCCCTGACGAGAAGCCGTTCAAAGCTGTTGGACAACCCACCACAGCGTCCGCAGGCCGAGGCCGCCGCAGAGAAGCACCACGGCGCTCCCGAGCAGGTGATACCAGAGCGGCAGGGCGACCACGTCCTGGCGGAGCGTGAGGTACAGCACGAACGCCGCAACGAAGGGGAGGAGCAGCCCGTTGGCGGCCTGTGCCGCAATGATGGCGGGGAGCGGCGACCAGCCCGCCAGCCCCAGCGCGCATCCGGTAGCCAGGACCGACCCCCACACTGCCCGGTAGGCCCGACTCGTGGTGTCCGACGACCAGCCGAACACCTCGCAGACACCGGCCGCCGCGGCCAAGGGCGCCGTGAGACTCGACGTGAGGCCGGCGGCAAACAGCCCGAGGCCGAAGCAGACGGAGGCGAAAGATCCAGCCACCGGTTCGAGCAGGGTAGCGAGCGTACCCACGTCGTCGACGCCTCCCGAATGTCCGGAGAGGGTTGCGCCCGCGGCCAGGACGGAAAACGAAACGAGGCCGCCGACGGGCAGGAAAAGCGCCATCCCGCGGAGTTCGCCCCGCCAGGCCGCTGCCCGGTCCTCCCAGTCGGCCCAGTACGCCTTCGCGGCGGACGGGTGGAGGAAGAGGTTGTAGGTGACGACCGTCGTGCCCACCAGGGCGAGGACGCGCAGGAATCCTCCCGGCGGCACGCTCGGGACCGCCAGTCCCCTGAGGGCAGCGTCCCAGTCCACAGGGGCAAAGACGAGGCCCACGAGAAAAAGCGCACTCATGCCCACTACGAGAGCGGAGAATACCCGGATCAGGAGGTGCAGATCCAACAGAAGAATGAGGGCCGAACAAGTCGCCAACAGGGCCACGAGCCAGCGCAGGTCAACCGACAGGTCCAGCAGAGCCGTGATTCCGGAGGCTGCCCCAATCAAATTGCCCAGCTCGAAGGCTGCGCACCCCACCCAAAGGCCGAGCACGACGAGGCCGGTCGCCGCGCGACGCACGCGGCGGTCGGCCAGCTCCGCCCGAATGGCCTCCCCCAGTCCTCGACGGGCCAGAATGCCTGTGCTCGCCGTATACGATTGAAGCACGAACGTCGTGATTGTCGCGAAGACCAGCACCCAGCCCAGCGTATACCCGAAGTCGACGCCCGCGGAGGCGCAGGTGAGCACGGTGCCGGGACCCACGAAGGCGGCAACGACGAGGGACGAGGAGCCGGTGCGCATGGGAAGACGGCTGGATGAGGGACGATGGAGCCGTCAACGTAGCAACTGCGACACAGAGGTGCAGGTCGTCGACTACACCGGATGGGTTCAGGCCGACGAAGAGCGCCATGGAACGGGGAAGGTCACCCGTCTTGGGGGGACGAGACCGTGGTATCCGTTTCCGTTGAGTCCCCGTTTCCGAAGCGTTGTTCGGCCAAGCGCTGCTGTCGGTCCATGAAGCGGCGGAGGAGGTCGGTGTCCTGCATGCGTTGCAGGCTCAGGAGGCGGGACCAGGGCAGGGGACGCACCCGAGCGTCCACGCGCTCTTCTCCCGTCGTACTCAACAGGTTCTGCCCGACGGTTACCACCCAGTCCCCGGGCTCGATGCCCCGAACGCCCGCTGTCTGGGCCCCCTCCGCACGGACGTCGACCCGGCGGAATGTTGTAGGCGTCGGGTTTGTGGGGGGCGGCGGATCCTGTTCGTCGTAGGAGTCGGGGGGCTCAACCGAGACCTCTGAGCCCAGGGTGGGGGCCACGAAGACGCCCCGAGCACCGGTGGTTGGGTCCTCGTAGATGGCGCTGAGAGGGACAATCGTTGCTCGCTCGCTCTCTCCGTAGGCTACGTCCACCTCCACGAACATGCCGGGATTGAGCAGGCGGTCCTCATTGGGGACCACGATCTCCGCCTCGGCGCTGTAGGAGGCGTCGGCCAGGAACGGCGACATCCGTGTCACCGAGGATACGAGCGTTGTATCCTGCGACGGAAGACGGATACGGGCGGTCTGGCCCTCTTGGATCTTGCCAAACATGCGGTCGGTGACTTGGACTTGCACCTTCACCGAGTCGAGATCCCCCATCGTGTAGAGGCGTGTACTGCCGTCTACGCGCTCACCCACTTCTACATTCCGGGCTCCTACGTACCCGTCGATAGGGGCACGCACGACGGTTCGACGGAGGTCGGCCTTCCGTTCCTCAAGGGTTGCCTCGGCCTGGGAGGCCTGCGCCTTCGCCCGTTCCACGGCGGCCTCGGCCCCTTCCACCTCGGCCCGCAGGGATTCGAGCTCTTGCTGGCTCTGGAAGTCCTGCTCGGCCAGCCGCTCGGCCCGTTTGAGCTGCGCGCGCAGGTCCTTGAGGTTTGAGCGAGCGCTGCGCACGTCGGCCCGGGCCACGCGGAGGGCCGCCTCGGCCTGCCGTACACGCTCCTGGTACGTGTCGTCTTTCAGGCGGACGAGCGGGTCCCCTTCCTCAACGTAGTCGCCCGTCTGCACTTCGACGGCCACCACCGGCGCGCCGACCTCCGGGTAGATGGCGACCTGATTGCGGGCCTGGACTCGCCCGCTCATTCGTTCCTGCAGGGGCAGCGAGCCGTACCGTGCCTGCACAGCTTCGACCGACGGTGTCGACCCTGAGCCCGGACCGCCGCGGCCGCCGCGCCGGCCCGATTCACCCTCTTCGGAAGACCCGCATCCAGAAACGACCAAAAGTACAGCGAGAAGAACGCCAGGGAAACGAGAAGAGGTCATAGCGGGCCGTGGGATGGAAGCAAATGGGCTATGTGCGCAGGTTAGTGAACGCATGGAGCTGCGGAATGCGGTGTAGCCGTCGCAGGTGTTACGAGGACGCTAAGACGGGGGGTCGCCGCCGGACGTTCACCCGTGAGAGGGCGAACGGCGAGTCCACCCGGTAGCGGAAGTCAGAAGAAGGAACGGCGGGATTTGTAAGGGCAAGAAGGCTCGCGCCCGGCCTTTGAGGTCTCGTTAGTTCTGTAAGTGCGGTGGAATCTCCTCGGGAACCGTCCAGAGATAAATGCGGGTTTCGCCCACCTCGGCCACTTCGTCGGGCTTCCAGGCGTCCATGTCGAACCCGTGGGACACCACTCGGGTACCGGGCGCCAGCTGCTCCAGGAGCTTCGGTCGAAGGCGCGTGTTGATGTCGGGCAGGAGGTAGAGCGTGACGACACTGGCCTCACTGATATCGGCCTCGAACAGGTCGCCCTGTCGAAATTCGACCTGATCGGCAGCGCCGGCAATCTCGGCCCGTCGCCGGGCCTTCTTCACGAGGTCGGGCCGAATCTCGATACCCACACCGCGCGCCCCGAAGCGCCGGGCAGCGGTGATGGGAATGCGTCCGTCCCCACTGCCAAGGTCGTACAGTACGTCGTCGGGCCCCACGTCGGCAATCTCGAGCATCCGCACCACCACCTCCTTGGGCGAGCGGACGAACGGCACCTCCACCTGAATGCTCGTATCGGTCCCCATCGGCCTGAGCGGAGCGTCTACGAACGGTGCCTCTAAGGAGTCGGGAGCTTGTGCGTGGGCGGAGGAAGGCCCCAGTCCTGCGAGTAGGAGACCAACTGCGAGCACGACCCGAAGAAGAGACCGACGGAGGTTCATGGGAAAGGCGGGAACCATTGGGGATCAGTTCGCGGACGCGTCGTGGAACCAGAGGAGGGGAACGCCGGCCAGGAGGACGCCGGCCCCCAACAGGGCGCCGACGCCGGTGTAGGCGAGGCTCGACCACAGCATGTATCCGGAGGCCAGGCAAAAAGCAATTGGGGTGAGTGGGTAGAGGGGCACCCGGAAAGGACGGGCGGCGTCCGGCTCCGTGCGTCGGAGAACGAAGAGAGACACCCCGGTCGCCAGAAAGAACAGCCAAAAGACCGGGGCGGTGTAGTCCACCATAGACTGGAATCCTTCTCGCGTAGCGGCGCCCACCCCGACGAGCGCCAGCGCCACGCCGCACTGGACCCAGAGGGCATTCGTGGGCGTCTCGGACTGGTCGTCCCACACCCCGAGGGCCGCGAAGAGCGAGGCGTCGCGCCCCAGAGCGAAGCACGTCCGGGCCCCGGTGAAGATGGTGGCGTTGGTCGAGCTCAGGGCCGCAATCGCCACGAGCACACTCAGGACCACGGCCCCGGGCTCCCCGAGCGTGGCCCGCATCAGGTCGGCGGCCACGGCGTCGGTGTTGCTCATACCGCCCGCGCCGAGACCGTTCAGGTACGCCCCGTTCACGAGTAGGTAGAGGACGGTGATCAGTCCGATGCTCACCAGGAGGGCCCGTACCATGTTGCGGCGGACATTTTTAAGCTCGGCGGAGACGTACGCGGCCTCGTTCCATCCCCCGTACGTGAGCAAAACGAACACCATCGCGCCCCCGAAGCCGCTGGCGCTGAATGAGTTGTCTGAGGCGGGAGCGGAGGCCGCCGACTCGGGGGCGAGAAAAAAACCGGCCCCGACGATGACGAGGAGACCGAGAATCGTCGCGACCGTGAGGCCGCGCTGCGTGAGTTTGCCGGGCCGGACCCCTGCCACGTTAAGCGCCGTGAGCAAGACGACGGCCGCCGCGGCGTAGAGGGACGACGAATACGTGCCGAGTGACCAAAGTTCGGAGGCGTAGTCCCCAAACACGAATGCGATCAAGGCGATCGAGCCGGTTTGGATCACGACGAGCCGGGCCCACGCAAACAAAAATGCCATCCAGTCCCCGAAGGCCCGTTGAAAATAGTGGTAGTCCCCGCCTGCGTGCGGGTACGTGGAGGCAAGTTCTGCGTAGCACAGCGCCCCAACGAGCGTGACGCCGCCGCCCAACGCCCAGAGGGCCAGCGTGAGTAGGGGACTGCCCGCGTTGCCCGCCACGATGGACGGGGTCCGAAAGATGCTCGCGCACAGAACCACCCCGACGGTAAACGACACGACATCCAGTACCGAGAGCGTACCGGGAAGGCTCGTTTTCGTGGACTCAGTCATGAGGGCGTCCAGTGTACGAGTGCAATAGGGACGAGGAGCCTCCCTACAGGTTCGTCCCCCACGAGGTTGTCACTTCGGGGACGAAAATACGAAGGATGACGGAGCCCGGCTTCGGAAGATCGAAGCCCCAACGACTCCTATCGGAAGAGGGGGATCTCCAATTTTGATTCAGGGCGGTTGACGAGATGCACGCCGGTGCGTCGAAATGCACGTGTCGGCTGCCGGGAATCTATCCCTCGGGGAGCTAGATGAAGACGTACCGGAGCTTCACAATGAACGAGTTTGTCGCGAAGTCGTCGAAGGCGTCCGTAAGACGGGCTGAAGGCGAGCGGTCGTAGGGGGAAAGGCGCCGCTGGTCAGCAAAGACTGGATCGTCGCGATCGATGGAGCGGCTTTGGGACCACACAACGAATAGCTCGGACCCCGGACGGAATTCCCATCGCAGGATGGTGTTGGAGAGAAAGCTGCTCGTGGCAAAGTCGTGACGCTTCGGGTACGCTCCGAATTGATCGAAGTCGTCCCGCGAACTCAAGATTCGGAAGTTTTGGAAGCGACCTCGTGCGCCGAAGAGTTGGCCGAAGCGCTCGCCGTAGACGGGTACGTAGTGCGAGGCCCCATCGTCGGTTGGGGATACGTCGGATAGAATGGTCCCGAGCCGCTGGTTTCCGGTGCTGAGGGGGGTGAGAGCATCTGAATCCAGGTTCGAGGGCTCCGTGTTTGATTCCCCGATTGCCCACCGGTCGGGGGCCCGGCGCACGAAGGCTTCGTTCGAGGCCCATTCCACGGCGCCCCGCTCTGCTTCGTAGGAGAGCTCGCTTGAGAGCTTCAGTCGGTTGCTGACGTTCCACTCCAGTTCCAAGTTGCCGGAGAGCGACGTTTGTCCGTCTGACCGGAGTCCACCGCCGACTTCTGTTTCGAGCGTCCAGCTGCGCCGAGTATCGGTGCTCACGTCGACCTCTCCACCAAATTCTCGGGGGCGGGCTCGTGGCCACGAACCCCGCGTTTCGAATAGGTTATAGCCCCCGAAGAGTTTATCCCCGTTGATGCCCAGCGAGAGTTTCCGAAATCCATCCGTAAGGACCGAGAATCGGGAAAAGAACCCGAGTCCCCGGCTCAACCGGTTTCGGTACGACCAGCTCTGCCCCACAAAGAGGAACCCGTCGGCCTTCTGAAACGGCCCGATGGGTTGCCCCCCATTCACCTGGTGTCGAATCTTCCCGCTCGTGCGGAAGAAGTTGTTTTGGCGGAGGCGGCCTACGTCGTTCGGGTTGAAGGTATCGGTGAGCAGTCGGAAGCTCAGGTCGTAGGTCCAGTTGCCCTTCACGCGGCCGCCCTGTGTGCGGAGGGCGTATCCGGTCGTGGGAGACGAGGCCGGATCGGTTTGGCGGCGATGGGAGGTGCTCAGGTAGCCCTGGAACTGATACGTCTGATCCAAGAAGCGGAGGTCCCAGTCTATCCCGCCGGTTGCGCTGCGGCGGCGCCCCGACGAAGCGGGCCCGTCGTACACGGTCGCCATGCCTCCCACGGTAGATTGGGCACCGACGTCCTGCCGCAACCGACCCACCGCGTAGGTGCGGGACGGGTCGAAGTCGTCGCCGGTGGTGGCGCCCAGTGCCCCATAGACGAGTCCGTTTTGGGAGCGACCGGTGACCTTCGCGGCACCGATAAGGGATTCGTCTCCGCCGATTCGCCGGGTGTAGAGCAATCGACCGCCGCCCCCCAGTGAAAAGCCAAACACATCCGTGCCCTGCACGAAGAACGGGCGTTTTTCGGGAAAGAAGGTTTCGAATGCGGACAGGTTGAGAACGGCGGGGTCGGACTCCACCTGGCCGAAGTCGGGATTGACGGTGGCGTTGAGGGTGGCACTGGAGCCGAGCCCAAGCTCCAGATCGGCCCCGGCGTTGAGGGACGGCGAGATCTGTCGGGTGCCCGGAGCGGCCGGGTCTTCGCTTGACTCCAGTTGGCTGAGGGTATAGGGCGCAATTTGGAGGTTGCGGGACGTGCTCAGGTTTTGGAGATTTGTCAGGTCGGCGTACTTGGCGACCACCCCTCCCCGCCGTTCAGATTCCGGGACGAGCGGCCACTCTAGGACCTCACTGTTGCGGGGGATGCGGCGACGGAACTGGAGTCCCCACGTCTGTCGCTCATTCGCAGAGAAGCGGAGCATCGAGTAGGGAATGCGGAGTTCGGCGGTCCAGCCGGAGTCGGTCACTCGGACCGCTGAGCGCCAGATGCCGTCCCAGGACGAGTCGAGGCCACCGCCTCCCTCGACGACCCCGTCGCGTTGTACCCCCGCGGCGTTTACCGCAAAGGTGCGGGCCGTTTTCTGGTCGTAGTACGAATCAATCGAGACCTCAAACCAGTCGGCTTCGTTGCGCTGATCGCGGCGACCAAGCCGGTCTCGGATGCGATCCGGGTGCTCGTCGTGGAGTGTTGCCCCCACATACAATGCGTCTTTCCCGTACACGATGCGAACCTGGGTCCTCTGGGAGGGCGCAGTCCCCTCCTGGGGAGAAAATTGACGGAAGTCGGTAGCGGCGGGGGCCTTCGACCAGTCCGCCTCCCGAAGCTGTCCATCCACCGTGATCGACGATGACGCCGGGTGTGCCGCGAGCGCCTCGGGACGCGCCGGTTGGGTGGAGTCTCCAGGGGAGACCACGGCGAGGAACGAAAGAACGGCAAGAAGATGAGGAACCACGGGGGCGGATACTGGCAAGCGTTTGTTCGAAGATCGCCTCTCGACTTCGGAGCAACGGGATCCTGCCGGACGGGAGTTCCGGGGCTCGACGCCGGTTGATCCGAAATTCGGGCCGACGCCGTGAATTGCATCTGAACGTGGTCGAAGACAGAAGAATCAGCGGTCCTGCCCGGTACGTCGCTTTTTCTCCACCCCGAAAAATCATGCAGGATACGTACCGCACCCTGGAGTCAGAGGCGACAGCAACCCTCAAGGAAGACGGCTCGCGCTTCCTTGCGGTGGCCCTCCGGGTCGCACACCGGCGGGAGGTAGAGGCGGAAATTGAGACGATTCGGGAACGCGAGCATCAAGCGACACACCACTGCATGGCCTACCGGCTGGGGACCAGCGGCGAGGATTTCCGATACGACGATGACGGAGAGCCGAGCGGGACGGCGGGCCAGCCAATTCTGCGGAAGATTGACGCGCGTGACTTGACCAACACCCTCGTCGTGGTGACGCGGTACTTCGGGGGCACCGAACTCGGCACCGGGGGCCTGATGCGGGCGTACGGGGAGGCGGCGAACCGGGCACTCGACCAGGCGTCGATCGTGGAGCGGGTGGTGCGCGTTCCGGTGCAGATTCGCTTTGCCTACGACGATACCGCTCCCGCCCGACAGGTTCTCCGCCGGTTCGACGCGACCGTTCGGGAAAGCACCTACACGGACGTGACCGAGCTAACGGTGGGCGTGCGGGCGTCGGAGGTAGAAGGGTTCACCGAGGCGTTCACGAACGCCCTTTCGGCCCGGGGCGACATCCTGAGTGTTGGGGAGGAGGAATAGCTTCGGGGGTTCTTCCGGCGCAATGAAGGACGTGGTTCGTCTACCGTTTGAATTCCTCCATCGCCGCGACCGCAAGCTCGTCGGCCTTGTTGTTGAGCTCATTATCGGCGTGGCCTTTCACCCACACCCACTCCACGTCGTGGCGATCCGCCTCCTCGAGCAGCGCCTGCCACAGCCCTTTGTTTTTGACGTCGTCGTTGGAGGACGTTTGCCAGTCGTTTTCCTGCCAGCTATCGAGCCAGCCCTCGTTGAAGGCATTCGAGAGGTAGGCGCTGTCGGTGTGGAGCGTTACCGACGCGGGCTCGTCGAGGGCCCGGAGGGCTTCGAGGGCGGCGGTCAGTTCCATCCGGTTGTTCGTGGTATGCGGCTCGCCGCCGGTTCGCTTTTCGGCGTCCCGGTTGTTTTCGGGGATGAGGATGGCGGCCCATCCCCCGGGGCCGGGATTGCCGCTGCAGGCCCCGTCGGTATAGATCGTCACGTCCTTCATAGTGGAAAGATCAATCGTGAGTATAGCGGTACGGGCAATCTAGGAGGTGGGGCGGAACAGTGCCACCGATGGGCCGGAAAGGGGACGTGAAAATGAGGCGACTGGAGGTTTCACGTCGGCTCGGCGGGAGTTCGCGTCGGTATGGGGTGCGGAGGAGGGGTGGAGGCGTTTCGTCCTCAGAGGAGTATGTCTTCCGGGAAAACCTTGATGTGGGGAAAGGCGTACACGTCCTCTATACGCCGGTAACGTCAGCCCGTACGTCGATTCAACCGCGCACATCCATGAAGTTTCTCGACGAAGTCGACCTCAAAGTCCAAAGCGGCGACGGGGGCAAGGGCATCGTGGCCTGGCGCAAGGAAAAGTTCGTGCCGAAAGGCGGGCCGTCCGGGGGCGATGGGGGCGACGGCGGCTCCGTGTACGTGGAGGCCGACGAGAACCTCTACACCCTTATGGACCTGAGCCACAACAAAAATGTCTTCGCGGAGGACGGCGAACCGGGGGGGCGCCGCGAGCAGAAGGGGGCCTCGGGGGACGACGTCACCATTCGCGTGCCGCCGGGGACGGTCGTGAAGGACCGGCATACCGGCGAGACGCTCGGGGAGGTCATCGAGAACGGACAACGGATTTGTATTGCGGAAGGGGGAGAGGGAGGGCACGGAAACGCCTACTTCAAGGCCAGCACGAATCAGACCCCCCGCCACGCCGAGCCGGGCGAGCCGGGAGAGGAGCGCGAGCTGACGTTTGAGCTCAAGCTGATGGCCGACGTGGGACTCGTTGGGTTCCCCAACGCGGGGAAGAGTACGCTCGTCTCGGCCCTTTCTGCCGCCGAGCCGGAAGTGGCCGACTATCCGTTCACGACGGTCTCCCCGCAACTGGGAATGATTTACGTCAGCGAGTTTGAGACCTTCGTGATGGCCGACATCCCCGGCATCATCGAGGACGCACACGAGGGACGGGGGATGGGGGTGGAGTTTCTCCGTCACATTGAGCGTACGTCGGTGCTGCTGTTTGTCATTCCCATCACCGCCGACGACCTCGGGGAGGAGTACCGAAAGCTCGTACACGAGCTAGCCTCCTACGACGCCGATCTGATGGACAAGCCGCACCTCGTGGCCCTCTCGAAGATCGACGTGCTTGCCCCCGACGAGCGCGATCTGCTGCCCGACGTGGTGGCGAGCGAGTTTCCGGACGACGTTCCCCTGTTGCCCATCAGCGCCGCGGCCGATGAGGGCTTGGAGGCCCTCACGTACGCCCTCTACGAGAAGGTGAGTGCTGCGCGGTCGGACTCCTCGACAGCTTCCACACAGGCATGAGACTGCCGCTCGACCACGACGACGATCCCCCCGACCTCGACCGGCCGCAGGAGCAGCGTGCCCTGATCGGCCTTTCCCTGGTGCCGGGCGTAGGGCCGAGTCGGATGCGGGCGCTGCTCGCTCAGTTCGAGGCCCCCAGCGAGATCTTCCGGGCCTCCCGGGCGGCCCTCACGACGGTTGACGGCGTGGGAGACCAGACCGCGGAGGCCATCCGTACGTTCGACGACCGTGATGCTGTGCGGCAGGAGATGGAACGGGCAGAGGCCCTTGGCGCATCCCTCGTTTCGCCGTGGGATGAACGCTTTCCCCGGCGCCTCCGCGAGATCTACGACCCGCCCGGATTTCTGTGGATGCGAGGCACCCTTCCCGAATCGGCACGGCCGATGATTACCATCGTCGGCACGCGTCGCTGTACCGACTACGGACGGGCTCAGGCCCATCACTTTGCCGCCGAACTGGTGCGCCGCGGCTTCACGGTGGTAAGTGGACTGGCCTACGGCATCGACGCCGCCGCGCACAAAGGGGCCCTCGATGCGGGCGGGCGCACCCTCGCTGTGTTGGGCTCCGGGGTGGGCAATATCTATCCCCCGAAGCACACGGACCTTGCGGCCCGCATCGAAGAGAACGGGGCCGTCCTGTCGGAGTACGCGGTCGACGCGGACCCCGACGCCCCCAACTTTCCGGAGCGGAACCGAATCCTGAGTGGGTTGTCCCTCGGTACGCTCGTGGTCGAGTCTTACTCGGAAGGCGGGGCGCTCATTACCGCCCGTCTGGCGCTGGAGCAGAACCGAGAGGTCTTCGCCGTCCCCGGAGCCGTCACCAAGGACTCCAGTACCGGGGCCAATCGGCTCATCCAGCGCGGCCACGCAAAGTTGGTGATGGACGTAGAGGATCTGCTGGAGGAGTTGCCGGAGGTGACGGTGGAGGAGCCGGCAGAGGTCGATGCGGAGGTCGTATCGGGCACGCCCCCTGCCCCTGCCGAAGACCTGGAGGGAACGGAGAAGGTGCTCTACGGGGCACTCACCGACACCCCGGTTCACATCGACGAATTGTGTGCGGAAACGGACGTGGACCCCTCCACGGCCCTGCCCTGTCTGCTGGAGCTGGAGTTCAAAGGATTGGTTCGGCAGTTGGCCGGCAAGCAGTTTCGGCGGGCATAGGAGGGCGGTTACCAGGGGGGTAGACGATACGGCCCGTGGTGGATCTCGAGCGAATCGTCGTCGAGAAAGGAAGAAAACGACCGATCCCCAGAGTGCCTTCGTTGTGAGGAACAGCCCCCCGAACAGAAGCTATTACACGACGCTTCGCTCGCCATCCCTTCCCGTTTCTGTAGTTTTCGAACCTGCCCGTGGCGCCGGAACACCTAGGCTGCCGGCGGAGGGGCAAAAGCGGCCCCATCAAATGTGAACGACAGGAGCGGGATGGCGTCGAAAAGGAACCCTTGAGGCAGCATCCGGCGATGAGGGGATTCCAGGGGTATTGAGGGTGAACACAAAGCTGCGCCTCACTCCCTTCAGTCCCAACAGTTTGGAACGAAATTGCCCCGGATCAGCGGAAACGGCAACCAGGGGAGGGGCTCCGCTGTTCTTCTTCTGACGTTCTACGAGCGGCTCAGTCCACGAGGCCTGACCGTCCAGAAGATTCCTGCGCCTCGAGAGAGAGGAGGAACGTGGAACCGAATGCTACAACAACCTGCGGATTCCCTCGGCCCATGACGTTTGTTATCGAAAATGGAGCCATGATCGGAATGGTTGGTCTGGCCCTCTTTTTTATTTTGGGAACGGTTCTGCCGCTGTTCAGCCACGACCACTGGGCGATCCGGATCTTTGACTTTCCCCGAGTGCAGATCAGTGTAGGAGCGGCGGTTACGCTCGGTGGACTTCTCGTCTTGGGCCCGTCCTCGTTTGGAGAGTATGCTGTCGTTGTGGTCCTTGGGGCGTGTCTCGTGTATCAAATCGATCATATTCTGCCCTATACCCCTCTTGCCCCCACGCAGGTGCGCACGGCCATGGGGAATGAGGGAGAATCGATCTCGCTCCTGATTTGCAATGTCGAACGTCCCAACCGCGATGCGGAGTCGGTACTCACCCTCATCGAGGATGTTGATCCGGACCTCTTCCTGGCCCTCGAAACGGACTCCTGGTGGATCGAGAAGCTCCGAGATGTTGAGGTCCGGTGCGCCGACGCTCTCACACATCCACAAGAGGATGAGTACGGAATGGCCTTGTACTCAAAGCTGCCGCTCGTGGGGCCTGAAGTGCGATTTCTGGTCGAAGAGGACGTCCCCTCAATTCACACCGGCATCAAGCTACCGTCGGGCGCGATCGTATTTCTGCACGGGCTCCATCCCCGTCCTCCCCATCCTACTCACGGGCCGGACACGACGGAGCGGGACGCCGAACTGCTCTACTTTGCGCGTCAGGTGCAGGATCGGGACGCCCCCGTTATCGTGGCCGGGGACCTTAACGATGTTTCCTGGTCCTACACTGCCCGACTCTTTCAGAATGTGAGTGGCCTGTTAGATCCTCGGATTGGCCGCGGAATATACAACACCTTTCACGCCCGCTATCCGCTGTTCCGCTATCCGCTGGACCACGTGTTTCATTCGTCCGACTTCCGGCTCGCCGAACTGGAGGTGCTTCCGTATGTCGGTTCCGATCACTTTCCCGTTTACGTCGAGCTTCGGTACGACGCGGAAGCGCCCGAGGATCACGCCGAGCCCACCGTCGACGACGTCGAGGAAGCCCAGGTCCAACATGAGCTCGATAAGCTATACGAGAAACAGAAGGAGAGGGGCCCCTCGGCCTCTCAAGGGGAAACGTAGGGCTTCGTTTCCGGGCGATGCTCCGTCATGACAGGGAGCAGAACGCTAGTGCTTCCCGCTCGTGGAAGGGACATCTCCCCCTTAGATTTCCCGATTGTCCATGGATCTCAGCACGCTCCGCACCTACTATCCCCATACCGCTCATCAGACCTACGTCAATCACGCGGCGGTGAGCCCCATGAGTCGCCCCGTGACGGAGGCCATCGACGCCTACGTGGCGGAGCGACACGGGGCCGATCCGAACGCGCCCATCGCCAACTTTGAGTCCTTCCAGCCGCTGATGGTGGAGACGAAAGACCGGGCGGCGGAGGTGCTGGGGACCGCAACGGGCCGCATCGAGTTCGTGCCCAATACGTCGACCGGCCTCAACGTTCTGGCGCGCGGTCTGGATTGGCAAGACGGGGACCGGATCGCTATTCCGGACGGGGCCTTTCCGACGAACGTCTACCCGTTTCTGAACCTGGAGAAGGAGGGGGTAGCGGTTGACTTTATCCCAACGGAGGAGGGGGGGTACACCGTCGACGACGTGGCGGAGACCCTGCGGCCCGAGACGCGGCTCCTCTCGGTGTCGTGGGTACACTTCCTGTCCGGGTTCCGGGTGGATCTGGAGGCTCTTGGGGAGCTCTGCGACGCCCACGATGTGCTTTTCTGCGTCGACGCCATTCAGGGACTTGGGGCCCTCCAGGTTGACGTGGAGGCGTCCGGAATTGATTTCTTGACGGCCGGCGGCCACAAATGGCTCATGGCCGCACAGGGCATTGGCCTGCTCTACTGCGACGAGGCCCTGCAGGAGGACCTGGACCCACCGACCGGGTGGCTCCACGGCCCGATCGACTGGGACCATCTCGACGAGTACGAACTGGCGTTCCACGACGACGCCCGCCGCTTCCGTACGGGCACCATGAGTAGTGTGGGCATCGCTGCCCTGCATGCGGCCCTCGATGTCTATCTGGAGGCCGGGCCGGCGTGGTGCGAGCAGCGTATTTTGGATCTCTCAACGACCCTTGCGGAGGAGCTTGCCGATCGCGGCCTGTCCCGCTACGGGACCGACGATCCGACCCACGCCAGCGGCATCGTAACGGTGGCCCCCGACGATCCGGAGGGGATGATCGATCACCTGGCGGCCCACGACATCACCGCGGCGATGCGTAACCAGAAGGTTCGGTTCTCCCCCGCGTACTACAACGACGAATCGGATCTCGCCGCTATCCTGGAGGCCGTCGACCGCTTCCGGCGGATTGAGGCGTAGGGACCTGGTCCGCGTAGACGTGGGGCTGTAGCGGCAAGATGTCCCCGCCTTGTCTCCATGGTCTCCGTGCAGGGATTTGACGCCTGCCCCCCTACATTGAATGTACTGAACCGGACGACCGGATATGCCGAAGCCCCCTGAATTTGACGATCCAGCGGTCCATCAAGAAGGGGCACGTGAACGTGAATGGGACGGACGTCAAGAAATCCTATTCGGTGGAGCCGGGAGACGAGATCGTCTTCCGGCTCATCCGAAAGCCGCCGATGCAGGCGGAGCCGGAGCCCATTCCGCTCGACATCGTCCACGAGGACGACGACCTGCTGGTGGTGAACAAGCCCGCCGGCATGGTCGTCCACCCGGCCCCCGGCCATCGCTCCGGCACCCTCGTTCACGCGCTCCTCCACCACGTGGACGGGCAGACGGTGGCCGCCGACGACGAGGCCGGAGCGGCTGCGGACGAGGATGTAGGGCTGTCGATGGTCAATGCGCTACCGGAGGCCCCTAACCATCCCATCGTGCGGCCGGGCATCGTGCACCGGTTGGACAAAGGAACGTCCGGGCTCCTGGTGGTCGCGAAGCGCGACCGTGCGCACCAGCCCCTGGCCGAGCAGTTTAAGGCCCACACGGTTGACCGCCGCTATCGAGCGCTGGTCTGGGGCCATCTGGATCCGTCCAACGGGACGATTGAGGGAGCCATCGGGCGCGACCCCAACCGGCGGCAGCGAATGGCGATCGTGCCGGAGGCGGACGGAAAGTGGGCGAAAACGCACTACGAGACGGTCGAGTACCACGCCCACACGTCCGAAGTGACGTTCCAACTCGAAACCGGACGCACGCACCAGATCCGCGTCCATACGAGCCATCGACACCACCCGATCCTGGGCGACCCGAAATACGGCGGCGATTCCGTGCGCTACGGCCCGCAGACCGGCGAGCGGCGGTCCTTCTTCGACCGTGTGTTCAATGATGCCCTTCCCCATCCGGCCCTCCACGCCTACCGCCTTGGCTTCACGCATCCCACGACGGGAGAGACCCTGCACTTCGAAGCCGATCCGCCGGCTGAGTGGAATCGTGTTCGGCGGCGGCTCCGGGAGGAAGAACAGTGACCCGTTCGTATACGGTCTCCCTTCCGAGTTTGCTAAAAGCTGAAGTTCAGTCCGGGAAGAATCCGCCGCCAGAAGGAGTTATTGCGGGCCACGTTGATGAGGCCCACCTGGACGCCGTGGAGCTCACGGGCGTAATTGAACAGGCCAATGGTGAGGCCTCGTTGCGTACCATTGATGTGGTTCACGGCGGCAATGGAGCCTCCCTGCAAAGGACCGTCGCTGACGTACGCGTAGCCCGCGGTCACCCCTAATCCTGTCAGCCGCTGAGCCCTGAGGGCCGCTCCCCCCACCATAAGCCCCTGAACGGCGTCGCGGCTCCCCGCGGCCAGTCCGCCCACACCGAGGCCCACGAGCCGCCCGCCCGCCCCGACGAGGCCCGGCGATACTGCCGCCCCGTACAGACGGTCCGTCGTGCCCGCTACGAGGCCGCCCGCCAGGAGGGCGATACTGGGGCCGCCGGTCCCCGCAACCGCGCCCCCCAGGATCAGGCCGCGTCCGCGGTCCGTCGTAACCGCCGTCCCGCCAGCCAGTAGGACGCCGGTGGCCGGCGCGCCGACCCCGGCCCCAACGCTTCCTATCGCCATCCCCCGAACCGGGCTTTCCGACACCGTCGCCAGGCCCCCCACCAGCAGCCCGTCCACTGCGCCCCGTACGTCGCCGGCGTTGCCGAAGAACAGGCCGAGCCCGACCCCGAGGCCGCGAAGCCGGGCGCTACCCGTCATCGGGAGCCCGAGGGCAAGACCGTTTACGGTGCCGGTGGGAGAAAAAGAGGGAAAGAGCGTGGCGTTGACGCCGCTCACTGATTGCAGGCACCGATCCCCAAAATTGACCCGTCCTCCAATCGTGTGCTCCGTGTCCCCGATCCCGACGCCCACGTCATGTACGGTAAGGGGAAGAGCAAACCACGGATCACAGTCCTCAATTTGTTGCACGGACCCGCTCTGTGCCAGAGCAGTCGGGCCACTCAGCAGGCCAACGACGGCGAAGAGTAGCGGAACTCGGCGAACAAAGCAGGGCATGAGGAGAAGAGCGGACAGAGAGCAATCACCGTGATTCGATGCTCCCAACACGCAGATTCCCCCTGGGTTCAGTGCTCGGGAGAACGGATTGGACCAGAACAGACAGGGCTTCTGGTCCCAATTCGCCGTGCGACTCCCCGAGGACTACAGATTCGACGAAATGGCTCGCAGGAGACGGTCTACACGCCGGGCGTTGACCCCGAGGTCGCTGTACCCGACTCGGCTGGCACTGCGGGCGTGAAGCCGACTTCCCGAATCGGTAGAATCTACGGCCACCCTTACGTCGTCCTTGAAGACGAGACCGACGCGATAGACGGCCGAGGCGCGTTTCGCGTCCGGCCGGAGCTGAAGTTGCGTCGGCCCGAGCTGATCGAGGGCCTGCTTTGCGGCGGCGTAGAGGGTGTCGGGGGGAGCGTCGTACGTGCGCGATACTCGCTCACAATTCGGCGAGTCCGGACACTCGGGCAATGGATTGGAAGAATGTGCCGGGGGAAGGGAGGGGGTCGAGCACCCGGCTCCGATCCAGGCGAGGCCGACGATCATACCGAGAACGAACGTCGTGGGTGGGGACGAGGGAGTGGAAGCGGAGACGGCCACAACTGCGTTCGCGGGTACCGAATAGCTACTGCGACTGCTGGGGGGAAGAAGTGCGGGCGGAGGCACTTGCCTTCTGCTTTAAACCTTTCTGCTCGTTGTATTTGGAGGGGCACTTCACCAGAATATTGTCGGCCGCGAAGGCGTCGCCCTCCATCCGTCCCTCCACGACAACCTGCTCGGCCTGTTCGAAATTTGCCGGTTTCGGGTTGGGGTACCGGACCTTTCGCACGTTGCCCGCCTCGTCCCGCATGTGAAAGATGAAGACGTTCTGGGCACGATCGTAGCGGGTGGGACGATCTTCGACCCAGTTCCCAACCACGTGGGCCTGGCTGCCGGTCCGGGCGGCCTGCTCAAAGTCCATGTAGCCGCCAACCTGACTTCCGAAATTGAACAGTAGAAGCCCGGCGAAGCCGGCCATGGCAATCAACCCGGTAATTGATTTCCACTTCATAAGGGGGCAGAGCAACTGAGAAAGAAATCGGACGTTACTGGGTTTCACTGGAGGCATCTTCTGAACTGGTCTCGCCGAGGCGCCGTTCCAGGCGGCCGATCTTGCGGTCGGTCCGCACGAGCAGGGTCACTAAGCCGAACCAGATGAGTAGCACAACGGCGAGCACGACATAGATCTTGCCGCCGGCCCCCATCATCTGATCCAGGCCGTCGGGAGCCTGTGACGTCGGTTGTTCGGTCCAGGTACTGTCGTACGCCGATGTAGTATCGGGCCGTTCCTGCCGCGGATGAACTGGGAGGGCGTGTCCGGTGGGGGCGGGGTGGATCGTCATGGGGCAGTGCACGAGTGGAAAGCGAATCCGGGGGAGAGCGGAAGACCCTCCGTTCAAGATCAGGAGACCGGTGCGGCGGTCAGAGGTCTGGCGTATCCCGCAACTGGTCGCGGATCCACGCTAGCCGCACGCGCTGCGTGTAGAGGAGCCAGAATAGCCCGAGGAATCCGAGTACCGACGGATAAAACACCCACCGCATGGCGGGGGCAAGGTCCGTTTGGCTGAAGGCTGGGCTTCCCTCCCCCCCTGGGTGCAGGCTCGGAAGCTGTCGGGGGATGATGTAAAGCAGGAATGGCATCGTGACGACGGCGAAGAGATTGTATACGGCCGCGATGCGCCCCCGCGTGTCCGGCTCCTCGATGCTGTCCCGAAGCACAAAGTAGGCCCCGTAAATCAGGAGCAGCACCGCCGCCATCGACTGCTTCGGGTCAAAATTCCACCACTTTCCGGTTCCTTCGTACCACGTGAAGCGGGCCCACACCATGCCCGTGATGATCCCCAGAATTCCGAAGATCAGTCCCAACCACGCTGCCTCTCGGGCTCGCAGGTCGCGCAGCCGATCACCGCACTGCAGGTAACGGAGCGAGTGGTACGCGGAGACAATCGTCGCCCCCATGAGGGTAAACCACATCGGCACGTGGAAATAGAGGTTGCGGGCCGACTGTTCTAGGATGTCAAGCTCCGGAATGCGTCCCAGAAACCCGGCCAGGATCACGCCGGTGAGCAAGACAGCAACAGTTGCGCGTACGAGCCGATACAGGCGATGGTTGACGACCGGGGAGGGGGAAGACCTTGCCACAAGGAGGCGATATCAAGGTAGTGGATCCATGTCAATTACGCTTTTTGCGTACGCTCGGAAAAGACGGGCATTCCCCATCGGAATCCAAATTCTTTCAAGGTTCAAACCTGGGAAAAGGGGGCATTCTTTCCTTAACGGGGAAGCGGACGGCAACGTGAACCCCCGGACTTCTCACAGTGCGTAAGCGGACCGGCAGTGGACGAGAAGGTCGATTTTCCTCATTCCTCCCACAGATAATCAAACAGAATCACGGCGGCGGACAGGGTGGCTCCGGCGAAGCCGAGGAGGGTCAGCAGTTCATCCTGCGCCTGGAGCCAAGATCTACCCACGAAGGCCTTCCTCGTGGCACTGGTGCCGGAAACCAGGAGAGGGACGAGGAGGGGGAGGAGGAGAACAGGCAGCAGCGGTCCCCGACGAGCCGCCCGTGCCACGAGCGCGGCAAGAAGCGTGGTTGCGACGGCGAGGCCGATGGTCCCGAGTCCCAGGGCGGCGGCGAGTAACCCGGGGGTCCGGACCGAAATATCAAGGAGAAAAAGAAATGCGCCCGTCGCGAAAAGAGTGAGCCCCCCTACGAGGAGCATGTTGAACAACAACTTTCCAACGAAGACCATGCTGGGTCGTGTGTTGAGTCGCAGGAGTAGCACCGTTCCCCCTTCCGCTTCGGCCACGAAAGAGCGGCCCAGTCCGAGGGAGGCCGCAAACAACATCGCGATCCACAGGAGCGCCGACTGCACGCGTGCACTGAGCGGCTGAGGGCCCACCGCGAACAAAACCAGCAGGAGCGTGCCCAGGACAAAGAGCAGAAGCGTATTGATGCCGTACCGATTGCGCAGCTCAATGCGCAGATCCTTCCGAAAGACCGCCCAGGTGCCGGCGAGCCAGTCCATGGTGCAGACAGTCACGAGTGAAGATGTGGTGGGACCACGAACATAGTCACGAACGTGTCGATTCGCTACCGGCAGTTAACTTTACTGCTCCAATTTCAAAAGCATCATGAGTGTCCCCTCCGATCGGATTGTCGGCTCGCTGATGGGCACGGCCGTCGGCGATGCCCTTGGTATGCCCATCGAGGGCCTGAGCCACCAGAACGTTCGCACCTATTACAAAGGTATCAAAGAGTATCGGGACGACGATCAGCGTGGGGACCTTGATGCCGGGCAGTGGACCGATGATACCCAGATGACTTTCGCCCTGGCGCGGGCCCTCACCGATGTGTCGGACCCGGCAGACTGGCCCGTTTCCGTGGCGGAAGAGTACGTTGCGCTACGCCCTGAGGCTCGCCGCTGGGGGGAAACCTCCACCACAGCCATCGACCGCCTCGCGGAGGGGACACGTCCCTCCGACGCCGGGGTACCGGATCGTGACAGCGACGGGGCGGCCATGCGGGCGGCCCCCCTCGGGGCGTGGTGGGCAACGACGGACACGGGTCGAGAAGAGGCCTTCGAGTTGATCCGCCCGGTTCTCTCCGTAACCCATCGTCACCACGCGGCCCTCGCGGCCGGATGGGGACATGTCGTTGCCGTCCGTGCCCTTCTTCACCTCGACGGCGTGGAGGCCTTCGACCGCGCGTCCTTCTGGACCACGCTGCTCGAAGAAACGGCCTGGGCGGAGGACCAACTTACGGGGGACCACCGCGTGTCGGGGCGGCTCCGGGCGCTCAGCGATATCATCGACTCGTTTCCCCTCGATTTACGGGATGCCTGCGACGGCGTCGGCGTTCGGGCCGACGAAGCCTGGCCCTTCGCCGCCGCGATGGTGGCCCGACGCCCACAGCTCCTGGAAAATACACTTCTCTCCGGCATCAACGTGGGGGGAGACGCCGACACCACCGGCGCGATGATGGGGGCGATGCTCGGGGCGCTTCACGGATGGTCGGCCTTTCCGGAGGAATGGCACGAGGGACTGGAAGAAACTGGCCGCCTGGAAGAAGAAGCACGAATGTTCGCCGACCGCTTCTCGTAGGGCCCTTCACAGTTGGAATCGAGGGGCAAAGGGCGTTCGCGAGAGACCCCTTACAGGCATGGGGGCGGTTCACAGTCTCGGGGGCGGTTCCTCTCGTCCCGAGTTATCCGGCCCGCTGGGCTCGTTCCTCGGCGGAAACGAGGTCCGGGTCTTTCGGTACCGTCGTCGGGGTCGTGTCCGTCGGGGGGGCGAACTCACCGACGAAGTCGATCTCGGTTTCCAGACGATAGCCCGTCTCGCGCTCCACGGCATCACGGGCGTGCTCGATGAGGGCACACACGTCCGCCGCCGTTGCCCCGTCGGCGTTTACAAAGATGTTGGCGTGGCGGTGTGTAATCATGGCCCCGCCGATTTTCGTGCCCTTCAGGCCGCACTCGTCAATGAGGCGACCGGCGCCAATCCCTTCAATTTTCTTGAAGATAGAGCCCACGCTCGGTTCGGTATCGAGCGGCGGGTGCCGCTCGGCGCGCCACTGCAAGTTCGCGTCCATGATCTCGCGCATCCGCTCTCGATCGCCCGGCTCCAGTTGAAAGGTGGCCGAAAGGACAATGTCGTCCCGGTCGTGGAGGATGGAGTAGTCGTAGTCGAAGTCAAAGTATTCCACGCCGACGGTTTTGCGGGTCTCCTCTTCGGTAAGCACCTCGGCGCTGTGCACGACCTCCTCCAGAAACACGGTACGCTCTCGCTCGGGGGGCGGCGAGAGGAAGTGCAGGTTTTGCCAGAGGGCGCCGCCGACGGTGGAGGGAATGCCGACGTAGTGCTCTAGTCCCGAGAGACCCGCAGATACGGCGGTTTCAATGAGGTCCGGGTATAGGATGGCCCCACTCTCCGCCGAGAGCCGATGAGTTTCCCGATCTATCGCCGTGTGGCGGGCCCGGTTGTGAATCACGAGGCCCCGCACGCCATGGTCCCCGACGATGACGTTGGCCCCCGTTCCGAGAAGGTGCCAGGAGATGTCGTGATTTCGGGCGATACGAACGGCCGCTTCGAGTTGATTGGCCGACCGAGCGGCGACGTACCAGTCCGCCGTCCCCCCCACGCGGAACGTTGTGTGGGGAGCTAGTGGGACGTTGGTTTGGACGTTTGAACCAAACTCGGACCGAAGGGCCGTCTGGGCGGTCGTTGGAAGGGGGGATTCGGACGTCATCAAGGATCGTGGGTAGGGCGGTAGTGAATGACGTTTTCCGAACGGTCGAAGGGGGCACATGTTGTCCCGAGGTCAGATCTGACGTGAATCCCCGTGCTTGAGAGGGAAGTGGTTTGGGAAGGACGAGCTTCCCGCAAGAAGAGCGTCAATGCTAGGGAGGGGAAGACCGTCTGGGTTGAATCGAGAGTAACCTCGTTCCAGTATTGCCCTCGAAATATGTATTTTTGTGTAAAAAATATAATGAAAGGGTGGGCCAACTGCTCTTGTTGAGAGGAAAAAGGAAGAAGGGTGTGTAGGAAAGACCATCTGGAAAAAGTGTCTGGATACCTTCTCCCAAGGACGTTAACGACCCGCCCGCGCGGGGCGGCAGGTCGTGGACACGAAAAGGTAAGGAGGGGAGCAAAGGGGAGAAATCATCGGAAATCGCTTAGACTCGGAACCAGCGAGTCGTTTGCAACTGCCCTTCGTGGTCGGTATCAAGCATAGTATAAAGTGTCGGACGGCTGGAATATCGAGTCGAGCGACCTGAGTGATAGAAAAGCCGGTAGGCGCATTGGGTCGCCAGCTTCTTAGGTCCAGGGTAGAGTCACGCACTCGAAAGTTGGATCGTGAGATTCTGGCCCGAGCTTGCGTAAGGACGTGGACCGGCTTTCCTTTTGCGCCCAG
>PXTG01000113.1 GCA_003023365.1 Bacteroidetes bacterium QH_7_62_13 | reverse complement strand
CTGGAGGCCATTGATCCCGACTTCGTGGAGGACCGGGCGCGCGACGTGACGGAGGCCGACGTAGCGACGGTGGTGGAGGAGGCCGACGCAATCGAAGAACGGTTCCGCGATCACGGGCCGCTCCGGCGCCTCCTTGACGACGGGCAGTTGCTCCTCGCGCTCGTCCGCGACACGTGGCAGGACCGGTATCCGCGTGCCCCGTGGTGGACCGTGAGCGGCGCCGCCTTCGCTCTACTCTACGTGCTCAATCCGTTCGATCTCGTGCCCGACGCGCTCCCCCTCATCGGCGTCCTCGACGACGCGGCGGTGGTGTCGGCGTGCCTCGTTCTTCTGGAACAGGACCTGGCCGACTACCGCCAGTGGCGGGTCGAGGCCGACCATAAAAGGCGGGAACAGGAGGGACCCGACGAAGAGCTACCCGCCGGGTAACAGTTCCGTCGCGCCTCTGTACTACGTTGCAGAGGCGTTTGGGCAAGGTCCTCTCCGTTCTCCCGATCACCATCCTAATTGCCGGGCGGTCATGGATCCCTCCAAGAAGCCCCACAAGCGCCAGTCGCAGGCCGAGGAGATCGCCAACGCCACGACCCACGGGATTGGGCTCGTTCTGAGTGTCGTCGGCTGGATTGGGATTACGGTCCTCTCGGGAATGGCGGGAGATGGGTGGGACCTCGCCGCCTCGGCGGTTTTCGGGGGGTCTCTGGTCTTTCTCTACGGCGTATCGACCCTGTATCACAGCGCGCGGCAGCCCCGGACCAAGTGGATTCTGCGCGTGCTCGACCACGTGGCCATCTTCCTGCTCATTGCGGGGACGTACACGCCCTTCACGGTGGTTCTCCTGCGGAGGGGGTGGGGGTGGACCCTGCTCGCCCTCGTCTGGGGGCTCGCCATCGCGGGCCTGTTGTTTAAGCTTTTCTCCCGGCACCGCTTTCACCCGGCCGCCACGTGCCTGTACCTCGTCATGGGGTGGATGGGGGTGCTCTTCGCAGACCCGGTGAGTGCGGCCCTGCCGACCGGGGCCCTCTCGCTCATTGCGGCGGGCGGGTTGGCCTACACGGTGGGCGTGATCTTCTACGGCTGGCATTCGCTCCGCTACAGTCACGCCATCTGGCACGTGTTCGTGCTGGTGGGCAGCATCTGCCACTTCATAGCCGTGGTGGTGTACGTGCTCCCCTAATCTTTGGGACACTCGCGAGACATCCCGCACGCGCCCCGAAACTGCTGCCTGCGGTCCCGATCAGAGCGGTGATCGACCTCTGACTCAGGAGGGAGGGGGCAGGTGAAATGGTTAGCTAGAACGAATATGAGCCGAGTTCGTCGCCGAGGTCCGTGTGGGGAAAGATGGCGCGGGCCTCGCGTAACTGGTTGCTCTTGTCCCCGGGGGGCAGGTGGACAAGTAGCAGGCGATCGACGTCGGCCTTGCGAGCCACCTCCGCGGCCCCGACGGCGGTGGAGTGGTTCTCGGTCGGACCGCCGTTGGCTTCGTGGACGAGCGTGTCGGCCGTCGAGGCCAAATCGACGACACTCTTCGCGGGGGTCGTGTCGCAGGAATACGCCAGGACCCGGCCGGTGGGGGCGTGCTCGATGCGGAGACCGACGTTGGGTGTATCGCCGTGGTCGACCGGCGCGGCGGTGATCGTCCAAGGGGGGTGGGTCCAGAAGGGAGCGTCGGGCTCGTGGGGCACCACGCGCCAGTCGATTGCAGGGATTCCGTCCCAGTCCACGTGAACGGGCTCGTAAGCATCCCAGAGGCGCTTCGCCTGAGCCAACGCCGGCTCAATGCCGACGACCGGAAGCGCCCGGTCCCGTCCGTCCAGCCACACCTTTTCCATCAGCAAGGGGAACCCGCTGGTGTGGTCCATGTGGGCGTGCGTAATGATGAGTCCGTCGACACTGTCGATCGGACGGCCGCAGGCCTGGAGGCGCTGGAGCACATCGCCCCCGCAGTCGACGACCAGCGTACGGGGCGGCGAGTGGTCATCCGAGACGGCCAGCATCGTGGTCGTCCGGTGAGCGTCGCTGATTGCGGCACCGGTGCCGAGAAGGTGAAGGGTCGGCATGGAGAAGAGGCAAACGGCGAACTGGGGATTGCAGGGAGTGGATAATAACCAATACGCTCACGACGTCAAAATCGGCGTTGGTCGCTGTTGCGACCGACCGTGCGTTCCAGTCTTCTTCACCGGTCTCGTTTGATGGCAAATTCAGTCAGCCCGACGAGGGAGGCGCGGGCGTCGGAGGGGGACCGGGCGTATTCGATCCCCCCACGCTCGCGAACGAAGGTTGCAATGGTCCGCAGCTCATCGTGGCTTTTGTCGTCTTCATCGACGAGCTTGAGAATGCGTTTTCGGTCGCTGCGCGACGCGTCCCGGAGCGCCACGATGAGGGGGAGCGTCATTTTCTTTTCCTGCAGATCAATGCCGATGGGTTTCCCCGACTCTTGGGCGCTGAAGTCGAAGAGGTCGTCCCGGATTTGGAAGGCCAAGCCCAGGGTTTCGCCAAACTGATGCATGCGTTCAATGAGGCCCTCATCCTCGCTCACGCTCACGGCCCCGCTTTTCGTACAGGCGGAGATGAGAGACGCTGTCTTGTCGGAGATGATGCGGAAGTACGTCTCTTCGTCGATGTCCAGGAGGCGAGACTTTTCAATCTGGAGGAGCTCCCCTTCACTCATCCGCCGCACGGCGTCCGAGAGGGTGTGGAGAATGGTGTAGTCGTCGTGGTCGAGCGAGAGCAGCAGGCCCCGACTCAGAAGAAAGTCCCCCATCAACACCCCGATTTTGTTCTTCCACAGGGCGTTAATGGAAAAGACGCCCCGGCGCTTTTCGGCGTCGTCGACCACGTCGTCGTGCACGAGCGTAGCGGTGTGGAGAAGCTCGACGAGGGCGGCGGCCCGGTGAGTACTGTCGGAGGCCTGTCCGGCACACGCCTTGGCCGAGAGGAGGACGAGGAGGGGACGGATCCGCTTTCCCTTCTGCCAGAGAACGTACTGTGTGATCTTGTCCAGCAGCGTGTGGTCGGCCCGCATGGCCTCGCGGAAGTAGGTCTGGAACGCGTCGAGGTCGTCCTCGACGGGGGTGCGGATGGCGTCCAGCGTGGTTGGGACCGAGCGATCGACCGAGAGGTCATCGAGCGGCGGAGGCGACGACTCAGTCGCCACGGAGCCGTTGGTGTCGGAGGAAGATGGGTTGCTCATCTCCGTTTTCAATCTTAACTGAAAGTACGCTACACCCTGAACGACCCGTGAACGAAAAAGTTTGGGTGGGGCTAGACACTCGACCGCACAATAAAAAAGCCCCCAACGGCGAAGGAGCCATCGGGGGGAGAGGGAAGGGGGACCGGTAAAGCTAGTCAACGGCAATCTGAACCTCGACGGGCTCTTTCGCCAGTGTCGATTGGAGGGCTGCCGTTGACAGCGTCTCCTTGATCTCAGCGGTGTTGGCATCTTCCGAAACTGTGAAAGACGATTCTTGCCCCTGGGTCGTCGCGTCGTACATGGAGCCGTCCGCCGCACATGTGACGGTCACACTCTGCGGGGTGTAGATGTTGAGTGTCAGACTGCCGACGAGCCCATTCAGGAAGCTAATCTTCCGCGTTGCGGATGCGATGCCGTTCGTGCACTCGTCGGACACGTCGACCTCGGCCGGGACGAGCCCGTAGATGAAGGAGGAGGCGAAGGACTTCTCGACGACTGTGTCGCCGGGCTCTTTATTCGTCGTCATCTTTGCCTGGTAGCACCCTGTGAGGAGGAGGCAACCGGTTAGAAGGAGGGGAAGAGCGAATTTTGAGAGTGCTCTCATCATGGAAAGAGTTGTCTGTGCAAGGTCGAAGAAAAAGGTTGAGAGAGAAGTCAATCCACGGAGTGAACGGTGGGGGTGAGGAGATTACTCATCCGCCGACGTCTGCTCCGTAGCAAAAGTTGAGGGGGCTGAACGCCGGTCGGGTGGGAGATACGCTGGAGCGTGTTCGACGGATGACATCGCTCCACCAGACGCACAGGTCACCGTGAATCTCTGTGGGTTGTACAAGCTCTGTGTAATGCCCTCCGCGAGTCCTTGGATGAAGGTCTGTCGGAAATACACCTCGGAAACCCCATTCTCACACTGGTCGCCGACCTCCAGCGGAGCATTGACCGGCGGCACGAGCCCGGTAACGAATCCGTGAGCCCAGGCAAGCTCGACCTCTTGGTTCGAGGCCGGCTTATCGGTCACAATTTTTGTTTTAAGACACCCGGATACGGGGAGGCAGAAGCCCAACAGCAGGGCTACCAACGAGAGATGTTTGGCGTACTGCTTCATAATGTTTTTTTAGAATTGATTTTAAACTAAGAGTTGTGAAAAAGCGTGCATGTAGAACCAAGGGATTTCCCTCCCGAAAATCAAAGTCCAGTAGGTAACTAGTTTGAACATGAATTGAATTATGA
>PXTG01000112.1 GCA_003023365.1 Bacteroidetes bacterium QH_7_62_13 | reverse complement strand
CAGCCCCGCCGTGCACAAACATACCCCCGCCGTCGGGGTACAGGACAAATCGTCCACCCACTTCCTGAAAACTAGCCTTCCGCTGCTCCATGGAAGCCCCGAACGCTCCTCAGCAGACCGACGTCTCCGATATTGGCGAGTTCGGCCTGATCGCCGTCATGCGTGACACCCTCGGCCCGTCGTCGGACGACGATCTCGTGTCCGGCATTGGGGACGACACGGCCGTGTACCGCGTGGGGAACGGGCGGGTGCACCTCCTCACCACCGACGCGCTAACGGAGGGGATCCACTTCGACCGCGCCTTCATGCCGATGGAGCATCTCGGCTTTAAGGCACTGTCCGTGAACGTAAGCGACGTGGTGGCCATGAACGCCGCGCCCCGCTACGCGACCGTCACGATCGGTCTGTCGCAGAACGTCACCGTCGAGATGGTGGAAACCATTTACGAGGGCGTGCGCGAGGCGTGCGACGCATATGATCTGACCGTCGTAGGGGGCGATACGACCAGCGCCCACGCCCTGTCGCTGTCGGTGACGGTGGTCGGCGAGGCCGACGAGGACGCTGTCGTGCATCGCAGTGGTGCTCAGGTGGGCGACAAGCTGTGTGTGACTGGCGACGTGGGCGCCTCGTACGCCGGCCTGAAGGTGCTGGCCCGCAACCGCCGACGAATGGAGGAGCAAGGGGAGGACTTCCAGCCCAGCCTCGACCCGTACTCGTACGTCATTCGACGTCACCTGGCTCCTCCGGCACAGCTAAAGACAGTACGGGATTGGGCCGCAGCTAGCGTGCAGCCCCACGCCCTGATCGACGTGTCCGACGGCGTCGCCTCTGAGGTGCACCACGTCTGCGAAGCCAGCGACGTCGGCGCACAACTCTACGAGCCCGCCCTGCCGATCGACCCGGAGACCCGCAACACGGCCACGGACTTCGGCGACGACGTAAGCGTCTACGCGCTCTTCGGCGGTGAGGACTACGAGCTCATCTTTACGATTCCAGAGGAGGGCCTCGACGGCATCGACCCGCAATCCTACACCGTGATCGGCGACATCGTGGAGCCGGACGATCCGGAGTATCCCGTCCTCCTCCAGCGCGCCGATGGAGAGAACGTCCCCCTCCAGCCCGGCGGCTTCGACCACTTCGACGAGGACGCGTAGGAGCGGGATCGGACGGAGACGATTTGTCTTGTTCAGGAAGCAATGGATGAGACCCGTCTCCTCGTTGGGAACTGGTCTGTCTCCTGGCTTCCTGTTCCGGTCTAATAGTTCTCCAGCATCGTCCCGAGGGCCTTTCGGAGACGCTTAATCTCTGTTTCCAGACGTTCAAGCGCCCGGTCCGCCTCATCGACCGCCCCATCCTGCCCCAATTCTTCGAGTCGACGGGCCGCTTCTCGAGCAGGCTTGGCCTTCAGATTGGCCACAGCGCCCTTCAGCCCGTGTGCTTCTTCCTGGAGCGTGACCGGGTCGTCTTCCTCCACGGCTGTACGAAGGGCCTCCATGTAAACCTCGCAGTCGTCGAGGAAGGTCTCCACCAGGGTATTCAGGAAGGCTGGGTCTTCGTCGACGAGCTCAAACAAAGCTTCTTCATCGACGGGCGAGTCGGACATAGGATCGTTTCCGGCTTGGGGATCGGGTGAGTGGATTATCCAGCGGTAAGACTGTCGGAGATTCTTGCGGGTCGGCACGCCTAATCCGGGCAGAAATCCATCTTGAAGTATACAGGGGAATCCCCAAGACGGGGGTTAAACACTCCTAAAACTTGCGGCTACCGGGCCTGATTCATTGAATCTGGACGGTTTTGTCGCGGAGCAGATTGGACGCTCCCTCTGCTTGTCCCGCCCCCTCATCGGAAACAGGCAGGGAGCGCCGGGCTCCACGCCTCCATCCACTCGTGCCGTTGGGTCTGTCGCTGCTGATAGGCGGGCGTCCCGTGTCCGATGGGCGACCCTGGAGGCGTCTCCAGATCGTTGGTCGGCGTGGCCGTGTCGTGATCGCGAGTGAGGAAGCGCTCGACACTGGCGCGCAGCGTCTGTCGGTGGGCCCGCGTTTCGGTATCAGGACCTGGATTCTCGGCCAACCAATCGGAGAGGGCCTTTAGGTGTTGCGTGATTCGGGCCTGTACAGCGGGCGCCGTGTCGGCGTGGTCGGCCCGGGCCAGGAGTACGTCCGTCCACACCTGTTGGACGGTGCGCTGGAGCTCGGCGTGGTCGGCGGCGTCCGGTACATCCTGCTTCCAGACACGGTCGGTGATGCGGGTAAGCACGCGTTGGAAACCGGGGAGATCGGCGTTGGCGTCGTGCTGCTGAACGAGGCGCATGGCCCGTTCCGGTTGTGCGAGGGCCTCCAGGACCATCGTAGCCGCCACTTCCGCCGGCGCGTAGGGGTCAAACGTCAATCCTGTGCGTCCCTCGAACAGCTCGCGGTTGGAGGAATGGCCGGGGGGGCGCGGCGGAATCTGTTCGCGGGCCGCCTCCGGCAGAGCCAACTGGGCGGGCCGAATCGTTTGAAGCAGGGCATCGAGGGCCGCCCGTTGCTGCTCGGCAGGCACCCGCTCGGAAAGGCGCGGGTCGGCCTCCCCACGCACGGCGTACTCGTACGCCACGCCGCCCACGAGCTTCGCCGTCGCCTCCACCTGATAGCGGTGTCGGAGGTAGAGCGGAACGAGCACCTCCTCCATGAGGGCAAGGGGCTCGCCGGTGCGCACAACCGCCTTCCCGAAGCGGTCGAGGCCCACGTCACGAACGGCCATTTCCCGGTCGAGCGCCTCGATCATGTCCGCCCCATTCTCCCACAGGTTGCCGTCTGGGTGGGCCGCCCCGGCGGGACGTGCATCCCGATCGGTCACGTAGAGCAGCCCCTGCTCCTCCGCCTCGCGGAGAATGCCGTCGAGCAGTTCGTCTTCCGACTGTCCCGGGGCCGGCTGTGCGTAGGCGTAGCGGACAGCAATCTCATCCCAGTCCTCAATGCCTGTGTCGTAGGCGTTGTCCAGCGAGATCGAGTCGCCGTCCACACGGGCCAACGGCGCGGGGTAGTCCATCACCGAAGCCCGGTCGTTGACCGACGCGGCGAAGTTGTGGCCGAGACCAATTGTGTGCCCCACCTCGTGCGCCGAGAGTTGACGAACACGGGCCAGGGCCATATCCAGCATCGGGTCGTTCTCCTGCGAGAAGCCGTCGGCGTGCTCCCCCTGGTAGGGGGCGAGCAATCCCTCCGCCAGCAAATAGTCCTGCCGCACGCGCCGCGATCCGAGGGTGACGTGGCCCTTCAGAATCTCGCCCGTGCGCGGGTCCGTAACGGACGCCCCGTAACTCCAACCTCGGGTGCGGCGGTGGACCCACTGAATGACGTTGTAGCGCACATCCATCGGGTCGGCACTGTCGGGCAGCACCTCTACGCGGTACGCATCCTCGAAGCCGGCGGCGCGGAAGGCGTCTTTCCACCACCGCGCGCCGTCGAGCAGGGCGCTCCGTACCGGTTCGGGCGTGCCGGGATCGAGGTAGTAGACAATGGGATTCGCCGCCGGGCACAGGCCGTCCTGCCCAGCCGGCTCGGCACACTGGAGACGGTGCCGGTTCACGAGACGGCGATCCATCGACTCGCCGATGGGCGTCGCGTAGTCCTGATACGCGCTATAAAAGAGCCCGGAGCGAGGATCGAACCGGCGTGGCGTGTACTCGGACGTGTCCGGCAGTTCCACAAGCGAATGACGTACCCGAAGCGTTACCGAGTACGGGTCGGCGGCCGTCTCCTGCACGTATTCGCCCGGTTCCTCATCGGTCGTGAACGTAAGCCGGGCCTCCAGCTCCGTGTTATCGGGAAAGGCCTTGGTGTTGTCAAGGTAGGGAGAGCTGCGGCTCCTGTCGAGTGTGTAGGTGCCCTGATCGGTCTCTTTCAGGCGACGAACTACGCCGTGAGCATCGCGCACCACGAAGTCGGTGGCGTCTACGAGGACCGACGCTCCGTTCTCACTCTCGGCCGCCACCTCGAAGCCCCAGACCACTCCCGACGCAAACGCCTCCCGGACCGCCCGCTTCTCAGCCGGATTATCCGAGGTCGCCCGGTAGTCGAGATTGGGCTCTACCATTAGCACCTTCGGCCCCGTTCGCTCGAAGCGCACGACCCGCTGACCGCCAAGCTGCCCCCGGTCGAGCCCAACCGGATTGGAACCCAGCCCCACCGGAAGCGAGGTCACGTACAGAAACGGGGTATCGAACCGTGAGATCTCCATCCAGATCTTTCCCGCGTCCGCGTCCCAGTACAGAGGCACGAACCCCTCCATTTTCTCCAGGCCCTCGGTCTTCTCGGCGATGGTGGGCAGGGCATCGTCCGTGTCTTTCTTCTCGTCTTGCGCACGGACGAGACTCGTGCACAAGAACAGACTGACGATCCCAACGAAGAGCACGGACAGATTGAAACGAGAGCACCTCATAGGCAGGAGTGGCGAACAATCGGTTTTGCGAATGCGCTACGTGGATATCCGTCTTCAAGGAACCCAACAGCCCCCCGGAACACAAGTCCGGCTCGACGATCGATCGGACGTCTCTCGCAGGAGGATCGTCTCATTCGAATAGTCTCGGCGTGGCCATTGTGCATTGAATTGTAACTCTTTTTTGAACCGTCTGGGGTGGTGCACGCAGACTTGTGCAGTTATTTTACTTTTTAGCTTCAAGAAAATGCTTGCGTTCGTTTTTTTTTCGTCTTTCTGCTCGCTCTCACTTCCACGTCTCTCAGCAGCCGCCGGCAAAGGACATTGTGGAAACGGAAGCTCCTATCATGTTACGGAGGACCATAGGGTAGAACCGTGGTTAGGACATTCGACCACGATAATGGAGATGGAGGCGGCTTGAGTACGTACAGGACATCCGAGTCCACATCATCCGCGTGCGCACGTCTGTCTAGATACTACTGCTAATACAGCACGAAGATAACCCACAATGGAGAACGACTCACTTAATGTATTATCAAGCATTAACGTAATCGGACCCTAACGCCATGACCCCGATCGACTCTAGGACCATCTCTTCCGTAGTCATTTTGTTCTTATCGGCGTCGATCGTCGGTCTGACTGGATGTGATAATCCAGATCGGTCTAGTGAGGAAAAGCCAGACTCTCCTCCCATGACAGATGCGTCCATGCGAGGCTACGGGAGTCCCCCAGGCGATTCCCTCACACCGGGCAACGTTGACCTCGAACAGATCAGCGAGGAGAGTTCTACCATTGCGAAAGCGGCCGAGACTGCGCCCACCTGGAAGGAAGCTCACCAGAACGTTCGTGGTATCTTGTCCTCCTCGTCTACCGTCCCTCAATTTGTCCGAGAGCAGGACGCTGCCCTGGTGATGTTTCGTGAGTACCTGAACACGGATCGCTGGCGCGATCGCCTGTCCCAGGAAAAACTCGAGGTCCTTGGGTTCTACACCGATCTTCTCGTCGAGAATCGGAGCCCGGAAAGTGAACTTGTTTACACCGGACTTCGGGGGTTGGACGGTCACTGGTCGGACCAGCGAATTATCGAGGCGGCAGAGACAACCATTCAGGCTGCAAAGCAGAGGTACGGTTCACGGGAGAAGACGAAAGGCTCTCAGTCCGATGCCTCGGAAAGCAAGAACCCGACGCCCGGTTTGGCGGAAAGTAAGGAGCGTCGAGCAGCACGTGCGCTCCAGGCCAATCACAAGTTACGAAAAATGGTAGACAGAAAGCAGGAGAAAAGATAAGCATTCGCCCTGAACTGAATCTCGTAATCCGACACCTCGACCACGGCAGTCGGGTCCACAGCTTTCTGCCTGTGGCCTCGACGTCCATGTCTCTTGCTCTGTCGACTACTGGTTGGCCGGCAGAGCGTTTGATCGTCGGCCGATAAGCTCAGGAGCAAGCTGCAATGCGAACCAGAAGCACAGAAATAGACGCCCGATCCGTGATCCCTTCCGGACCGCGGATCGGGCGCAAGATGTAGAGACAGTCCTCAATTTGAGAAGACGCGTTATTTCTCCCAAACGCCCTCTTGGGTGTACGGACTGCCGTCGATGGTCCACACCTCCCCTCGTACGTAGCGGCGCCCCCGGTCGAGCTCGGCAATCGCCTCCATGTCCTCGTCGGTCAGGGACAGGTCGGCCGCCGCCAGGTTTTCGTCGATGTGGGCGGGCGTCACCGACTTGGGAATGACCACCGTATCGCGGTGAAGGGCCCAGCTGATGAGCACCTGGCCGGGCGTTGCGTCGTGCCGCTCGGCAATCTCGTTGATCGTCGGGTCCTCCAGCAGGAGCGGCTCGTCGTCGGCCTTCATGCCCTCGGGCCGGTCTTTGGAGCCGAGGGGCGAGTACGCCGTGAGGGGCACGTCGTGCTCCTCCGCGAAGGCGAGCAGATCACGCTGCGGGAGATAGGGGTGCATCTCGACCTGGTTCATCTCCGGGGCGTAGTCGGCCGCGTCCATCAGGCGACGGAGCTTAGGCACGTTAAAGTTTGACACCCCAATGTGGCGCGCCAGCCCCTCGTCGACGAGCTCCTCCATTGCCGCCCACGTTTCGGACAGTGGCACGTCGTCGAGCGGGACGAAGTCGTCGGGCGATTCCGGCATGTCGGTGCCCCGGGTGAGGGCCACCGGCCAGTGCATGAGGTAGAGATCGAGCGTCTCAAGCTGCAGGTCCTCAAGGGTCGACTCCAAAGCCGGACGCACGTGCTCCGGCCGGTGGGCGTCGTTCCACAACTTCGAGGTAACCCATACGTCCTCCCGGTCCACCACACCGGTTTCGATAGACGCCGAAAGTCCTCGTCCCACCTCGGCTTCATTTCCGTAGATGGGGGCACAGTCCAGGTGACGGTAGCCCGTATCCAGGGCGTGCTTCACGGCGTCGTACACCTCCCCTGGTGCAGACTTCCATGTGCCGAGCCCAATCACGGGCAGTTCATCGCCATTGTCGAAGGAAACGGTTTGCATAAACGACTGAGAGCACGTGTGTTAGAGATCGTCAAGCAGGAACGATAAGGGTACGTGCCGACCCGCTCCGTCGTTCAGGCTATAGTCCGCGAATCGTCTTCCGTTCATAAGGCACTACCCAGAATGTTCTCCTTGGCCGAGACGCCAACCGGCCCTCCGTCGAGCTGGACGACGAACATCGAGCCAACACCAGTTTACATCCACCTCCCTCCCTGAACCTTTTCGGGCTGCTTCCTACCTTAGAGCTCCGTACGTTTTCTCGCAGCTATCCCCACCGACATGACCCTCAGCCTGGAGCGCATCAACGACGCCATCCATTTTCGAGGCACAAATGATTCATTTGATCTCCCCATTGCCTCCTCGGACGATCGGGAAGGACTCACCCCGATGGAAATGGCGGGACTCAGCGTCGTCGGCTGCAGCAGCATCGACATCCTCACGATCCTGGACAAGCAGAAACAGACAGTCAACGACTTCAGCGCAGAGATCGACGGCGAGCGGGCCGAAGATCCTCCGCGGGTCTTCACCGATCTCCACATGCACTATGAACTGACCGGCAACGTAGACCCGAGTAAGGTGCGCCGAGCCATCGAGTTGAGCCTCGACAAATACTGCTCGGTGTCGAACATGATCAAGCACACGGCCTCGATCACGTATGCGTTCACCCTGAACGGGGAGCGGTACGAGCAGGAGGAATAATCCTCCGCCTCCCTCCCAATCACGCCCGAGACCACTCGTGCGAAGAGGACGACAAAGAGGACCCGTCGGCCAGTCGGGGGACGAACACATTCTCAGGAAAGCCGTCGGGCTATACTGCAGATGCACTCCGGATGACCCGGTGAAAAGCCCCCACGTCTGCTACACCTTGCGTCGAAATTTCCGGATTCTTCGCGGGGCAACTGTGGAATTCTCATCCGGGCCGTGCGCAATTCCCGTCCGTACATTATACGTTGAGACGTGCAGACTCACGGGCACTGTACGGGGCTTGTCCCCGGCCACTCCCCATTTCTCCGGCAACGCCAATCCATCGACCAACCGACGTTCTCATGGAAGTAGGAACCAACGAAGTCACGGGCACGATCGTCGAGGTCGTCGGCCCCGTCGTCGACGCTGAATTTCCCGAAGATGAGGTCCCGGATATTCTTGACGCCCTCCGGGTGGACCGCGAGGACGGTGACGATCTCATCCTGGAGGTACAGCAGCACCTCGGGGAGCGCCGCGTGCGGGCCATCGCCATGGACTCGACCGACGGCCTGCAGCGCGACCAGGACATCGTGGCCACCGGCCAGCCGATCAGCGTACCGATTGGGCAAGAGATCCGTGGACGCCTCTTCAACGTGGTCGGCGAGCCGATTGACGGCCTTCCCGAGCCGGACGTCGACGAGTACCGGGCCATCCACCAGGACCCCCCCGCCTTCGATACCCTCGCGGGTTCGCAGGAGATGCTGGAGACGGGCATCAAGGTGATGGATCTCATTCAGCCCGTGCCGAAGGGCGGAAAGGTCGGCCTCTTCGGCGGGGCCGGGGTCGGCAAAACGGTCCTCATCATGGAGCTCATCAACAACATCGCCAAGGCCCACGAGGGCCTCTCCGTCTTCTCGGGCGTCGGCGAGCGCACGCGCGAGGGCAACGACCTGCTCCGGGAAATGCTGGAGGCCGGCGTCATGAGCTACGGCGAAGAGTTTATGGAATCGATGGAGGCGGGCGGCTGGGACCTCGATAAGGTCGACTTCGACGCGATGCACGAGGAGAGTAATATTTCACTCGTGTTCGGCCAGATGAACGAGCCCCCCGGAGCGCGGGCCCGCGTCGGGCTCACCGGCCTTACGATCGCCGAGTACTTCCGCGACCTCGGCGGACGGGACGTGCTCTTCTTCCTCGACAACATCTTCCGCTTCGTACAGGCCGGCTCAGAGATGTCGGCGCTTATGGGCCGTATGCCGAGTGCCGTGGGGTACCAGCCGACCCTGGCCAGTGAGATGGGCGACTTGCAGGAGCGCATTACCTCGACCCAGGAGGGGTCAATTACGTCGTTCCAGGCCGTGTACGTCCCCGCCGACGACCTGACGGACCCGGCCCCTGCCACCACCTTTGCCCACCTCGACTGCACGACGGTGCTTTCCCGTAAGCTGTCCACACAGGGCATTTATCCGGCCATTGATCCGCTCGATTCGTCGAGCCAGATGCTCAACGAGCGGGACCTCAGCAGCGAACACTACGAGACGGCACAGGAGGTGAAGGAAATTCTTCAGCGCTACGAGGAGCTGCAGGACATCATTGCCATCCTCGGTATGGACGAGCTCAGCGACGAGGACAAGCAGGCCGTAAACCGGGCGCGGCGTGTACAGCGTTTCCTGAGCCAGCCCTTCTTCGTCGCCGAGCAGTTTACCGGCCAACCCGGCAAGTACGTTTCCATCGAGGAGACCATCCGCGGCTTCCGGATGATTCTCGACGGTGAGCTCGACCACCTGCCGGAACGGGCGTTCCTCCTCAAGGGCACGATTGACGAGGTCATCGAGGAAGGCGAAGAGATGCTCGAAGACGCGTAGGCCCATTCGGGCGCCGGGCGTTCAGCGTCTCCCGCTGACCGTGAGCGACGCATAACTCTTCACCCTCAATCCTTCTAGGCAAAAAATGGCAGACGAGCTTGACGTGGACATCGTGACGCCGGACTCCCACCCCTACCAGGGACCGGCCAATGGCGTGCGTGCCCCGGGCGTAGACGGATCCTTCGAGGTCCGAAATAATCACGCGCCCATGATTGCCGCCTTCGAGATCGGCCCCCTGATCGTGAAAACGGATGAGGCGCACGAGTACGCCGACGTACACGATAACCGCATCGTCTTCGCCACCAGCGGAGGCTTCTTGGAGGTCGTGGAAAACCACGTCACGGTCCTGGCCGAAACCGTCGAGCCGGCATCTGAGATTGATGTTGAACGGGCCGAGAACGCCAAAGACCGCGCCGTTCGTCGTCTCGAAGAAGGGGTCACCGGCAAGGAACGGGAGAAGTACGAAGCCGCCCGAGAACGGGCCCGCAACCGCCTACGCGTCGCCATGGGACAAGTCGGCTCCAACTGACCGGGACGCCGACGCCCGTTCTATTCTGAACGTTTCTCACGCCCGTCGGCCCGGTGCCGATGGGCGTTTTGTCGTTGCCTTGCGGGCCAGGGATACATTCGTCCTCCGAGAACGTACGGCAGACAGTACGACTCGTCTTTGCCTGACGGCGAGCGGTACACCAAACTTTTCTCGGATTCGGTGCACGGCGGGAAAGAGGACGCCTACGAGGCTGCCGTCGAACACCGGAACGAAAAGCTCGACGAGTTGCCCGAACTTCCAGATGGGCCTGCCGGACAGCTCCACACGGACGAGGTCCACGAACGGCGCTGGCGGAGCGTAACCCGGACGGGCGTGAAGGGCCTGGGATTCACGATGACCACCTACAGCAACGCCACCGACGCGAAGCGGCCCTACGTGAGCGCCCACTGGCCGGGGGCGGATCGATGGCGCTGCACGAGCTTTTCGGTCGTAAAGCACGGGCTGCGCGGCGCGCTCAACGAGGCCGCCGAGGCCCTGGCCGCCCACGCCGATCCCGAGATGAGCGTGGAGGAGATGGTCGAAACGGCCGAACCGGCCGTCAAGGAGCTTTTAGAAAACGAGGGGTATGAGGAGTACGCGTAACTCTCCTCCGCGACGGGATACCGTCATGGGCGAGATGCCCTTGCATCCTCGATTCAGTCTGTCCCCGTCCGCAGGCATCTACTCTTTCTTTGCTTCCTCCGTCCTTCCGCCCGCTCATGCACGTCCGGACCGCCCTCTTCGTTCTGCTGCTCTGCACGACGCCGGCCGTCGGCCAGCCCCTCCCCGAGCGTCCGTCGGACGACCTGCTGACGCAGCCCGCTCTGCAGAAGGTGGTGGAGGCCCAAATCGCCCGGGATGGTCAGCGCCTGACACGAATGCTCGACGCGGATGCCCCGTCTGTTCGGGCCCGGGCCGCCTTCGCCCTCGCGTCCGTACAGGATACGTCGGCCATCCCGGCGTTGCTCGAACGTCTCCGTGACGGCGTTCCCACCGTTCGCACCGACGCAGTCTTCGCTCTCGCTCAGATGCCGGGCGGCGTGCCCGCCGGTCGCCTCCTCGAAACGCTCCGCTTCGAGCGCGACGCCGTCATGCAGCGGGGCCTGATTCACGCACTCGGGACCACAGGGGACGTGGCGTCTCTTCGGCGGCTCCTGGGCCTCGGCCTTCCTTCGGACCGGGACGCCGACGTGGCGCTTGCCCTCGCCCGCTACGGCATGCGGGGCATCGTTGACTCGACGGCCGGGGCCTGGCTCGCGGCCCACCTGACCGCCGACGATCCCTGGACGCGCCGCAATGCAGCCTACGCCCTCGGTCGGGTAGATACACTGGCCCGCGGACGGCTCGATTCGGTCCGCCACGCCCTGGACGACATTCCCCCCGACGACCCCGCCGCGATGCACCTCTTGAGGGCGCTCGGGGCGGTCGGCAAATCGGTCGATGTAGAGCGTCTCGCCGCGTGGCTCCGGAGCGCCCCCGATTGGCGAACTCGCGTGGACGCGGCTCGGAGCCTCACCAGACTACCGACCACGCCCGCAGCTCGCTCGGCCCTGGTGCAGGCACTGAACGACGAGCATCCCCTCGTGGCCCGCACGGCCGCCGAGACGTTGGCCGAAGCCGACTGGTCTCCCGACAACCGAACGGCCGTCGGCATCTGGGTCGACACCCACCCCGATCGCTGGCGCGTCGTTGCGCCGCTGCTGCGCGGCCTGGCCCGGAATGGCCAATCGGCCCGTGTGCTTCGCACTGTGGAGGCGTGGGGCGCCGAGCGCTCGCCCCCCGCCTACGCCGCGGCCCTGCCCGCCCTTGCTCCCCTCGACACCACACGTGCCGACACGCTGCTGGACACGGCCCTGCAGTCCGCAAATATCCGAGTAGCCACCGCGGCCCTCCAGGCCCTTGAGGCCCGGTGGGACCGCGTTCGCCCGACCCAGGCCGTCCGACGCGGCGACCCCGCCCTCCTCTACCACGGCGCCTCCCTCCTCACCGACTCCCTCTTCGCGCACCGTGCCCCAGCCGATACGCTCGTGGCCACCTACCAAACCCTGTCGACGCCCGCCGACCTGGAAGGCATGACCTCGGTACTGGAGGCCCTCGGCCGCCTCGGCGGCCCGACGGCGAAAACCACCCTACGTGACGCCCGTGAGCATCCGCACCATGCCGTCCGTGAGGCCGCGGCGGCGGGCCTTACCGCGGCGACGGACACGACGGTCGCCGCCGCCCCAACTCCCCTGCCCGATTCCCCTTCTCCGGACTGGGCGGATCTGCGGGAGCTCGGCCCCCACCCGCGGCTCGTGGTCGAGACGAACCGGGGGACCGTCACGATCCAGCTCGACGCCGAGCAAGCCCCTCAGACGGTACAGGCCATCACGACGTTTGCGCGGAAGGGGCGCTACGACGGCGTGCCGTTCCATCGGGTGGTGCCCAACTTTGTGGTACAGGGCGGTGACTTTGCCCGGCAAGACGGGTTCGGCGGGCCGGACTTCTTCCTCCGGACCGAAATTACGCGCATCGGGCATCGGCGGGGCACCTTCGGGATGGCCAGCGCCGGCACGGACACGGAGGGAAGCCAATTTTTCGTGCCCCATAGCATGCAGCCGCACCTGGACAGTGGCTATACGGCGTTCGGGACGGTCGTGGACGGGATGGACACTGTTGATCGGCTCCGCGTGAACGACCGGATTACGGAGATGATCGTTCGTCCCTCGGAATGATCGCCTGGGGCTGCGTTTTCAGTTCGCAGTCCATATTTTTCTGAGAACCCTGTAAACGGATCGCGTAGGTCGTTTGTCTGGGTTGGTTCGCCTCGGTGTTCTGTCCCACATCCGCCTCCTCTTCCATGACGCTCGACGACCTCACCACCCCAGCCCTTCTCGTCGACCGGGGCCGCCTCGCCCGCAACCTGGACCGGATGCAGGCGCGAGCCGACGGGAATAATGTGGCGCTGCGCCCCCACGTCAAGACGCACAAGTCGGTCGCTCTCGCTCAGGAGCAGCGTGCGCGCGGGGCCGAGGGCATAACCGTCGCGACCGTCAAGGAGGCGGAGACATTTGTGGCAGCGGGCTTTGAGGATGTGCGCGTGGCCTTCCCCGTCACGGGCCGTGACAAGCACGAGCGCCTGCAGGTCCTTCGGAGCGAGGCACGCATTTCGTTTACCGTCGACACCGTCGCGGGGGCCGAGCAGGCCGCCGCCGTCTACGATGAGAACGAACCGGTCGAGGTGCTCATGGAGGTGGACGTGGGGCATGGGCGCTGCGGCGTCCCCTGGAACCACGACGACGCGGCCGTGCACCTGGCCCGCCGCATCACTGACCTTCCCTCCCTTGACCTCACGGGCATCTTGACCCACGCCGGACAGGCCTACGAGGGCCCAACGGACAACGAAACCACGGCGGAAGCCCTTCAGCGTGTGGGCCGGCACGAACGCGACCGCATGCTGCGCCTGGCGGCCCGCCTCGCCCACGCAGACGCATCCGGCGTGACGCCCGAGGCCTTTGAGATCAGCATCGGCTCTACCCCGTCGCTGGCCGCCTTCGAGAATACCGAACGCGATGGGTTCCGCGTGACGGAGATCCGACCGGGCAACTACGTGATGCACGACGCCATCCAGGTGGCCCTCGGCGCCGCCCCGCTCGACGACTGTGCGCTCACAGTTCTCACAACCGTCGTCAGCACACAGCGCACCGCAGAGGGCACCGCACGTGCGTTCGTCGACGCCGGAAAGAAACTCTTCACCACCGATACCGGCTACGGAACCGACGGCCACGGAATTGTGCTGGACGACGCGGAGAACATGACTCCTCGCTCCGACACAACGCTGGACCATCTCTCCGAGGAGCATGGCTGGCTGACGGTTCCGTCCTCGTCGCTCCTCGAAGTGGGCGACCGTCTCCGCATCGTCCCCAACCACGCCTGCGTCACCGTCAACAACCAGGAGAGGCTCCACGTCGTCGAGGACGAAACCGTGACTGAGTCGTGGACCGTGGCCCCTCGCAGTTGGTGATTGAGCCATCCCCTCGGCGCCCTTCGACCGCCCGACCCAACCGGCTTTCCTCCGACACCCGTACCGCCGAACCGATACGCGACGGTCCGGGTCGCGAACGCGGAAGAGCAGGAGGGAGTCCACATTCTTCCTGGGCCTCTCCACCTCCTACGCCCCGTCATTCCCATGTCGAGCCGGGGGCGCAGGCGCGACTCGCGCTCCTCGATTCGCCCCCAAGAATCTTCCCCTCCGGCCGCTCAGAACACCGGAAAGACCTTCCGGAGCTTCCATCGTAGCGTCGTGAAGCGGATCCGCCCCCAATCCCGACGGGGGGCTTCCCCCACATCGTCGCTCGCGCTACGGTTAGCGCTCTTTTCTTCCGGAATTGTGGAGACTCTTCGGTGCCGACTCCCCGACGTATACGGGCGAATGGGGGCCTCTCTGGCCCACATGGAAGGGACTGCGTGGGTTTAAGATGCCACTCGTTTGGCCGATAACAAAGTTCCAACGACGTATTTCAGAACCATCGGTCCAGGTGATAGACACCTGCCTGACCCGGAAATAGACATTCTCGTTCACGCCTCGTCCCATTCACCGGGGCGCACCCGGCACCCTTCTTGTGGCGGAAAGAAGTGGTGCGTTAATCGCTCGGCGGGGCCGTTGTGTTCTCGCTCTCCGACGTACTGCACGCAGGATACCATTTGCCATCATTAACCTACGCTCCTCACCACACTTCTAGACCAATGCTGAAAACGAGGTCGTTTCCGAGTGTCTTCGAAACCAACGCGACCGAGCTCGCCGACGTGGCCGACACCCCCCTCAAGGGGCTTAAAGTTCAGGTCGACGACGAGCGGTACGTCGTCGGGGATCTTGCGATGCGTGAGGGAACGTCCCCGCACAAAGGCATCAACAATGCCCCGTCCGACCTCGACTACCGCCTGCTCATGCGGGCCGGGCTCATGGCGGCGGAGGCAGGGGGGGCGGACTCGCCGATCACCCTGACGACCGGCTTCCCCTACCCCACCTACCAGGTCCACCGTGAGGACGCGCGCAATCTTCTGCAGGGCGAGAAACGCGTCGAGTTTGACGGACGCCCGTTCGGGCAAGACAAACACTCGGCCATCGACGTCTCTGTCTCGACGGTCGAGGTCATTCCGGAGATCGAGGGGCACGTCACTGCCACTCGTCGAGGCGACCTTCAGGAGCGGGACCCCTTCTTTGCGGTCTCGCTGGGCTACGGCACATTCGAGTCGGTGCTGAGTCTTCCCTCCGGCCCGGTCCAACGAACGGCAACGAGTGGCCGCGGCCTCCGCTACGCTACGTCATTGCTCACCAAACGGCTTCGTGAGAAGCACTACCTGGACATGCTTACAGAGCACCAGGTAGACATGGTGATGCGTCAAGGCTCCGTCGTTGCCGGCCGTCAGCGCCACGACCTATCGGAGCTTCGGCGAGAGGTGCTCCACACCTACTACAAGGACGTCATCTCCCCCACACTCGAAAAAGCGTTCGAGGACGGCGATTTCGGACAGACCCGGAAGATGTACCTCGCCGGGGGAGGGGCCCTCTACACCGATCTCGTGGATGCGTTCAAGGACGAGTTCGGGGAGATCCTTTCTCTGAAGGTCGTACCGAACCCTGTGACGCACGTGAGCCGCGGATATGCCCTCCACTCCACGAACGTGAACGGGGAGGATCCCGACCACGCTGTCGGACTCGATCTTGGAAATGCAAGTACGTCCGTCACGCTCTTCGAGCAGGAAAGCGTGTAACGAGCCCCCAAGCCCAATTACCCCCATCTGAATGATTCACACTCGCAATGTTTGATTTCCTAAGCGATTCGTCCGACGACAATTCTCCCGAGTCCTCTTCGGCGCTCTCGGTTATCGGCAGAAGCTCGACGATGACGGGCTCCCTCGACCTTGAAGAGGACGATCTTCGCGTCGACGGGACCCTCGACGGGGACGTTCGAACCGAAGGGCACGTCCACGTGGCGCGGGGGGGACGCGTTCACGGAGAAATCCAGGCCCGTTCGATTCGAATTGCGGGCCGGGCGGGGGGCGTACTGCACGCACGCGATAGCCTCGTCCTTCTTGAGTCCGCCATGGTGCAGGGCATCCTTTGCGGCGAGTCGCTTACCATCGAAGACGGAGCAAACTTCGAGGGAGGCATTTGTAGCGTGGCCGAGCGCATCCCGGCGCTGAAAGACATCTTTTCCTCCACCCAGATGATGTCCGACGATCCCTCTTTGCAGGGGGACTCGGCCCCCAAGCAGTCGTCCCCATTGCCTGGGCCGACCGAGGAATCCGTTTCCTCAGAGCCGGACCCGTCCTCCTCGCCCTCCAACGGCGACGCGCGCGCTCCCGAAGCTGGAGATGCCATCCAGGCCGCCGAGTCGCCCTCCGTACCGCCCGAGACAGACAGTGCGATCGTTGAGACGGAGTCGCAAGATGAAAGTAGCACAGAGAATGCCGCTGAGCTTGAGTGGTAACCCTCGCGGAGTAGCGTTTTCCGCCTCTAAATTGGTCCGTCCCTCAGAGGCAGATGTGTCTGGGCCGCGGGGTGGCGGACAGTCGTCGTTGGGACGACGAGCACGAAGGCTTTTCTCGGGGCACTTCTCCTGCGAGTGTCCCAAATCGGTTGAGAGTGATCCATCCCTCAATCGGTAGCTTCCGGCCGTTCTCGGCCAGTCTCCGCAGTGCCTGGGACGCCGACCTACTTTTTCTCGTGTGAATGGTCGTATCGGTCTGGTACCCCTCTCCTTCGCTCCGGGAGCCCATTCGTCTACGATACGAGCTCCAAAGTCGTCGGGCAGAGGACCGGACATC
>PXTG01000111.1 GCA_003023365.1 Bacteroidetes bacterium QH_7_62_13 | reverse complement strand
ACCGTGCTCGACACGGTGCGCGAGGCCGCTCCACGCCGCGCTGCCCTGCACGAGACCGAGGTGGGGATCACGCTCGTGCAAGCGGCCTCCCGGCCCCACAAGCGGGATCAGACAGCGGGGGGGGCCCTCTACGACGCAATGGACGAACTTCTCAGCCATCTTCGAGAGGAACACGACTATGTGCTCATCGACAGCCCGTCCGGCACGCAAGGGCCGGTCCGTTGGTCGCTGGACCGCGCCGATCTCGGCGCCCTCATTCTCGTGGGGGAGCCCACCGCCGTGGCCGACGCCTACCGGCTCGTCAAACTCCTCTGGACGGCCGATCCCAACTACCCCCTCGGGCTAATCGTGAACTTCGCCGACGACGAAGCTGACGCGCAAAGCATTGCGGAGCGCTTCAACACAATTACCGACCGGTTTCTGGATCAGTCCCCGAGCATACTGGGCTGGGTGCCCTTCGCACATGATGTCCGCCAGTCCGTCTCCGAGCAAACCCCGATTGTCCGTACGGAGGGTCCGGTGCGGAAAGCCTTGGCGGGGCTCGCCCACACGGTCGTCCATCGACAGTATGCCCCCGCCCCAGCCCTTCCATAAATCGATCCCCGTCGCACGCCTTTTCTCGTTCACCCACCCGTGACACCACCGATGAGTTCAGACCCTCGACCTGCCTCGATGCACGACCTTGTCGCGTACGGCGGCGGCCTATTCGGCGTAGGCGTCCTGCTGTACCAGGCGTGGAGTGGTGCGTCGCTCGAACACGTTCTGTCGAGCGCGGCCATGTCGGGACTGGTGGCCTACCTGACTCTGGCGGTCGGTTTTGCGATGGGCCGCTACGTCATTACGGCTGCTCCCGATCCCGCATCCTCGAATGGGGGGTCGGCCTCCACGTCGGACGAGACTGAGCCTGAATCGGAGGCCTTGGAAGACGACACCGCGCCGACGGGCCCCGACGAGCAACCCGTCGCGGAACCGCAGGCCGCGTAACCAGCATCCGTCATTTTTGCTCCCTGCCCCCTCACTGCCATGGACCAGGACTTACAGTCCCTTGTCGAGGCGTACCTCGACGACCCAACCGAACAGAATAAGGAGGCGGTCGTCATGGCTGGCCTTCCGCTCGTCCGCTCGATTATCGGGAAGATTAGCGTGCCCGACCACATGCTCGCCGAGCACGAGGACCTGGAAAGTGTGGGGATCGTCGGCCTCCTCGAAGCGCTCGACAACTACGACCCGGAGAAGGCGCGATTCGCAACTCACGCGTACCGACGGGTCCGGGGCAATGTAATTGACTACTTGCGCTCAATCGACGTCCTCTCTCGGGACAAGCGGAAGAAAATCGGGGCCGTTCAGGAGGCAATCTCTACGTTGCGTCAGATGATGGGGACCGAACCCTCTGATCAAGACGTGGCCGACTACATGGGGCTGTCGCTAGAGTCGTACCACGAACTGCTCCGCGACGCACAGCGTCGCTTCTCCCTTTCGCTCTCGCATCCGGTCAACGATGAGGACCAGACGATGGTGGACGTCCTCCCGAATGAGGACGCTCAGGAGAGCTTCGAGCGCTTTGAACGAGCGTCGACCCAGAAACACCTTCAGGATCTAATCGAGACCCTCCCCGAACGGCAACAGACCATACTGGGTCTGTACTACACCGAGGACCTAACGCTCAGCGAGATCGGTGAGGTGCTCGATCTCAGTGCTGCTCGCATCTCCCAGCTTCTCGGAAAGATCCAAGTGACCCTGGAATCGAAAATGGAAGAGCACGCGCACTGACCCCGTACCTTCGTTCTTTTCGATACCTTGAACGATCGCGCGCACTGATCCATCCGGCCGAATGCGCAGTTAAAGGCTCCTGCGGCCCCGTCGATAGCCTCTAGTAGTGGAGGGAAGCGGGACGTGTCCGTCCACTGTCGGGACCGTAGGAAGGGGAAAGTACGAAAACAAACCTCCCCGGAGCGGTCTCAAACGCTGTGCTTCGTTCTTGCCCGTAGGCCGGATGATCTATCATTGCTTCTCGCTTCTCCTTCTGGCCTACCTCGTTTGGCGCCGTCCCATAGCAGGAACGCTTATCGGCATTCTAGAAGGGATTTGGTTATTGTGGCCCCTCTACGGCTTGCCCGACCTCCTACCGTTTGATATCCACTTGGCCCTTNGTCTGGGTCTCGCCGCTGCCGGAGGGCTGGTTCTCGGGATGCTGTACCACGCCCCCAGTGATGCCTGGGGACGCCCAACTGCGGTCCTCGGGGGCATTCTATGCGGCGAACTGATCGTTGCTGTCTGGATGACCGGGCGCCTTCTCCGGCAGAACCATTCCGTCAACGAACGCAGCCAACCGACCACACTCATTCAGCGAGCGTCGGAGACGCTTACCGCCCTCAACGCTCCCCTTGGAAGAAACGGAGCGTCGTCAACGCTGAGCGTCAATCCGCACCGTGCCGATCCCATTCCCGAGCAAAACTGACCCATTGACGGCTCTGACCCACGCCCGCTACCTCGCTTTCGTCCAACCAACCGGTCCCCATTCCCGATGAGAGTGCTCCTGCTAACCGCCGCCCTCTTGCTTGGCGGGTGTGCCACACTGATCCACGGCCCCTCACAGAGCATCCGCGTAGAGTCGGAGCCCTCGGGCGCTCACGTGGAGGTGAACGGCCGCCCCGCGGGAGAAACGCCGACGACGCTGACCCTGAAGCGGGACGAGGACCACACGGTGCGCCTCTACCATGCGGGGGACGGTCCACACACGGTTACGCTTCAGCAGAGGCGCAGTACCTGGACGACCCTCAACCTCCTTAATCTCGTCGTTCCGGGCGTGCTGGTAGACCTCTCGACGGGTGCCTTTTATCGTCTGAAGCCGGAACAAATTCGCCACTCTTTTGGCGACGCTAATACTCCTGATTGACGCCGTGATGACCTCCTGTTCGGACGCGTAGCTGGCACGGGCTCTCCCGAGACGAACGTGTGATCTCGAGCAGGGCCACTAGGTATACCCGACCGTACCCCCGAATCCAAAAAGGGAGATCCTTTGTCCAGCAGGATGGTCGGGGTTGGCACAATCCTTGCCCTAATAATCTTTGCCCTAATAAAGAGTCACGTGATTGCACGAGCAGGATCCTTCCGGAGACCGGCGTGATCGACTGTACGTCCGGTAGGTGCTGCACGTGGGGACGACCCCGATTCTCTCTCACTTTAATTTAGGTCTCCTTCGACCCCCGACGGGAGAACCCGACCTCCGCCCCCAGTGAGCCATGGCTCGCCCTTCCCCCCAGCGCTCAGTGACAGATCCCGAGGGACGCATTTTTCCCGTTGATGAGGCCGACGCTCCCGGCCTCGACGTCCTCGACCGCTACGACATCCCCGGCGCTCGCGGCGAGGATGCTTTCGGTCGACTAACCCGGCTCGCCGCCGGTTGCTTCGATGTGGAAACGGCCGTCTTCGCCACTCTCCACGACGACCGGCAGTGGCTTCGCGAAACGACGGGTCTCGACTCGGCAAATAGCCGGCTCCTGGCCACCCTCTGTATCCGAACGCTCGAAGAAGATGCGCCGGTGGTGCTCGAAGACATCCAGGAGGCGGCCCTCGATGAGGGCCAGCTTCTCGAGGACGCCGACCTGCGCTTTTACGCTGGGGTGCCGGTCCGAGCGCCAGGGGGAGAAACCATCGGCACGTTCTCGATTCTGGATCGTGCCTCCAAGTCGTTCGACGAATTGGAGAGATGCCAGCTCGGGGACGTGGCCCACATGATTCGTGAAAAGCTCGAACAGGGACACCGGACTCAGCGACAAGAGCGCCTCGCCCAGAAGCGAGAGGAGATGTCCCGTCGGTTCGAGGCGGTTCTCGACGATCCAAATATGATGGTGGGGATTATCGATCCCGACGGAACGCTTCTGGAGACGAATGAAACGTCACTCCAGTACATAGACGCCGACCGGAAGGAGATCGTCGGACAGCCGTTTTGGGAAACGCCGTGGTGGACGGAACCGGCACGTTCGTCACTTCTTGAAAAACCGGATGGAAGCCCGTACGTCGTCGAGGGAACGATTCGCCCCGTAACGAGGGGCAGAGAAGAAAATGGGAGAGCACTGGTCGAGACCCTGATCGTTTCCGCACGGGACGTGACAGAGCGGGAGCGGACCCGAGAGCAGCTCCGGCGCTACCGCTCGTACACCGACCGTTTCCTCGATGACATCGACGATCTCTTTTTTGCCCTCGACGAAGAGGCCACTCCCTGCCGATGGAACGACCGGGTGTGTGAGGTGACCGGCTATTCGGACGCGGAAATCGAACAAATGAGTGCGTTCGATTTCGTCCCCGAGGAGAGCCGGGAGAAGCTGGAAAAACAAATCTCAAACGCGCTTCGGAATGGGAGTGCACGGGTCGAGCTGCCCCTCCTCTGTAAGGACGGGACATCTGTCCTGTACGAATTCGTCGGAAGTACCCTCAAACATCCGGAGGGTGGCCATCGGATCGTCGGGGTTGGGCGAGACATCAGTGATCGGAAGGCACGGGAGCGTCGGCTCCGGCAGTCCGCGACGATGTTTCAGAACGCCCATGATGCCCTCTTCCTGATCGACGTGAAAAACGACGGGGAGACGTTTGTTGTCGAACGCGTCAATCCGGCGTACGAGGAGAAGACAGGATTCTTTGAGGACGACATCCGTGGCCGTACCCCCACCGAGATTATGGGAGAGGAGGACGGGGAACGCATTGAGAAGCACTACCGAGCGTGCGTCCGTCGGCGTGAGCCGATCGCCTACGAGGAGCAGTTGCAGATTGACGACAGATCGACCTACTGGACGACTCGGATCGCTCCGGTGGTTGTCGACGGCGAGGTTCAGCGGCTCGTCGGAACCACCCGTGATATCACCGACCAGCGGCGCCGAAAAGAGAAGCTTGAACGACAAAATGATCTCTTCGAACGCGCGCAGGAAATCGCCAACGTTGGGGCCTGGGAGTACGACGTACAATCCAATACATTTACGTGGAGCGACGAAGTCTTGCGCATCTACGGCATATCACCCGATGAGTCCCTTTCGCCCGATGAGGCGCTTGGTCACTATCACCCCGACGACCAATCTAGGCTGCGAACAGCGTTCCGCCGAGCCTTGCGTGAGGGGCGGCCCTACGACCTGGAACTTCGTCTCGAAACGGATACTGGCGAACAACGGTGGGTCCGAACACGCGGAGAGCCGCGTGAGAACGAGAGCGGAACAGTCATGCACATCCGCGGAACGATCCGCGACGTCACCGAACGGAAGCGGCGCGATCAGAAGCTTCGCCGGCAGGGCCGTCGTCTCGAACAGATCCGGAAGAACGTGACCGATGTGGTCTGGATGAGTCCGGCAGAAAAGTCGGAAATCGAATTTATCAGCGAGGCCTACGAATCCATCTGGGGGCGGTCCACGAAGGCATTGACGGGGCGGCCCGGGTCGGTCGTCGAGGCGATTCATCCGGAGGATCGGGACCGAGTCCGCTCGGCCCTGGAAACTCAGAAGCAAAATCCGGAAGCCTACGACGAGACCTATCGTATTGTACACCCAGACGGGGAGATTAAGTGGGTTCGCGATCGATCCGTCGGTGTGTACGACGAGAACGGTTCCCTTGAACATATCGTGGGCGTCGCGACCGACATCACGGACCTAAAAGAGCGGGAGCGGGCCCTCCGCGAACGTCAGGACAAAATTGAGGCGCTCTACGAGGCCACTCGTCAACTCCTCACCGCCGAGAGCCTTGAAGAGATTTCCACCCGCATCCACAAGGTGCTCGCCGAGCTCTTCGACTACCCCCTCCGCAACACGGGGTTTGTAGACGAAAGCGTCATCGTGCCGGAGCAGACCACGGCCGATCACTCCTTCGGCGTTCCCCTGCCCACGGAACAGTCCGTCGACGGGGATAGCCTCTCGGCCCGGGCACTCCGGGCCGGCGACACCGTCGTCATCGAAGACGTGTGCACCCTCGACAACGAGGTCGACTACGAACAGCTGGGCTCCGCGGCGGCGGTTCCCATTGGAGAATGGGGCGTGGTAATGTTAGGAAAGACGGAGGTTGAAGGATTTACTTCCTTCAATCTTCGGTTGGTGGAAGTCCTTTCTGGGTACGCCCGGCTCGTTCTCGATCGCCTAGACCATGAGAAAACGCTCCGGGACGCGAAGGAGGAAGCGGAGGCGGCCAGTCGGGCGAAGTCAGTTTTCCTCGCCAATATGAGTCACGAGATTCGGACGCCGCTCACCTCCATCATTGGGTTTGCCGAGGCGGTTGGGGAGGAGGCCAGCGATCTGGAAGGGACGATCCCCCGGTTTACCCGTCTCATTGAGGAGAGTGGAAAGCGGCTTTTGAAGACCCTGGAGGGAGTGCTTACCCTCTCGAAGATGGAGGCCGGTCGAATGGGGCTGGAGGCGGAGTCGGTCGATCTGGCAGAACAGGTCCGCCAGACGACCAAGGAGTTT
>PXTG01000110.1 GCA_003023365.1 Bacteroidetes bacterium QH_7_62_13 | reverse complement strand
ATCCGTGTACGGGTTTGGAGAGATCCTACGTATTATCAGCGACGATGAGACGCTGAGGTAATTCGGTGTCCCGTCCGAAAAAGAGTTGTGAAGTCTGCGTGGTTAGGAGCTGAGGGTCATGTGATAGTGACGGAGGTCGAACCTTCCGTCCCTCACATCGTTCATAACTGTCCATTCCACCTTGAACCACCAGCGTCAATGCCCCTATGGAAAAGGAAAAACTGACGTGCAAAACGTGCGGTTGCGAGAGCCTGCGGCCTATGCAAGTTGTTTTCGAAGAGGAAGACGAGGTGGAGAACCTTCTTGGAGAAGAGCAAGAATCTCGTTTCTATAGCTGTCAGGTTTGTGGGGATAACTGGCTTTCGGTGAAAGAGAAGTCGGCGACTGGAGAGTGTACCATCACATTCGTTCACCAAATGGGCACATCTCCTGTTTTAAAACGGGTGGCCCACATGGACAATCCGGTCATTGTTTCGGACGACAATGTGCAACAATGGGAGTACTACAAGGGGGACGAACCTGTTGAGGAAGAAGAGTGGCAAAGCATTCTCGACGATCGCCGGGAAACGCTCAAGGCAACTTGTATGAACTAGCCTTTTTTGACTCGCTCGATTATTGGGAGAATCTCAGGCTTGGGGCCAGCCGGCTCCAAGCCTCTTCTTTTAAGGCCCGGAGAATCAGTTGGGGAAAGCGTTCATCCGGCGAGGCTGGTCTCGATCGCGTCAGTCAGGTCATCCCGTGTGAAGGGTTTACTCACATACTGGTTGAAGCCAGCTTCGAGGAAGTCTTCACGATCGCCCGGCATCGCGTAGGCGGTGAGTGCGATCGCGGGCACTTCCGCCATGTCGTCGCGCTCACGGAGGAGATGCAAGAGATCAGTCCCGGTGCGTTGTTCACTGAGATTAATGTCGAGAAGCATGGCGTCGAAGGAGTGTCCCTCGACCGCCTCCAGCGCTTCGTCGACACCCGTCACGACGGTCACTTCGAATGATTCCTTCAGTAGGTGTTCAAGCAAAAGCTGGGTCTCGGAGTTATCTTCGACAGCGAGGATACGAGGCGTCTCCGGCATGCTCATAGGATCGTGTAGGCGTGATAGAAAAACCTTGGTCGTCTTATGAGGGAATGAGAAGAGGGATCCCTCCTCTCCGGTCGGAGCATAATCTACGGCTTAGAAAGAAAGAACGCTAGCCGGGCGGCTCGGACCGGAAATCAGGTTTGGAGTTGGGAAGATCGCAGGTCTTCGTCGGGCTTCAGTACTGCCAGCGAATTTGTGCGCGGATTTCCCGAGCCCGATTCCCATCTTTCCTGTTCAGGCCTGAGCCGATTGTTCGTCGGTGGGGGTACCAGGTCACCCCGTATTTCGCCTCGAGGGTAATGTCGGAGGTGGGTTTATACTGAGCGAGAACGTATGTCCTGCGCCCTTGATCAAACAGGGCAGGAACCGAGAAACTGTAGAGAAGATCGTGCTCGTAGGCGTAGATGCGGCTGTCAAATCCCTCGGTGTCGAAAAAGGCGAGCCGGGCGTCCAGTCGCAGAGAGTTCAGCGGCTGAAAACGGAACCCCTGTGAGAGAAAGACCCCATGGGAGGATCCATCGTCGACGTTTGAATAGCGTGATAGCTGAATGCGGGTACGAGTGGTGAAGGCTTCGCTGAAGCTGTATTCGGTATACCATCGGCCGGCGTATCGTCGTTCGGGTTGTAGGGCCCCTAAAGGTCGACCACCGGGACCCGGACGTTCAGCACCGACGGTTTCTCGTTCCGCACGCAACTGCAGGTAGGTGGACAACCAGGGACGTGGATCGTATTCAACCACGACGCGCGTATCGAGACCGGTTCCAGGGCGGGGGAGGCCGAAGCGGAGCCACGGGAACCGGTACTGATCGACGTAGGCCCCGATGCGCCATCGGTCAGCCAGACGCACGCGTAGTCCCGTGTACACGCCCACCTCATTCTGCGTGGCTCCACTTTCGCCAACCGCCGAGTTATAAAGACCCCGGAACGCAGCTGGAAACCGGCGGCCCAGGAGAATCGCCTGAACACCAGCCTCATGGTCGAGGGCCGCCCCGACAACCCCGCCGTAAACCCCTGAAGGACTTCGGGCTAGTTCGCCGAAAAGCGTATAGGGGGCCAGAAACGCACTTCCGAAGAGGCTTAACATGCTCGTTCCTGTTCCAGATACGGCGAACTGCTCATCGGGCCGATCGGGCGGGGGAGAAAGGGGACGGTCGAACCAGCTCCGATAAGCGGTCATTCCCAGGTGATATGTGCTAGAACGATACTCGACGGCTCCACCCACGGTACTTTTGCCAAACGTTCCTTTTCGTTGGATCTCGCTCGGCGTCCGATGCCGGCCGCCCGTCGACAGCGTCCGGGCTGGATAGGGCGGGGCGCCGGAGGTGGTGGACGAGTCGAGCGTAGCATCACGATACCGCCTGGAGACGAAGCCTGAGGCGGAAAGCGAGGGCGATAGGGAAACGGTCGCCGCAGCCCCTCTGAAGAACCGATCTTCGGAGGCCGATTGGAAGGGGACGATGCCTCGTCCGTTTCGTAGGAGCGGAGAGACCGGGGAGCGCCCCTTGCCAAAGGTTAGCCCTTGCCAGAGAGCGGCCCCCTGGCCGTACTCGACGGTAAAGTCACCCAGGACGAGTGTCTGTAGGGGGCCCCAATCGTTGAGGGTAAGGTTGCCAGCCACGTGATCGAAGCCGTACGTATCGGTCTCAGGGGCCCAGCGCATAGGCTCACCTGGATCCTTGTCTAGTGTCATGGCAATCCGAAGTCGGCGCTCGTAGCTGAGCCGGACTCGTGTCGTTACCCGCTCGGGAGAACCCCGAAACTTGGTCCCCGTGGTGTCTTGCTTGAAGCCTCGACCGAGATCCAGGTCACGCGTTACCCGTTGGATGACGTCTAAATTTAGGTTATTCAATATTGAGCTCATGGAAGGAAGGGAGGAAGCATCCCCCGCTTCTGCCTCCAGCTGGTTCGTAATCGTCAAGTAGGGACGAAGGGTCTGCAAAAGAGCCGCGTTCACTCCCCTTATAGTGGTCAAGTCTTTGATCTGAGAGAACGGACCCTCACTCCGACGATGATCCACGATCCGTTGGGCCACAGAAGGGGGAAGCATAGGAATTGAGCTCAAATCACCAAGCGACGCCCGATTCACGTCCAGCGGGTTTTCGATAAGCCGAGTCAGGCGTTCGACAGTTTGTTCAGTCCGCTGTGCGTCGGAGATTCGGTCGTCGATTGTGCGGTCGATGGTGTCGTACACAGTGGTAGAGTCAGCACGCAGGGTGTCGGGGATTGGCTGTGCGACGAGTTCTGAACCTGCGATAACCAGGGTGAAGAAAATAATTGAGATCCGGTACATGGTTGACGGGCCGAGAAAGGGGGGACTTACCATCGACATCTGATGGAGGCAGAGGGAGACCAGCCAAGCTCCTGATGCTGTTCGGCTGCTACGTCGGCACGTAGAGGCCCCAGCCTGATTCCTACGCCGCCCGCGAATCGGGTGGGAGCCGTCGTTATTCCGGCACGCAGAACGAGGGGAGAAACGGGGTACACCTCAAGTCCCCCCCGAACGCTCATCGGGAAGCGGATATCTTTGAAAAGGTCCACCAGCACATGCACGTTCTTCAACGCCTGATAACTGAGGCCCACTGCGAGGGTGCTGGGAAGTGGCTCCTCCTCGGCTAGCGTTCCGGCGTTCACGTTTGTGGCGTGAGCGCCCAATTGCAGAGAGCGAAGGAGCGTTAGCACAACTCCTGTGTTCAGGGCCACCGTGCTTGCAGCCCCGAAGCCTTTGATCGACGTGTGATGGTAGCGGGCCGTTAGGCCCAGGTGAAGAGAACGGGTAGTCCCGAGCTGAATACTGCGGGCGTAGCCGCCGCTGAGGTGTACTTCTCGGTAGTCTTCAAATCCAAACGTGCTGCCACCGGTTGAGAGGGCTCCCCACTGGAAGGGGACGGTGACGTGCGTGGCTCCATACCGTAGGACAGAGAGGCCGAACCCCTCACGTGTGTAAACGACTGCTTCGGTCGCCTGCGTGCTTGCTCGAGACCCGGGATTGGCGTGCACGCCGGACGCAGATAAGAGTGCCGTGGTGCTGTTTCCCAATGCGTCAGCGCGAGCGCTCCCGAACAAGTCATATGAAGACTGGGGACGAGCAGGGGACAGCCCTACACCTATGGCTAAAGCGAGAATAAGTAGAATCGACTTCTCGGACATCTCGGGTACACTGCCTATTCAAAGAGATGAAGACAATCCCGGAGCAGTCCAAAAGCTTAGATGTGACTGTTATCTTGGTAATCGTCTAGTCTTTAAAAGTCAATTTTTCGTGGCGGTGGGGAAAGTGAGAAGTGAGTAGGGGAGGACTGTATCCGTGCAACAATGCTTTACCTTGGAAATCGACGGCCCCCAGTACTGCGTAGAAACTTCATCTGCCCTATGCAGGTAGCATCGTCCGATCATTCATAAACCATCTACTAGTTTAGTGGAGCGGTTCTCTTCCGTTCGAATGTGGTTCAAGAGCGTTGGGCTGGTCCTGTGTATACTTCTCGGAGTCGCTACGGAGCAGCCCACTAAGGGCCAAGAACTGGCCTGCGACGTGCAAATTGACCGGTCGCAATTGAGTGGATCGGAATTTTCGTTTCTCGGAGACCTTCGGCGGCGCGTCGAAGAGTACATCAACGAGCGAAACTGGACCGAGGATCAATTCCTGTCCTCGGAGCAGATTACGTGCTCGATGCAAATTGTTTTTCTAGAGGCCTTGCGCCCAACAGAGTTTCGGACTCGTCTGATCGTAACAAGTCGTCGTCCAATTTACGGGACCTCCCAGTCTACCGTGGTTGTACGAATAAATGACTCTGAGTGGCAGTTTGAATACAGTCGGGGGACCTCGCTGCGGTACGACCCAAACCGGTACAATCCACTCACGTCTGTTCTTGACTTCTACGCCAACATCATTCTCGGGTACGACTACGACACCTTCAGCGAACTGGGAGGCACCCCACAGTTTGAATCGGCTCGCCGTATTGCGAATGAGGCCAAGGGAACGGGCGATCCAGGATGGTCCGCGACCAGCAGCGACCGCAATCGCCGTCAACTGATCGATGAGCTTCTTGCCAAGCGTCATCAACCGGTTCGACGCGCCCACTACCGGTATCATCGGAAAGGACTCGATCGCTTCGTAAAAGACCCAGAGAACGCCCGAACGGAAGTCATTGGGCTCCTCGAGTCCCTTCAGGAAACGAGCCAGTACTTGTCGAACTCCTACTCCCTCGACCTCTTCTTCGCAACCAAGTATCAGGAACTTACGGCCCTGTTTTTAGGGGGGGAGCAGTCCAATCGGGCCTACAACCTCCTTACACAGATCGACCCCGGCCACTCCTCCGAGTACAACAAACTCATGAATCGATGAAAAAGCTGTCGAGGGCAACTGGCGGCCACGATTTGTAGGAGATGAGCGATTGTAGGGGACCAGCGAGTCCGTTCGTAGGGTATGGGGATCGACTGACCCAGCTCGCTGTTGCTACAACCATAGGGTTCTTCCCTTTGAGGGAGGAATCATGTGTTCAGAATATGTGTACGTGCTACCCTCCATCAAGTCCTGATCGTGCCCGCCACGTTAGGCTTGGAGGAGCCACAATGTCTATGAGGTGCAGGCTCCGCCGGACGACGGGGGCTCGCATAGTCTTCCATCCAAAACCTCGACTTCGATATGGCAAATGAAGACGGAGAAGCAAAAGAGAAGGCCCTAGATCTCGCCGTCAAGCAAATCGAACGTGAGCACGGACAGGGGTCGATCATGCGGTTGAGCGACGATCCGAACCGAGATGTGGAAGCAATTCCGACCGGATCGCTCACGCTCGATGCTGCATTGGGGGTTGGAGGGGTGCCGAGAGGGCGTATCACCGAAATTTTTGGCCCCGAATCGTCGGGAAAGACCACGCTCGCAACCCATATCGTGGCCGAGGCGCAGAAACTTGGTGGCACCTGTGCCTTCATCGACGCCGAGCATGCGTTTGATCCGAACTACGCCGAACAACTGGGCGTGGACATCGACGAGCTGCTCATTTCGCAGCCGGACACCGGGGAACAGGCACTCAATATTACCGACACGCTCGTGCGGAGCGGGGCCCTCGACGTGATTGCCATTGACTCAGTATCCGCTCTTGTGCCCGAGGCGGAGCTAGAGGGAGATATGGGGGACACCCACGTCGGTCTTCAGGCTCGTCTCATGAGCCAAGCCCTCCGGAAACTAGCAGGCACCATCAATCGGACGAAGACGGCACTGATCTTCATCAACCAGATCCGCATGAAGATCGGGGTGATGTTTGGAAACCCGGAGACGACTTCTGGGGGCAGAGCGCTCAAGTTTTATTCGTCGGTACGGCTCGACATCCGTCGCATCGGTGCCGTAAAGGATGGGAAGGATGTGGTGGGCAATCGAACGCGTGTGAAGGTGAAAAAGAACAAGGTGGCGCCCCCGTTCAAGGAGGCCGAGTTCGACATTATTTACGGCGAGGGAATTTCCTCTCTCGGTGAGCTCATCGATCTGGGAACCGAGCACGACATCCTGGAAAAGCGTGGGTCCTGGTATTCCTACGGGGACGAGACGATTGCTCAAGGGCGAGAGGCCACCAAGGAATGGCTTGAGGAGCATCCAGAGGAGCGGCAGGAAATTAAGATGGAAATTCGTAAGGAACTGGGAATGGTTGCGGCCACTGACGATGAGGAGGCCGAAGACGAAGAAGATGAGGAAGAAGGGGACGTAGAAGAAGCGGCCGCCGGAGAGTCTTGAGCCTACACGGCGTGATAAAAATCTTGCCCGAATTGACCGCCGACCGCACGCCTTGATTCCTGCCGTAGGTGTTCTATTTGAGAGGGGGGTCCGGCGACCGACGAGGCGAGCAAGGGCGGTCGGCCTCGTAATCATTTTCCTGATCGGGGGAGTGGGGGTGGGGGCTGGGCAGTCCATGACGGATACGACCCAATTTTGCCGCGAAGAGACTCGTCGTGTAGCGACTCCCGACACACGAGGGCTCGCGGCCGTCTACTGTGGGTCCAATCCCGCTCTTGAGCGTCCCCTGGACATTGCCCACGCCACGGCCCGGCCTGTCTTTTATGGAGCCGTTCCCCTCGCTTGGGGATGGGGGCTTCTTAACCACGACGACTCGGCCATAGGCAGTGCATATCGTCTCACCCTGGCACAGGGGGTAACGTCCGGTGTGGTTGTTGGGATCAAGCACGCCGTAGGACGACCCCGTCCGTACGTGACACGGCGGCTCATCGCCCATCCGTCGTATCAGCGAGACGCGCCGGGGACGGACCCCTTCACCTCATTTCCGTCGGGCCACGCTGCCCTTTCGGCCGCCCTCGTGACGTCGTGGAGTCTGTCCTATCCACAGTGGTACGTGATCGGCCCAGGGAGTATATGGGCGGGAGCCGTAGCTCTAAGTCGCCTTGATCTCGGGGTCCACTATCCCAGTGACGTACTCGTAGGAGTCGGTATCGGAGTCGGGATAGCCCTACTTACTCATCACTTTCGGGACGCTCTTACCCCTTCTTTCATCGAAGGGAACGCGCAGAATGGGATCAGAGCGCCCCCGCCCGTCCAGATTCACATTCGTTTCTAAAGACCACCGGTTTATTCAGAGGGAGTCGGCGGGAATACGAACGAGCGTGTACCCTGTGACCCGGACGGTATCGAATGAGAGAATCTCGGGGCGGGCTGTCATTCCGTCTTCTGTGGTAAGTATGCGCTGATCTTTATACTCTACATCGAGGGACTCAAGCACTTCACGAGTAGGGTTTTCGAACGTGAGACGATCCGACTCGAAGATGTAGAACGCGCTCGCCTGCTCCTGAGACGTATCCGCCGAGAGGTTCCGCCATCTTCCGTGGAGGTAGTCTTTTAGCACGGCGGCGGAGTCCGGGTCGTTGAGGTCAAAGTACGTTCGAACGGAGTCCCCAGCAGCCACCCGACGCAGGGTTCCGGTTCGCCGGTAGGCTCGCCGCTCAACCACGGAGTCGCCTCGACGGACCGCTACACGGTTGGGAGATCCGTTCGAGTGGTACGAGAGCGTATCCATTCGTAGGCGCTCCGGGGTATTCTCCCTGGATGGATCCGGACTGCACGCCGACAGGAGGACACCGACAAGGAGGGGAAGAACGTAGCGCACGAGACTAGGGGCGGTGGGGAGCAGCGGAGTGGAGAACGGTGCTTCTGTGGGATCAGCGCATCACGGTAGACCGCCAATCAGAGTTGAGTGGGAAGGGGAAGATGTCACAGTAGTGCTGTTGGAGAGTGTCCTCCTGCAGACTCTTCCAGGTTGTCAGATATCTCGAGCGGTACGTCCCAACCGGGGCTCGGGCTACCAGTTGGGGGTAGCGGAGCACCGCGTCCTCCGTCCGCTGGCCGAGACGATCGGGGAGAAGCCCGGTTAGATTAACCGTTTCGGTCGTATCCACATGAGGCCGAGCCCGGAGTCGGAGGAAGGAAGGATCGAACACGAAGGTTCGGTTCCCTTGCTTCGACATTGAGGGGGGGAGGTACCAGTAACTGTGTTCCGGCGGCGTGCGCAAGTCATTCGCGGGGGCCGAACGGGTAATCACAGAGTCGGTCCCAGGAGGAATTGTTAGCCGGAGGGAGTCGAGCGTGACAAAGTCGAGGTCCGCCGCGAGGCGTTCCGTGGGACTCGGAAACAGAAAGGGGTTGTCCGGGACGCGGACGCGTGCGGTGTCGGCGGTATCCGGGTCCAAGAGCTGGAAGCGAGGATCGGATTTTGGGGCACTGAGAAGAATCGAGTCGGCCAGGGCAGAGTCTGGTTCAAGGTCGAGCCCCTGTCGAATGGAGTCCGATGGGAGAGAGGGAGTCTCGAAGTACGGCTCTCGGAGCCTCGGTGAAATGGACAGCAAGGAGTCAACAGGGATCTGCGTCTCGGGAAGCCCTTGGGAAAGTCCTTGAATGAGGGACTGATCCGTGAGTATAGATCGAAGGGCGGTTTCGTTGGTTCGATCGACAAATTGGACGGACGGGGCGTCACGGGACGAAAGAGAGGTCACCGTGTCGATATCGGGAACGGTTGTGTCCGCGGCGGCCACCGCGCGAAGCGAGTCGCGACGCGACCGCGCGATGACGGAGTCTGGGACGTAGAGAAGATTTCGGGCGGCTTCTGCGTTGGGGGCGGAATTTCCATCCCGGAGGGTCGAGTACAAAGTGTAGCCGTTGCGGGTAACCGTCGTGTCGATTCCCACCACGCGCATGATCGTGGTATCGCGTTTTACCACCAAGCTATCGGGGACTTGTACCTCGCCAGCCGTACGCAAAGTGTCAAAGACGGGGGTCTGGAGCGAGTCGAGGTTGAGGTCAGGAAAGGTGGTCGCCGACGTGGTCTCCAGCGTATCCTCGTTCGAGAAGGTGTAGTTCAGTCGTGCGTAGATTGTTGTTCCCTCCTCTATACTGTCCTCAAGGACAACCACGCTCGGCTCCATCCGCTCGACATCCTTCGGGACAACAGGAAGAATTTCTTTGCGCGAGTAAATTCGATGGCCATTGTCCGCGGGAGCGTCCTTGTGGGTATATGGAATTCGGTTGTCATCGCCGTCATAGAGAGTCACTTCGTAGTGACCGAGGGCCCCGAAATTATCCGGAAAAAAAACCGGGGACGAGAGGTCATTCACGGCGACGGGCTGAATGCGGACCTCTCCGTCTTCGGCAAATACCTCGGTAAGCTTGAGCTGTATCTTTGTCGTATCCTCCCTGTACCCCTGAACGAATTTGTCCCAGAAATAGGGCCGCCGGTCCTGACAATTGATGGTAAGACGTTTTGGAAGAAGGGAGGTCGTCGTTGAGAACGTTGTATCGTCGGGTTCAACCAGTACAGACAGATGCCGCCGCTTATGATAGCCGTATCCGCTCACGTCGAACACGTGCAGGGCGGGCTGTACGTCCTCGATGACGAACTGACCGGCAGAATTAATGCGGAGGGTGTCCCCGAACGTTCGGTTTACGGCTGTGGCGCTATCCAGCGGGGTCCTGGAGGTGCTGTCGAGCGCCGTGAGGCGCAGGGTTTGAGACTCCGGGTTTGCCTCACGGGTCGACTCGGCCGTTCCACAGGCGTTAATGAGTACGAGCGTCCCCGCCAACAGTAGACTGATTAGAAGCGAGCGCCGCGGGACAGCAGTTCGAGAAGAGACAGACATGACAAGACGGTTGGAAAGCAAAGCGATTCTATGGTCAAGCAGAACCTAAGGGTTGAGTTGGTGGCTGTAAACGCAGAAGTGAAATAGTCTCCAGGGGCCGAACTCGGAGCTACAGGTCGGTCGGCGGGTATCCTGTCTTCTGTAGAAGGAGTTGATGTTGGCGACGTCGGTTGACGCTACCCTAGACGGGGGCCGTCGTCGAGGAGGTCGGAACCATGTTGCCCCTTCCAGACCCGTCACGGCTTTGCTTGGAAAGCGGAGGGTGTGTCCCGCAGGTTTGGCAGTCGGGACCGGCCTGGCGGACGGAACCCGGGCCTGAATCCGGCGCGTCAACATGTTGGAGCCGTCTGCGGAGTAGTACACGACGGAATCACGTAGCAAATGAAGGTTGCGAGGAATATTCAGCTCCGGGCACGGTAGGCTGAACTGGAGGAGAGAACAAGTGTCCCCGACTCGGGAAGGGGGATTGGGAGAGCGAAGGAGGCGGGCCGGCAGGTAGACATAAACGCTCAACGGTTGTTCATCGAACTCAGTGCCTGTCCCTGACCGTTTTGCAGGTTTCATCCGCTAAGTCATATGTTTGGGTGAGATTCGTCGCCTCATCCTCACCATTAACCGACAGCAGATTCCATGGCTACCGTGCATCCCTTCCGAGCTGTTCGCCCCCTCCCCGAATATCTTGAGGAAATCGCGTCGGTTCCCTACGACGTTGTGAGCACTGCGGAGGCTCGCGAACTGGCCGACGAGAGGCCCCGAAGCTTCCTGCACGTTGCACGGCCGGAAATCGATTTGTCGCCGTCCACTGACGTGCACGATGATGCTGTGTACGAGCAGGGAGCCATCAACCTTCGTCAGTTCGTGGAGGCGGACTACACGACCAAGGAGGAGCAGCCGTCCCTCTACGTCTATCGGCTAGTGATGGATGGCCGCGAGCAGACGGGCATTTTCGGGGGCGCCTCCGTCGACGAATACGAGGAGGGCACTATCGTGAAGCATGAGGAGACACGTCCTGCAAAAGAAGACGATCGGACCCGCCACGTCCTCACACAGCAGGCTCACGCTGAACCGGTCATGTTTACCTATCGAGATCAGGATGCCATCCACGAGCTTGTAGATGAGGTTCAGCAAGGAGAGCCCCTCTACGACTTTGAGGCGGCCGATGGAGTGCGTCACACGGTCTGGCGCGTCGAGACCCCGGGGGCGCTCGTGGACGCCTTCCGTGAGGTCGACAACTTCTACATCGCCGACGGGCATCACCGCTGCAAAGCCGCTAGTCGGGCCGCCAATCAACTGCGCAGTCAGGTCAGCGACCCCGACTCGGCCGAGACCCTCGGATTCGAATTTTTTCCAGCCGTCATCTTCCCCATGAGCCACATGCACATCATGGCCTACAACCGGCTTGTCTTCGACCTCCCAGAGGGGCCGGCAGACTTCCTTGACACGCTGGAAACGCAGTTCGAGATTGAGCGCGACGTGACGGACCCGGTGCCGTCCGAGAAGGGAATCGTATGCCTGTACCTGGACGGTTCCTGGCACCGGATGCCCCTTCCTCCGGCCAGAGGAAATCGGGCCGTGGACCAACTTGACGTGGCACGTCTCAGCAAAGCGATTCTGGAACCGCACCTCGACATCACGGATCCACGACGGGATCCGAATATTGATTTCGTTGGTGGAATTCGGGGCACCGACGAACTGGAAACTCGCGTCGAAGAGGGCGAGGCCGAGATGGCCGTTAGTATGTTCCCCACGAGCATCGAAGAACTCGTCGCGGTGGCAGATGAGGGAAGCCTTATGCCCCCGAAGTCAACGTGGTTTGAGCCGAAGCTCCGCAGCGGGCTCCTCGTGCATGACTTCTCAGAGGACGTGCCGGACGAGGCGGTCGTGGAGCCGTCCGTGTAGGATTCGCGGTCGTTGATGGCTCGTCTTTTTCAAAAACTCCACTATCGTGCCGTGACAATTCTCGTTGCCGATAACTTGCGATTGACTGCTATGCAGCAACGATGGAGTCCGCTACCGATGACCGACCTGACTCTATTTGATGCGTGACGCCGATGTCACTCCTCTTCGGCGAAGAGGAGGTCGATCTCGCGGGAATCGATGTCTGCACTAACGACCTCGACGGTGACTGAGTCGCCGGGACGATAGGATTTGCCTGTGTCTTCGCCCCGCATGGTGTACGTAGACTCGTCGTAGACGTAGTAGTCGTCGTCCATGTCACGGACGTGAACGAGGCCTTCCACGAGAAGCTCAGTGAGTTCTACGAAAACGCCGAACTTGGTGACGCCGCTCACCACCCCTTCGAACACGTCTCCTACGTGGTCCTGCACGTACTCGACCTGCTTGAGCTTCACGGACTCGCGTTCCGCGTCCTGGGCGTTGCGCTCCTGCTCGGAGCAGTGCTCACAGCGGGCCGCTAGGTCGTCAAGGTTCGGAATTTCGGACTCACTGGGCGGCGTTTCCCCTTTCCCGTACCGCTTAAGGAGGCGGTGCACCATGAGGTCAGGGTAGCGCCGGATGGGGCTGGTGAAGTGGGAGTAGTACTCGAAGCCCAATCCGTAATGGCCAATGTTACCCACCGCATACTCGGCTTTCGACATGGCCCGTAGGGCGGCACGTCGAATGACCTGCTCTTCCGGCTCCCCCTTCACCGTATCAATGAGCGTCCCGAGGTCCTCGTTGGTGACGTTGCCGTCGGTAAGCGGAAGCTCATAGTCAAACACGCGAACGTACTCGGCGAGCTGACGAATCTTCTCGCCGTCGGGCCGGTCGTGGATTCGGTAAATGAAGGGCAACGGCTCGTCGCGGTTCGTGGGGCGGCCATTGCTATGAAAGCGGTCGTTGTGGCCGGGGGCCCCGACGTGGGCCGCCACGGTACGGTTGGCCAGAAGCATAAACTCCTCGATGAGCCGGTTAGCGTCCAGACGTTCCTCCCGGACAATATCCTCGGGATGTCCGTCGTCGTCCAGGATGACTTTTACCTCGTCGGAGCCAAAGTCGATCGCCCCTTCTCGAAGACGCTTCTCCGTCAGGGTTTTTGCCAGCCGGTTGGCCTGCACCACCTCCGGGGCGACCGGATCGTCCGGGTAACCGCCGTCGATGTAGTCCTGCGCGCGGTCGTACGTGAGACGTTGTTTGGAGTGAATTACCGTTTCCCGAATGTCGTAGTCCGTCACCTCCCCGTGGGGGGGGACCTCCATGAGGACAGAGAAGGCAAGCTTGTCCTCGTTGGGGCGGAGGGAGCAGACCTCATTCGAGAGCTTTTCGGGAAGCATCGGAATCGTGCGGTCCACGAGATATACGCTCGTGGCCCGTTCGAGGGCTTCCCGGTCAATGTTCGAGTCGGGCTCAACGTAGTGACTAACGTCGGCGATGTGAACGCCCACCTCGAAGTTGTCATTTTCGAGTCGTTCGACGTGGATTGCGTCGTCGAAGTCCTTCGCGTCGTCCGGATCGATGGTGAAAATATCCTTGTGTCGGAGGTCGAGCCGACGCTCGATCTCGGACTGTGGAATCTCGACCGGAATGTCGTCGGCCTCCTCCTCAACCGACTTTGGAAAGTCGGCCTTCACGTCCATGCTCATCGCCAAGGAGAGAACCCGAACGTTCGGGTCGTCTGCCGGACCAATGACCCGGAGGATGCGCCCCTCGGGAGACGCTTTGCGGCTGTCGAAGCGGTCGACAGAGACGGATACCTTCTCGCCATCGGTTGCCCCTCCGAATTCATCGGATGGGACGTATACTTCCTGAAGAATCCGCCGGTCGTCCGGTTCGACGAAAGCGGAATTTCCATGGTTGTGGAAGGTGCCTACGACCTGTGTGCGACGTCGCTCAACCACTTCCACGACTTCACACTCTCGCTTCTTATCCTCAGCCGCCCTGGCAGCCACGGCTACCCGCACGAGGTCTCCATGAAGTGCTTCTCCCATGTGGGCCTCCCGGATAAAGAATTCCTCGTCCGAATCGACGGCCTGGACGAAGCCAAATCCTTGCTCATTGCACTGGAGGACGCCGGTTCGATGGGTGTTTTCTCCCTTGTGCTTGTACTTACGGCCCTCCTGTTTGACGAGGCGTTGGGCACTCATTTCTGCGATTACGTCGCAGAACCGGAGATAGGTGTCATTGTCCTCAATGCCCAACCCCTTCGCAATGTCTCCGCTGCGATGGGCCTTGTTCGGATGCTCGCGAAGGAAATTCAGGATGCGCTGACGGAGCTGGTCCGTCGAGGGAAGCGTTGAGGTGTCGGTATCGGCCACGTGAGATGAGTGTCGATTCAAAGCTTAAAATATGAAAAGTCTAACCATGTGAACGGAGGGGGGTTCGGAACCGGACGAAAAAGTCATACAACGATGATCAATTGTTCGGGTTTTCGTCCTCGTTCGTGGAGGTAGAGGGGGTGGATTCCCTCGTTCCCTCGGCCACGGGGGGCGATGAAGACTCGTTCTTCTGATCAGAGTCATCGCTGTCCGACCAGAGCCACCCGAAAATACGGTCGAAGAGTTCCCACCAGGAAGAGAATTCGGTTTGGTATGACAGACCGGCTCCGGTACTGCTGGTAAGCGTCTGGCTTAGAGTAAATTCGTCCCCCTGCCGCCGGTAGAAGGCCTCAACACTGATTCGGTTGCTGAGGCGAAGCTCAACGACGAACTCCCCTTGCGGTCCCTGGGCCTGAGCTTGGTCGGGGTCCTCCCCCGTGTAGACCCCCTCCCCCCGAATAATGAGTCGCTCGTTCAGAAGTCGAAGAGCGATGCCGTAGATTACGTCCAAATCGTTCGGGTCTTCGCCCTGAAGTCCAAAGTTGAGATCCACGTTAGGGAGCGCGGCCCCAAGATAGCGGTTGAGCTGGCTCGCTACGAGCTGGGATACGCTGTTGAATGCGAGCTGGTTGCCCGCAGTCCCCAGGCCGGCATCTGGTGAGGTGTTGCCCGTGCCCGCCGACCCCTCCTGCGCCAACGATTCCGTAGTAAGGAGGAACGTGTTAGTGAGGAGTACACTCGTTGCGTATTCGGTGCGTTGATCGGGACGGTTGAGGGCGGCGTCCAGCGTTTTGGTCCCCAAAAAGGTGCTCCGTTCGTCACGGACCTGAGCTAGGTTTAGCTCAACCTCGGGGGTTTCTACACGCCCTCCAATGTTCAGAAGGACGCGGATGGGAATGCGTCGATTTTGGTCGTAGCCCGGTAGGCCCGCCGTGGAGGCGCGGGTGCCATACTCGGCGTCGATGGCAAGCTGGGCGTTGGTAGGAGGACCATCCCACGTGATCGTCCCTCCGCTAATGTTGAAGCGGCGGACGAACACATCCCCGGCCGTGAAGAGATAGGTGCCGCCCGATACATTAAAGCTCCCGTACACTGAAAAATCACCGCCCTGTCGTTGCAGCTGCACGCGCCCGGACCCTACAGCCGTGACGACATCGCCCAGAACGGGATCGAACACGAGGTGCACGGTCGATTCTTCGGGCGCAGTTACGTTGAGGTCTATATCTAAGCCGTCCAGAAAAGAGGGCTCCCCAACTGGCCGGTCGGATAGGATATTGTCTCTCTGTACAAGGTCGCGGAGGTTGGGAACCTGTCCCGTGGAGTCGGCGAAGATGATGTACCCGGAATTTTTCTCCACCTCGCCCTCAGAGACAGGAATGTAGAGCTCACTGTCGGGGGTGGTGCGTGCCCGTTCTGAACGAAGTGTGGCGTCGGACAGGGGCCCCGTAAGGGACGCAGAGCCTGAGGCGCGGATGTCCCCGTAGAAGGGAAGATCCTCCGATTCAGCCACGTCAATGATGTTGAATTCGTTGAGCTCGCTGGAGAGGTCAAAGGAGAAATAGTTGTAGTCGTTGAAGAACACGCTTCCTTCAATGAGTGCGGAGCCGGCCCCGTCGTTCACCCTCAGGCCTTGTGTGTGAATGCCCTCTCGGTCGACCTTCACCGGACCACTGGCTCTGAAGCCGAGACCAAACTTAGGGAGTGTGAATCGGGCATCCCTGACTCTCAGCTCCGCATCGAAAACCGGGCGCCGGAAGCGTCCCCCGACGTGAATTGATCCAGCGGTGTAGCCCCGAGCCTGAGCGAGGTTGTCGTCAAAAATGTACTTGAAGAAAAAGAGGTCGGCCCGATCGACGTTGACGCTCAGATCCAGTTGATCGGAGGGAGAGCCGGGGGAGGCTTCCGAGACGGACCATCCGGGGAGGCGGACGCGACCTTTGACGGTCAACCGGTTTTCTTCGAGCGTACGAATTCCGCCGGGGACGAGGGCCGGCCCGGCGAGGCTATCCGCGGACTGAGCATTAGGTTCAAGGGCTGCGTCGAGGAGAAGGTCGGGGCTGTCAGGGGTGAGTTGACTTTCAACGGAGAGGGTCCCGAGGACTCGTCGATCAAAGGACAGTCGTTGAATCTCGAATGAGCCCCGAACCTTGGGTTGGCCAAGACCGCCCGCGACAGCGACTTGGCCGTTCAGTCGGCCGCCCAGGGGACGTGATAGATTTACAAGTTGAGCGAGGGGGTAGAGCAAAGCATCACTAGCGTCCACGTACAGAGTGTCCGACGAGGCCGACGAGAGCGTGCCGTGGAGGCGTAACTTCTGCATCCCGTCGGTCTTGGGGCGTTGGCTCTCGACGTCGAGGGAGTCGAAGAAAAGGGCATCCGAGTGGATCGACAGCGTGCTGGCTGATTGGGTGGTCCAGGCCCGTTCGCCGACGCCGACGTAGAGGTCCCGGAGGATCACGTCCGTCTGGCCAGCCCCCAGGACGACGTCACTGTCCCAGTTGAAGGGACCAGTTCGTCCGAAACCAATCGCCCGGGCTTGGAGGGTCCCTTCCCCCTGGGCCAGGGAAAGGGCAACCGAAGGAGCCGTCAAATCCCGATCGCCGACCTGAACAGTATCGGCCTGGATGGACACTTCCGTCTTCATGTGGTCAAGAAGGTCCGGTTGGAGGGCGCCGGCGAGCCGGAAGTCGGCGTCGAGGCCCTCGATCCGTCGACCTCGCATGTGAAGGTGGTGGGCAGACAGGGTCCCCTGCGCGGATAAGGTATCGGGTGAGAGCGTGATTCGCGACTGGGCCCGCAGGTTCTCGGCCGCCGCTGGGGCGTCCGGCCACCATTTCTGCAGAAGCTCCGCGTGGTGAAGGGTGGCTTCTCCCCGGAGCTGGAGCGGTCGCCGGTCGAACTGTTGGGTGAGGGTCGTTCCTGCCCGTGCGCGCAGCGAAGGGGAACGTTCGGGTTGGTCGGTAGAATCTTCGGCCGGTGACGACTGGGGGGGGAACTGACGGCTCAGGGCCTGTCCAAGGGATCGAGCCCAGAGGCGCGCGGACGACCACAGGGCGGGCCCGACCCGGGAGCCTTCGACGGTCGCCGAGGCAATTGTCCCCCCGACGCTGATCCGTGAGGAGTCGGGGGCCGGCGCGTCCACCACGAGAGAAAGATCGTGGGAGGGAAGGGAAATTGTGCTATCGGCTCGGTAGAGCGTAGAGGGATTTACGTTGAGGAACGCACGACCGGTAAGAGTGCGCCAGGAGGACCCTTGTCCCCGGGTGGTGAGCGTAGCGTTGAGGTCTGTGGAGGGAAGGGACGAATGAATTTCTGCGAGGTCGAATTCTTGGGTCGAGGACGTCCCTTCGAAGCGAGGCATAGAGGAGGTCGCGTCCAGGGTCCCACGGGCAGTGAGGCGGCCCCCCTCTTGCTGGCGAAGGGACACTCGCGCCTTTCCGATCTTGTCGTCGATAGAAGCACGGAGAACGGCGGACGAGACGGTTCGAGAGGCAAACCGTGAGTTGGAAAGCCTGACGCTGACGGAGCTCTCCATAGCGTCAAATGTCGTCCCTTCTCCCTGGAGCGTAGCGCGGCCGTTCAATCGACTCTTGAGTTCGGGCCGATCCATCACGGGGGCAAGATTGAGACTGTCAGCCTGGAGCGAGGCCGTGTACCGGAGATGCTCCGACGATGGGCGGGCCACCTCCAGCGTTCCCCGAACGGCGCCCGGTCGACCCTGGGCGCGAACGGCGCCGCTGAGGTTCAGGGCAGGCTGCGGGCGGTCCTGCCACTGGACCAACCCCTTGACGGTTGCCGCAACCTGGAGCGGCCCGGTGGACGAGGGAATCGAGACGGGCGCCGCCGGCCACACTGTCTGAAGATCGGAGGGGGCGATGCGGCTTTCACGTAGGTCGGCCTCCACGTTCAGCGAGTCGGGGAGTCCGTACGCCGTCCCTTCGACCCGGACAGACGATTGGCCGTGGGCGGCCGTCAACTCGTTCACCACAAGCCGATCTAGGGACCCTCCAATTCGTCCCTCCACCGCTACTTTGCTTCGAAGGGGGAGTCGGGGGATAAGCCGGCGAAGCTCGTCGTTGTCGAGTTGGCCATCGCTGATTTGAAAATCAACTACTGTGCGTGACGAGTCTGTGGGGGCGGGCTGAATGTTGCCCTCGATCCCCAGTCGAGTGTCGCCGAGGCGGAGGGCAGCGTCCTGCACCGACCATCGCGAGTCGGTGTTTGTGAGCTGGCCCTGGACGGATTTAAGCGTGAGGTTCTGGTCGGGGAGCCGGGCGGATAGGGTCAACAAGTCGATCCGTCGGTTTGAGCTCCCCCACTCGAACGCAACGTCGGCCGTGAGGTCTTCAAGGTCCGCTTGCGTATAGTCGAATAGCCATCGGTCGTTGACGGCGGACGGGGCCGATCCGCTACGTGTTGTCGTGATTCGTCCCTCCCGGACCGACACGCGAGAGAATTCAAGGTCGAGTTGTCGTGGTTGCGAGGAAGACTGGGGTTGAAGGACACGTTCGAGATTCCAGGTCTCGTCCGCAGCCCGATGGAGTCGGAGGTGGGGACGCACGATGGTCAGGGAATAGACGGAGAGATCGTAGGTCAGAAGGTCATACCAACGAGGCTGCGTGTGTATCGAATCAGCCGTAGCGACGAGCGTGCCGTCGTCCCCGCGAAGGGCGACGTCCGTCACGATGAGCTGGTTGAGAAGAGTCCCTCGGAGGGACCCGATTTCCAATTGGCCCGCGAAGCGTTCGTTGAAGGACGACTGGATCTGTTGACGGAGGCCATCGCGACCAACCTCGGTGCGCGTGAGGGCGAAGAAAAGAACTGTTATCCCCAGAAGTAAATAGAGACCCGCTCGGGCGGTGCGCCACGCAAGCTGGAAATAAGAAGGGCGGGAGGAGTCGGACACAGAGGGTGGGGGGATCCCGGTGGGGGCGGGAAATGGTGAGGCGATCTTATCACACGCCGAATGCCCGACCGGCGTTTCACGACGAGCAGGCGAAGTCCCAGGCCTGGCGAGCTTCCGAGCGGCTCACGTCGTCGGTGACGGAGGCGTGCCCCAATCGGTCGAGCACGACGAAGCGAATTGTATCCCCCTCGTTTTTCTTATCGGCCCGCATGGCGTCGTAAAGGGCCTCAAACGACAGGGCTGACGGGTCGTTATCGACTGGGATTGCGCGGATGAGCCGATCGGCCCGGTCGCGAGGGATACTGTCGGGATTGCGTTGGTGAGAGAGGTACAATCCAGCACGCATTCCGACCGCTACGGCTTCGCCGTGCGAGAACGTGCCGTACCCGGCCACTGACTCGATCGCGTGGGCGAACGTATGCCCAAAGTTGAGGATGGCCCGGCGGCCGGACTCACGCTCATCGGCACTCGCTACCTCCGCCTTCACCCGTACGGCCCGTTCTATGGTCTCAGCAATCGCCTCGCGGTCACGTCGCGAGAACACAGGGACGATGCGGTCCTCCAAAAAGGCGAAGAGGTCCGCATCACCGATGAGGGCGTGCTTTACGACCTCGGCCA
>PXTG01000109.1:9078-19901 GCA_003023365.1 Bacteroidetes bacterium QH_7_62_13 | reverse complement strand
ATGCCTGATTCGGATTCCCCAACGGAGGGTCTCGACCTGTCCCTCCGTGAACTGCGCGATCACCTCCAAGCCTTCCAGGATGACTATCTGGAAGACAAGAGCGACGAAACAGTAGGGACCTACCGACGCTCACTGAACTCTTTTCAAAAATGGTTTGTGCAGAAGGACCATTTCCGGTTCAGGGAAGACGACGTGCGCGACTACAAGCGCTATCTTATGGAGGAGCGGGAACTGAGCCAGGTCTCAGTCTCCACCTACCTCACGGCTCTTCGCCGTTTCTGCCAGTACCTTACCGATATTGGGAATCTCCCCGAAAACCCCGCGACGGAAGTAGAGGGAAACCGGCGCCCGGACACGCACTCGCGCTCGGTTCTCACGGAGACGGACATCGAGAAATTAGAAGAGGTCCTCGGTGACGCAACTCAGATTGACAAGCGCGACCAGGCAATCGTCTATCTGATGCTGTACGCGGGGCTCAGCGAGATTGAGATTGTCCGCGCCAACGTCGAAGACCTGGAGCACACCCTCATGGGGCCCATCCTCCGCGTTCAAGGAAAAGGGCGAGAGGTCAAGGATCAGGAGGCCCCGCTCGACGAGCCGGTACTGGAGGTCGTTGAGGACTACCTCGACACGCGCGACGACGTGCACCCCGAGGATCCGCTCTTTGTCTCGCACGGCCACCGGTCCGACGGGCAACGTCTCAAGACACGTTCGGTGCGCAGCCGCATCAACGATTACCTGCGACAGGCCGAGATCAAACGAAAAGGCGTGACGCCCCACAGCCTCACCCACACGGCGGCGCTCCTTTGGCTCAACGACGGCATGCCCGTCGAAGAGGTCAAGGACCGAATGCGCCACGGGACCCTCGAAACCACGATGATCTACTACAAGAAGCAGGGCCTCTTGAAACGGGACCCGGAAGAAATTGAAGAGTTGATGTCTTGACTTCTCTCGATGCCCGGAGGTTCCTCTGTGTCGCCGTCCTGCGATCATCAGTGCCGCCGCACGCGATACTGACGGAGTGCATCAGAGCTCGACGCGGGCACCGTCGTGCTGGTCCGACTCCATGATGGCGTTCACGATCCGGATATCGGCCAGGCCCTCCTCCCCCGGGACCATCGGGGCACGTCCTTCTTTAATGGCCCGGGCGTCGTCGTCCATCTGGCGGGCCTGCTGATCGCGCCCGCTGGGTCGGAGCTGCGTGCCGTCGCTCGTCCGTCCCTGGACGCCGGAATACGACTGAAACGGCTGCAGTCGGTACTCTCCGTCCGTGCACCTCACGTCGAGATAGTTCGTCGACGTACCGAAGCTGGTCTCCCCGTTCGCGACGACTCCCTCCGGAAATTCCAGCTCAAACTCAGCGAACTCGGGCACCTCGCTGTACATCTCCTCGCGCTCCGACCAGGTCCGTCCCCGTACAGCAATCGGCTCCATGCCAGTGGCGTAGCGGGCAGCGTTGATGGGATAGACCCCCATGTCGTAAAGGGCTCCCCCGCCCCGTTCAGCGTCACGTCGCCAGTCGTCGGGATCGGGATGAGCACCGTTGTAGCCCGCACCGGTCTCCACACTCTGCACCGCTCCGTACGGCTCGTTCTCTCCGTAGCGCATGACGGTTTGGTTGTTGGGCTCATGCTGTAGCCGATAGCCGATGGCCAGCTGCACGTCATTCGCGTGGGCGGTCTTGATCATCCTCCGACACTCCTCAACGTTCATCGCCATCGGCTTCTCGCACCAGACATGCTTCCCGGCCTTCGCGGCCGTGATCGCGTCTCTCGCGTGGAGGCCGGGCGGCGTTACGACGTACACCACGTCGATGTCGTCGTTGTTGGCAATGTCCGGCAGTGTACCGTAGCTGTACACGTTCGTCTCCGGAATCCCGTACCGCTTTCGCCACCCGGGAATCTTCTCCGGGGAGCCGGTTACGATGCCGCGCAATTCACAATGGTCGGTCTTCTGAAGGCCCGGAGCCAACTGGGTGCGGCTGTAGTTTCCCAGCCCACACAGCGCCACACCGATCTTCCCGCCCGCGTCGGATAGGAGGACAGACGGGGCCGCAACCGTCGATCCTACCAGGGCGCCCCCGAACTGCTTGACAAACGTCCGTCGGGACGTTGCTTGAGCCATAGCAACTTTCGGACACGTGTAGTTGCAACTTGCGAAAGATGGAGGCCGATGGGATCAGCGGTCTTTCCTCCCCCTCCGAATTCCCCCTGTAATCCAGACTGTTGATTCCGGGGCACTCTCTCCCGACGTTTATACGGTCATTCCTTTTTCCGACCCATTGCCCTCTATGACTTGCCCTCGACCGCTCCGGCTCCTCACGGCCGTGATTCTCATTCTCTCCGGCCTGGAAGGAGTTAGCTCTACTCAAGCACAATCCACGACGCTTATCCGGGGTGGGATGTTGTTTGACGTTGAGAATCGGACCCTGATCGAGAATCCGGGGCTGACCGTGCGAAGCGGCAAAATTGTATCTCGCGGGTCGGCTGATGTAGACACCTCAGACGCTCGCGTGTTGCAACTCAGTGCCAGCCAGGTGATTCTCCCCGGCTTCATCGACCTGCATGCCCACTACGCAGTCGATGTCTTCGACGAGGGACGCGTAGAGGAGTCTTCGGACGGAGAAATTACATCGGCGTGTCGCATTTGTACCGTGTTCTTTCCACGTTGAAAGCGCTTTTGAACTGGAACTGCCTGTTCCATTACTTGTACACCGCACGGATTTCGAACGGGGTGCTTCCGAATACGTGCTGAGTATCCCGTCAGGTGCCGTTGTTCCTCCTCGTCCGGCACCCCCGGACCGTTCCAACGCCCGAACGGTCGGCCCCACCGTCACAGCTTGCCGTTCCTATGGCCTCGGATCCGAGCCAACTTACGATTCACTTCCAGCCGGACCGCCGCCTCGACGTGATTGACGTCAATCAGCACGTCGAGGACGAAACCGCGGGGTTTCTCGACGCCTATCGGAAGGCGCTCTACTGCTCGTACCATACCACGGCCGGATACCTGGAGGAGACCATCTGCAATCGTCTCGACCAGCATCCCGAACAGGTACAAGAGTTTATCGCTCCCTTCCGGGAGCTTTTTCCGTTTGGGGCTAACTACCAACACGATCAGCTGCACCTGCGGAAGGAACTCAGCCCCGAACAGCGAGAGACCGAACCCCGCAACGCTGACTCCCACCTCACTTTTATCGGATCCGGGCTCGAAAATTGCGTCACCTACCCCAGTGACCCCGACCGTCCGGTCTTCTTCGTGGACCTGGACGGGATCAATAAGGACAATCAAGTTCGCCGGGACCGCCGCACAACCGTCATCGGGTTCGACGAAGAACGGGTTGTGGACGAGACTGAACTCACGGTTCCCGTCTCCGATCACCCCATCGACTCGGTGAGTCTCCGGGATCCCCGCCTCTGCATCTTCGACCAGCTCCACGAAATGCTGGCTGAACGGGGCATCACGACGGGACGGGTCACCATCGACCTCGCCCCCACTGAGAAGCACGCCGGCCTGACGGTCAACGAGTACGAAACGCTGCTCATGAAGCACGACTTGGCGGAAGTGCTACGGGATCCGCTTCGCTTCATGGCTGAGAAGGGGCGCAACATGCTCTCCGATCCTGGGGCCATCCCCGGCAAGGCCAAGAACTACGCGAAATACGACCTCGTCCGCCTGGTCAACAAAGTGGTCGACACGCTCGGGCTCAGTGAGTCCCTCGTGGAGCGGATCATCGATAAGTGTCTGGCCGTGCCGGCCGAGCGCTTCCTTCGTATGAAGCGCTCCGTGACCCTGCTCGTTACCGAAGATGAAACCAACGGCGAGGGCACCATTGTCCAGGGGCGGTATCAGAGCCCCATTCTTGTCCAGTGGCGCAAGTCCGACCCGCAAAAACGGCGGCTTCGCGTAAAGCTCACTCGGTTCGAGTAGCGAATCCGGAGTGATCCTGCCCCCCAACGTGCCGCTCCCTCAGATCAAGGAGTGGGACTGCCCCCCATCCACGTTGATGCAGGTGCCCGTAATCAAGCTCGCGCGTTCGGAGCAAAGGAACGTCACGGCGTCGGCGACCTCCGTGGCCCGCCCGAAGCGCTCGATCGCGATGTTCTGGTCGACGAACTGCTTCATTTCTTCGGGGTTCTCCTTCACACGCTGATCCCAGCTTCCCCCTGGATAGCGGATGGATCCCGGTGCCACGCTGTTGACCCGGATCTCCGGAGCGAGCTCCTGAGCCATCACGTTGCTCACGCTGATGAGGGCCGACTTCGTGGTGTTGTAAAGCGAGAGGCCCGCCCCACCCAGCTCGCGGCCGAAAATGGACGAAATATAGCAGATGGACGCTCCCTCAACCTCCCGCATGTGCGGAATGGCCGCCCGACTCACCCGAACGTGCGACATGAAGTTGAGATCGATCAGGTCTTCCCAGTCCTCATCGGACAACTCCTCGAACTTCCCGCGCCGGTTGCCCCCGACGTTCCCCACGTACACGTCGATGCGCCCGAACCGCTCCGCAGTCTCAGCCACGAGCCGCTCCGGCTCTCCCTCCTCGGTCACGTCCATGGGCACGGCCAGCACGTCCGCCCCTTCCTCTTCTATGTCACGGGCCGCCTCTTCGAGGTCGGATTCAGTGCGGGCACAGATGGCCACATCACACCCTTCGCGAGCAAGGGCCTCGGCGATGTATTTACCGATGCCTTGGCTGGCACCGGTGACGATGGCGACACGATCTTGGAGTCCGAGATTCATAGTGGGAAAAGTGAGTGATCGGAAGAACAGAGGGATACGAACGTAGTCACAATAGCAACCGGAGCCGTCATCGTCCATCCCCGACCCTCAATGTCTGCGAATTTCAGACCATTTGGACAAGGGACCGCGACGATTCACCACCCCCCTCTCGCTCGCTACAGCTTTACCTTCCCAATTCCCCATTGTATCGATGCCTGAGACCGACTCTTCTTCCGACGCACGCTCCTTTGAGGAGACGCTGAATCGCCTCGAAGAAATCGTTGAGCGTCTCGAAGACGATCCACCGGCCCTCGATGAAGCGATCGACACCTACGAGGAAGGCGTTGCCCTCGCCAACGAATGTTTATCCCGCCTCGACGACGCGGAGCAGCGCGTACGCGAGCTGTCAATCGAGGACGGGTGAGCCTCCCCACGATCGTTACAGGATCTGTACGCCCCCTGCCCCGACATTGCCCATGAGCGAGCCGGTCTATCGAACCTACTTTTCCCCCCTTCCGTTCGGGATCAACGACGAGGATCTTCCCCACCGCTCTCTTCGATCCGGTACTGCGGCCAGACTCACCTCGCCCCAAGACCTGACGCTTCCATGGCTCTGTACGACACTTCCATCCGCCGACCCGTCGCGACGGCGATGACGTTTCTCGTGGTCCTCGTGGTCGGGGCTGTGAGCTTCTACTACCTGCCGGTTGACTTGCTGCCGGAGATCGAGTACCCCCGAGTCACGGTGGCGACGAATTACCCAAACGTGGGCCCGGAGGAAATCGAGCAAATTATTACCGACCCGGTGGCGAACGCTGTCTCCAGCGTTCCCAACGTCGAGCGGATGACCTCCAGCTCCGAGGAGGGCGAAAGCCGTGTGCGGCTGGAGTTTGCACAGGGCACCGACCTGAACGCTGCCTCCAACGACGTCCGGGCCGCCCTCGACCGCATTCGTGACGATCTTCCGGTGGAGGCCGAGCCGCCCAGCATCTACAAATTCGACCCGAACAGCCAGGAGATCGTATCCATTGCCGTCGAGTCGCGACGAGACCTGTCGTCCCTCACGCGCCTCATGGAGCGAAACTTGAGCAAGCAGTTCGAGCAGATCCCCGGCGTGGGGACGATCAACGTGCAGGGGGGCATTTATCGACAGATCCGGGTCAACATCGACCGGGATCGCCTAAAGGCCTACGACCTCTCGGCCGCCCAGGTGCAGCAGGCCATCGCCCAGTCCAATGTGGCGCTGCCGGGTGGCAACGTCAAGGAGGGCTTGAAAGACCTCTACGTCCGCACGCAGGGCGAATACGAATCCCTCGATCAGATCCGAAATACGGTGGTCGCGACGGTCGAAGGGACGCCGATTCGCGTAGAAAGCGTGGCCGAGGTTGCGGACAGCTACGAAGACCTTACCCGCATCGCTGAACTCAACGGGGTCCCCATCCTCCGTCTTGAAATTCAGAAGCAGAGCGGCGCCAACACGGTCCGCGTCGCCGAACGCGTCCGAGCAGAGGTTGAACGGGTCAATGCCAGCCGGGACGACGTCAAACTGACGGTCGTGGGCGATCAGAGCAAGTTCATCTCAAAGTCGATCAACAACGTCCAGAGTTCGGCCATCTGGGGCTCATTGCTGGCCATCCTGGTGCTCTACCTCTTCCTGCGCAACGGGTCGACGACCTTCATCATCGCGCTGTCGATTCCCGTTTCGATCATAGCGACGTTCGGTCTCCTCTTCTTCAACGACCTGACGCTGAACCAGATGACGTTTGGGGGCCTCGCCCTGGGGGTGGGCTTGATCGTCGACAACGCGATCGTCGTGTTAGAAAACATCATTCGACAGCGGGAGGAGAACGGGCTTGGGCTCAGGGAGGCGGCCTCGGTCGGTACTCGAGAAGTGGCGGGCGCTATCGTTGCCTCCACCCTCACAACCTCCGTCATCTTTCTCCCACTCGTCTTTGCCCGGACGACGACGGCGGCCCTGTTCCAGTCGCTCGCCCTGGTCGTGGTCTTCGCCATCGTTTGTTCACTGATGGTGGCCCTCACGCTGGTGCCCATGATGGCGAGTCGCTTCCTCACGATTGAGGCAGGAGAGGGGGACGCCACTAGCGACGCGTCGAAGTCCTGGTTTCAGCGGGCCTTTGCGAAGCTCGAGAATCGCTACTCGTCGGCCATTCGGTCCGCCCTTTCGCGTCGAGGTCTCGTGTTCGTCGTAACCGCGGCCCTTCTCGGCGGAACCGTTGCCCTGTGGCCCCTGGTGTCCGTAGAACTCGCTCCCCAGACCGACGCCAGTCAGGTCGACATTGACCTTCAGATGGCTCAGGGCACCAACATCGCGGTAGTGACTGAGTATCTGGATGAACTGGAGCAGCGCGTGAAGCCCATGCTGCCGGAAGAGGACACGGAGAACTTTGCCAAGCAAATTCAACCCTGGGGGGCCGAGGTCGAGATTCAGCTCAAGTCAGCAAGCGAGCGGGAGGTCAATTCCTTCGCCCTGGCCGACAGCATTCGCTCCGAGGTGGTGGGGAAAGTCCCCGGAGCAGATGTTCGGGTCAGTGCGCAATCCGGTCTGTGGATCCTCCGTCGCGTCTTTAGCACCGGTGGCGGAAATGAGAGCCTACAGGTGGAGCTGCGCGGGTATGACCTGGATCAGGCTCAGAAGATTGCGGAGCGCATCAAGACCCGGCTGGAGACGGTGGAGGGCGTCGCCGGCGCTCGCAGTGGGCGCCGCGAGGGCCGCCCGGAGCAGAACATCCGCTTCCTGCGCGACAAGATCTCGTCGCTCGGACTTTCCGTGGAAGAAGTGGCCCGGGCCGTGCAAACCAACCTGGGGGGAAGCCGGGCCGCGTCCTACCGAACCGGGGGCGAACAATTTCCTATCACGGTTCGCCTGCGCCCCGAGGATCGGCTCTCCGTCCAGGATCTGGACAACGTCTCGATCCCCACACCGGACGGGCAGTCCGTGCCCTTGTCGACCCTCATCGAAAGAGATCGTGGGCGCGGACCGACGCAAATCCAGCGCATCAACGGGCAACGCGTGACATACATTTCCGCCTCCCTGACGAGCGATGCGGTTCTCGGGGAGGTCGTCAAGCGCGCCCGGTCGGAGCTTTCCACGCTGCAGCTTCCGGAGGGCTTCTCAATCACCTTCGGTGGACAATACCGCGAACAGCAAAAGGCCCAGACCGACTTCCTGATTGCCATCATCATGGCCCTGGTGCTCATCTACATGGTGATGGCCGGCCAGTTTGAGCGCTTCCTGGACCCGCTCATCGTTATGTTTAGCGTGCCCCTGGTGCTGGTGGGCGTGCTACCGACTCTAGTTCTTACCGGTACTACGGTCAACATCCAGAGCGTGATGGGCTTCGTGATGCTCATTGGCATCGTGGTCAACAATGCCATCGTGCTCGTCGACTACATCAACATCATGCGCCGGGAGCGGGGCCTGGAGCTCTTCGACGCCGTCGCGGAGGCCGGGCGCCTGCGACTGCGCCCCATTCTCATGACGACGTTGACGACGGTTCTGGGGCTTGTGCCGCTGGCGCTGGGAATCGGGGCCGGGGCCGAAATTCAGGCCGCCCTTGCACGGGTCGTCATTGGAGGGCTCACGGCCTCGACCCTGATTACGCTACTCCTCATCCCGGCCGCCTACGTGAGCGCCGACCTGTTCTCCCGAAGGGTGCGGAGCGCCCTTCCCGACTGGCACTGGCTTCCCGACGCGAGCTCTGGTGACGTTCGCCCAACCCAGGCGTAAGGACATGCATCAGTGGGTGGGCGTGGGGACGTGTGGATTTTGGAGGTGGCTCTTCGTCCCCCCGTCCCTACGTCTATCCTTGAATTTCGGTGACGAGCTGAATCTCCTTGAGCACGCTCTGCACGTCGAAGCACTCTTCGAAGGTGCCCTCGTAAACGGTGGCCTTCCCTTCGTTGTGAACCGTCCAGGCCAGATCTTCGGCTTTCTCTCGGCTGCAGCCGGTGGCCTTCACGAGTTGCCCGATGACCTCTTCGAACGTATGCACCTCGTCGTTAAAGAGCACGACGAACCAGGGGTCATCGGAGCCACTCCCGGTCTCTTCTTTTTCCACCTCCTCGACCTCCGGTGGTACCGGTTTAACGTCCGGCTCTGCGGGAGCACCGAGTGCGTAGCGGGCGTGGGTCATAGGCTCAAGTCTTGCCGTTGCAGATCGCAAGGAAAGAACGAAGCAGGAGAGCGGACTTGCTCGTCGCGATCAACGGTTATCCCGTCGATGCATTGCTCATCTCGTCGGGGGAGACCGCTTCCAGATGAATCTCGTAATTCTCGGTGACGGGGTTGGCCAGCAGCTTCTCGCAGGCCTTCGTCGCCACGCGCCGCGCATCGTCCTCATCTTCTTCGTCGATCCATACTTCGGCGCGCTTCCCCATCCGAACTTGATCAATCTCGTCGTACCCAAGATTCGTTAGGGCGTGGTGTACGGTTTTCCCTTCTGGGTCGAGAATAGATGGACGAAGCGTAATCGAGATTGTTGCCTTGTACATGAGAGGGAAGCAAGAATCTATCGTGGAGACGAACGAAAAGAAGATTCCGGCCGAAACCTATTACTGTTCTGAGAGGTGGTCCGGAGCGGGCGTGGTCAAGGCATCGATGAGTTGATAGATGGCCTGACCGATGCCCTGACTGAGGTAAAGGGCCAGTACAACCACGAGACCGAACTCCTGCAGGCCGACGATCAGCAGACCCGCCAGCGCGTAGGCTGTCGTCTTTTTGGGATGGACCCGTAGGTACTCAACGGTTGGGATCGGAATGGAGTCGAACCGGATGCTCGACACCATAAGCCCGGATAACACGACGACAATCGGTAAAAGGACTTGCAGGCTGTCGAGTGCCAGGTACGCCCCCCATTCTGAGTTTTCGGCCGCCAGAATAAGGGCAACGATGGCCACGGCCTGCCCGGGGATGGGCAACCCCTCGAAGCCCTCTTGATCGTCGGTCTCGGCATTCATGTTGTATCGAGCCAACCGCACGCTGCCACACAGGGCCGGCAGCGCGGCGACGATCATGCCCAGGGGCCCCGATGAATCGAAGGCGTAGGCGTACATCAAAAAAGACGGGGCCACCCCGAAAGAAACGATGTCACTAAGGGAGTCTAGTTGAACCCCGAAAGGACTTTTGGCGTCCGTGAGGCGGGCCATCATGCCGTCGAGCAGGTCGAAGAAAGCCGCTAGCACGATGAGCCAGCAGCTCATAACGAAAGCCCCTTCCAGAACCTGCGTCAGGGCGAGGAAGCCGCACAGCAGGTTCATGAGCGTAAAAAAGGAGGGAACCGCGACCCGAGGCGGTGGACGGTCGCCGCGCTGTCGTCGTCGCGCTTTCCGAAAGGCACTCAGACGACGACGGATGCGACCGGGAGAGGACGAGTGATCTTCGGGCGAGACGGACTTGCTAACCAGCGTAGACCGAAACGTCTCGAACATCGGCGACGGTATGAAGCAAGAGTTTGATGAACGACAGGGTTACGGCGTCGCCGGGGCGTCGGACGTCGACTCGGCACGCGCCGACTCCGTTGATGACGGGGTGTCGGTCGCCGGCAGCCATCCGATTACCGTTTCGCCGGCCCGGACATGCTGCCCCTCTTGAAGGTCGAGCTCCACGTGGGGCGGAACGAGCACATCCATCCGGGAGCCAAACTTCACGATGCCGAACCGCCGGCCAGCGGCGACCGGGTCTCCTTCTCCAATATGGTATTCGATGCGCCGGGCAACCGCCCCCGCGATTTGCTTGAAGAGCACTTTCGTGCCGCTGGGGTGGCGCAGACCTAGCTCTGAGCGCTCATTCTTCTCACTGGCTTTCGGGTGCCAGGCCACCAGATACTCGCCCGGCCGGTAGCGTTCGTACTCGATGACGCCCCGGGCCGGGACGCGGTTGACGTGCACGTCGAGCGGCGACAGAAAGATGGACACCCGCCGAGCGGCCCCATCGAGGTAGAGCGAATCCTCTTCCTCCACAATCTCTACGACGCGGCCGTCGGCCGGGGCGACGAGGCCGTTGTCGCGTGCCTCCGGAGGGGGAGTGCGGTCGGGATCGCGAAAAAAGTAGAGCGTGAAGCCCAGTCCGACAACGGCAGTTATTA
>PXTG01000109.1:0-9058 GCA_003023365.1 Bacteroidetes bacterium QH_7_62_13 | reverse complement strand
CCCGCCACAGCCACGACTGAACCTGGAAAGCCCCAATTCCCAGTACAAGCGCGATTCCCATCGCGACTGCGATAATGGTGTATCCTTCGCGAGCGATCACGTGGGCGTGTGGGTAGTGAGCAGAATGATCGTGGTTGACCCTCACCTCGGTTCAACCGCACACCTTAACCTCTACTCTATGAAGGTGTTCGGCAATTCAGGTGAACATCACCCGCAAAACGCCAGGGCTCGAACGAAGATCACAGGAGCCAATGCCCCCCAACTGGAACGCATCCGTAAGAAGCTGTCGAGAGGGCCGCTGGTGGAATTGAGACTGTTCTCGCGGCAGCCCGTGACGGAACGTAGAAGGGACGCAGATGCCTGATCGGGATAGCCCCCTGCCCGATCCTCTTCCACTTGCCCCCTTCGGCGGAGGATTATCGCTCCTTCTCTCGTGCCCGGATCTTTCTCTCGATCGTTCCCTCTGACTTCAACTCCATCTCCATCGACGACCCTTGGGTTGCCGGCCCCCGTTCCACCGTCCCCGTTCCTGACATTTCCATGCGCAGGGTGCTTTCTGAGGGGAGCCCACTGGGCACATCGAGAAGGATTTTCCCCTCCATGTCGCCCGTGAGGTTCATCTTCATCGACATGCCTCCCATCTGAATCGTGGAGTCGCCCTCAACGGGTGAAAGATCCATCCGGGCGTCAATCACTGCCTGCGTGGAGCGGATCGAGTCCAACGTGTACGTGGCCTTGATTTGCATGGGCACCCCGAGACGGACCGCGGACTCGTCGGTCCAGGTGTCCCCCACCGACACGGGCCGGTCGGGATAGACCCCGAACGACAGGTTTAGCTGCTGGCGCACTGCGTCCGGCCCCATCATCCGACGGAGCACCTGTGCCTGCGTAGAGTCCTGCTCCACGGCCGCGAGGCTGTCGAGGAGGGCCTCGACGCCCGTCACGGCACGCACGGACCCTTGAGGAGAAAGACGAGCCGAGATGGTGTGCCCGGTCATCGATCGCATCCGACGACTCATTCGTCCCGCTTGCCCACTGGCCGTGGTGTCTTCCGAGTCGTAGCTCATGGACCGTCCCATCGCCGGCATGCTCGTCTCGCCCCGAACCCGGGTCGTGGTGTAATCCAGGGTGATGGTTCCGTCAGCGGCACGATCCCGAACATCGTAACGATGGACCATGGACTGTCGTTGGTCAACCTCAAGCGACCGCCCCATCACGACCATATTCATGGTCTGGTCCATCGTCGTCTCGACCGCGTAGCTGCTTCCCTCTTCGAATCGGGGTTGCAGAACGTAGCCGGTGTTGGTCTTCCAGGACGGGGAGGTCGACGACCCCGACGACCCACAGCCGCCCATGATCGCCAGAAGCGCAAGAGCGCTCCCCCATTGAACCAATTGAGACCACAGGGTGGAACGCGAAGAATCTATCATACCGATCAGTTTCGATGGCGAGCGTTGCCGTCCAGTACTCGTCATTTGTCTTTCCCGATCCACCGGGGTCGTCCCTCCTATCGCGACAGGTACAGGTCTTTCATCTCATAAGGCTGCTGGAAGTGCTCATCGTTCAGAGCGTCGACAAACGCGATGGCCTCGCCGGTCGACTTCATCTCCGGTCCCAGTTCCTTGGGCACCTCCGGAAATTTATCCCAGGAGAAGACCGGTTCCTTGATCGCGTATCCGTCGAGGTCACAGTCGAGGGCGCCCGATTCGCGGAAGGTCTTCAACTTTTCGCCGAGCATGACCTTCGTGGCGAGGGCGGGAATGCGAATCCCGCACGCCTTTGAGACGAACGGCATGGTGCGGGAGGCGCGGGGGTTGGCCTCGATCACGTACACCACCTCGTCTTTCACCACCATCTGGACGTTGAGCAGTCCCACCACGTTCAGCTCATGGGCAAGGTCCCGGGTGTACTGGCGAATCGTCTCCTGCACCTCCTGGGAGAGGCTGTAGGGCGGGAGCACGGCCGTCGAGTCGCCGGAGTGTACCCCCGCCGGCTCGATGTGCTGCATGACACCGGTGATCCACACGTCCTCCCCGTCGCACACCGCGTCCACGTCGATCTCGACGGCGTCCTCCAGAAAGCGGTCGAGGAGGATCTCGTTGTCGGGATAGTACGACAGAATGTTTGATACGTACTCGGCCACCTCGTCTCGATTGATGGCAATGCGCATCCCCTCGCCCCCCAGTACGTAGCTGGGGCGGATGAGCGTCGGGTAGCCGAGCTGGTCGGCCGTCTGTACCGCTTCGTCCACCGAATGGGCCACGCCGTAGGGCGGCGACGGAATCTCCAGCCGGCTCAGCACGTCCGTGAACTTGCCCCGATCCTCGACGAAGTCCATGACCTCGAAGGGCGTGCCGAAGATGTTGATGTCATTCTCCTCGAAGCGCTCGCCGAGCTTAATGGCCGTCTGCCCCCCGAGCTGCAGAATGACGCCCTCGGGCTGCTCCATCTCTACGATGTCGAGAACGCGCTCCCAGTAGACCGGCTCGAAGTAGAGCTTGTCGGCCACGTCGAAGTCGGTGGACACCGTCTCCGGGTTGCAGTTGAGCATGAGGGCCTCGTACCCCATCTCCCGGGCCGCCTTCACGCCGTGGACGCAGCAGTAGTCAAACTCGATCCCCTGCCCAATCCGATTGGGTCCGGAGCCGAGGATGAGCACCTTGTCCCGATCAGTGACGGGACTCTCGTTCACTGTTTCGTAGCTGGAGTAATAGTAGGGGGTCTCGGCGGGAAACTCGCCAGCGCAGGTGTCGACCACCTGATACACGGGCATCACATCGATCTCCTTTCGGTAGGCCCGGACCTCTTCGTCGTCCACGTCCTCCGGGACGAGGTGGGCAATCTGCTCGTCGGAGAAACCGTTGCGTTTGATCTCGAACATGAATCGCTCGTCGATGTCGCGGAGGTTGGTCGACCGAATCTCCTCTTCGAGCGCGACCATGTCCTGAATCTGGTGCAGAAACCAGGGATCAATTTGGGTCACGTCGTACACCTCCTCTACGCTCGCCCCGTAGCGGAACGCATGCCGCACGTGCAGGAGCTGATCCCAGTGGGGAGACTTCAGGCGTTCGCGCACCGTCTCCCGGTCGGCGTCCTCCCGGTCCGCCCCGAGCCCCGCATACCCGATCTCCAGGCTCTGCCACGCCTTCTGCAGGCTCTCCGGAAAGGTACGGCCGATGGACATGACCTCCCCGACCGCCTTCATTTGAGTAGTCAACTCCTCATCGACCCCTTCGAATTTGTCGAAGTTGAAGCGAGGAATCTTCGTCACCACGTAGTCGAGAGACGGCTCAAAGCAGGCACTCGTGTCGCCCGTAATCTCGTTCGGAAGCTCGTCGAGCATGTAGCCCACCGCCAGCTTCGAGGCAACCTTCGCGATGGGGTATCCTGTCGCCTTCGACGGCTCAAAGGCGAACTGGATGTTGCAGCCCCCGGCAAAGGTGCCGATCGAGTTCATCGCCTTGATGGCCGCGTCCCGCATCTTCTGGAACTGCTTGTCCGTCAACGTTTGCTGCGGGGCCACGGTGACCGAATCGCCGGTGTGCACCCCCATCGGGGTGATGTTTTCGATGGAGGCAATGATGATGACGTTGTCGTTGGGGTCGCGGAGGAGCTCCAGCTCGTACTCTTTCCACCCGTAGAGGCATTCGTCGATGAGCACCTGGTGGGCCGGGGACAGCTCCAGGCCCCGCGTCACCATCGACTCAAACTCGTCGGCGTCCCACACGATGCCTCCTCCCGATCCCCCGAGGGTGTAGGACGGACGAATCACAACGGGAAGCCCGCCCAGATCCTGCGTGATCTCCTTTGCCTCCAACAGGCTTTTGGCCGTATCGCTGCGCGACTGGTCGAGGCCGATCTCCTCCATCAGGGTACGGAATTCTTGACGGTCCTCCGTAATCTGGACCGTGTCGATGTCCACCCCAATGACCTCAATCCCCTCTTCTTCCCAGAACCCGCTCTCCTTCAGGTCCTGGGCAACATTGAGTCCCGTCTGCCCCCCCATCGTCGGAAGGACGGCGTCCGGCTTTTCCTCCCGGGCAATCTGAGCGATAGATGACGGTGTGAGTTCACGGAGGTATACCTCATCGGCCATCATCGGATCGGTCATGATGGTCGCCGGATTCGAGTTTACCAGGATGACCCGGTACTCTTCCTCCATCAGGGCACGGGCCGCCTGGCTTCCCGAATAGTCAAATTCGCAGGCCTGTCCAATGACGATGGGGCCCGATCCAATCAGTAGAATTGTTTCGATGTCCGTGCGCTTCGGCATCAGTTCGTCCCGGAAAGTATGTGGAATTGTGCGATGAGTTCGTGCTCTTCGAGTCGCCGTCCATTCCCGACTCGTGGGGACGACCGGGGAACGTCCTCCCCCCGTATGTGCAGTGGCCACGAGATCGGTTCGGACCTATTCCCCCTCTTTTCCCTCCGTCTTTTTCTTTGCGTAGGGCCCCTGAAAAATGATTGGAATCTGGACCTCGGACTGAATGGGGGCGCCCCCCTTCAAAGCCGGTCGGAATTCCAGTCTCTGAATCACATTCAATGCCTCCGTCTCAAGAGCCGGGTGTCCACCTTGTGCCAGTTGAATGCGAGTGGCCTTTCCTGTGGCCGATACGGTGCACTGTAGCCAGATCACCCCGTAGGCGTCATCCTCTTCGGCCGCCGACGGATAGGACTTCAGCTTTTCAACGGCGTCGTACCCCCCGATAATCTCGGGCGGCTGGTCCACTTTCTCTCCTTCCAAAAGATAGATGCGCTTCTCAACGTCGCGCCCGACAAGGGGCCCCGATGATCCGCATCCGCTAAGAAATCCGACGAGGAGGAACCCCGCGAGGCTCAGCATCCAAACGCTGGTCGCAAGCTTGGTCATTGTGTCGTACGGCTGATTTCTTGAAAATCGTGACTAACCACTCCGTCCCACGCACCAAAAATCACTGGAAAGGGCTCGGCCCCTACTGGGCAACGGGCGCTCCCTCGGCCGGCTGGTCGGGGATCGACAGGTCTCGTTCGTCCCGCATCATGTCCATGAACGTATCGAAGTGGTAGTGGCTATCGTGCGGGCCGGGCGAGGCCTCCGGGTGATACTGAAGCGAGAGCCCCGTGAACGTCTTGAATCGAAGTCCCTCTACCGTGCCATCGTTGAGGTTTACGTGCGTCACATCGGCAATCGACGAATCAATCGAGTCCTCGTCGACGGCAAACCCGTGGTTCTGCGTGGTGACCTCGACACGCTCCGTATTGAGATTTTTGACGGGATGGTTGGCGCCCCGATGTCCCACGAACATCTTGTACACGTCGAAGCCCTGGGCTAGCGACATCAACTGGTGCCCCAAACAAATGCCGAAGATGGGAAGCTCTGTATCAAGGGCCCGTCCCACCCGATCGATGGCCTCCGGCATGGCCCGGGGATCCCCCGGTCCATTCGAGAAGAAGAGCCCATCTGGCTCCCAGTCCAGCACATCCTCTAGCGGGGTCGCCCCCGGAACGACCTTGACGGTGCAACCCCGTTCCCGGAACGACCGGAGAATGTTTTTCTTAACGCCGAAGTCGTAGACGACAATCCGGGCCCCCTCCCCCTCGCAGAACGTGTATGCCGACTCTGTTGTGACCTTCGAGGCAAGCTCCAGGCCGTCCATGCTTTGCCAGTCGCGGGCCCGTTGCACCAACGTCTCGTCGTCGAGCTGCTCGGAGGAGATCACCGCATTCATGACCCCTTCGTCTCGGATATGACGAACCAGGGCGCGCGTGTCGACGCCGGCGATGCCCACGAGCCCGTGTCGGCGCATGAACTCGTCGAGCGACTCATCGGCCTGTCGGTTGGAGTGACGGTGCGTAAAGGAGCGCACGATGAATCCAGCCACCATCGGCGCATCCGCCTCCATGTCGATGTCGGAGGCCCCGTAGTTGCCGATGTGAGGATACGTCATCATCATCAGCTGGCCGTAGTACGACGGGTCCGTCATGATCTCTTGGTAGCCCGTCATGCTCGTGTTGAAGCACAATTCCCCTCCCGTAAGCCCCCTCTCTCCGATGGCCGTTCCTTCGACGATGGTCCCATCAGCAAGGGCAAGCTTAGCCGGAGCAGGCGAACGATCGGACGCAGCGGTTGAGTCGGTAGTCATATCACGGAGAAACGGTCAGGCACAGGAACGATCGAGACACAATGCCCCGCCACAAAAAAACCCCCCCATCCAAAGCGGAGGGGAAGGCAAACAGTCACCTCGGCGGCCGTTCCCGGCCGAGGGGCTCCGCCGAAATAGGCAAAGGGGGTAAACGCATCCAGGAACAAGGCATCTTGTAGCGACGGCTAGGTAACCCAATGATTTCCTTGCTTCGGAATGTACGAACTGTGGTATCGTTTCACAACGAGCCCGGATCGCTATCTATCGGCCTTTCCGATCTTTTCTTACCTCAGAAGTCTGCCGGTTACGCCCTCCGATCCGACCGCCGCATCCGATTTGTCGGAAACAGACTCCCGATGGGAATCTTCAACCAGGAACACGTATAGGCTCGTCTACGCTTTCGGCAAGTACGCGAATGGGCTTCCCTCTTCCGTATCACCAACGCGTGATGGGGGCGATGGTGGTAATCTTAGCCCTCGCCATCGCCCTGGTGCGGTGGTGGCCGGTCGGGTCGGCATCCACTGGATCGGAGGCGTTTCGGGACCGTGGGTCCGAGCCCATTTCCATCCAGGAGGTGCAACCCACCAGCCAGTCCGAAGAGAAGACCCCCCCTCCACCCGCCCCACTGCCGCCGGTTGTCGTTCCGGACGAGGTGCTTGTGGAACAAGACTTGGAGATCGGGAAATCCGAACTACGCGTGGAAACCCCCGAGAATGACGAACGGCTTCAAGAGGGGGCCGATCGGGCCTCGGCTGCCCGACAGCCCGATACTGGCGCACGACTACTTCGGAACGTACAGCCCAACTATCCGGCGGCGGCCCGCGACGAAGAAATACGGGCCCGTATTGAGGTTGAAGTCCAAATCGACGAATCGGGACAGGTGCAAGACGCCCAGGTCCGCCGGCGGTGGCGGCTGTCGGAAGGCGGTACGGCCGACCCCGTATCTGATCTCGATCATGGATTGGAAGAGGCGGCCCTCTCGGCCGCCCGCCGGTCCCTCTTCCGCCCGGCCCGATCCAACGGTCGTCCCGTCACCACCCGAAAAACGATCACGTTCACGTTCGGGGTCAACTGACTGGGGTCTCGGTTACTCGTCAACCTCGCGCCACGTAGCGTCCTCCACGTCCTCGCCCCAGAAGGTGGGGTGATCGCTCAGTCCCTCCATCTCTCCTCGAGGCGAGGGCCCTTTCCACTCCTGTGAGGGGGGCGGCGTCTCCATTTCCGGCTGTGCCGCCCCGCCGTCCCCCCGCAAAATATAGACGAGGTTGCCCGCCGCCTGGAGAATAAAGTACAGTATGACCGCGAAAATCAGGTACTTCATGTGCGACGTCGGTCCGTCCACCCTTCGTGCCCGTCACAGGTGAGAACTTGTCCGGGAGGCGCCCGGATCGAATCAGAGGGTTACGTGGCGGGTTCCGGGGGTCAGCGGCGCAGTGATCTGACGAGTGAGTGCGTAGAAATCACTTCGGTTGTCTACGAAGTCAATCTCCGCCGCGTTCACGATGAGCAGGGGAGTTCGGTCGTATTGACGAAAATATTGGTTGTAGGCCGCATGGAGCCCCGCAATATAGTCGGGGTCCATGTCCCGTTCGTAGGGTCGGTCCCGCTCCGCGATGTTGGTCATCAGGCGCTCGGGCGAGGACTGCAGATACACGACCAGGTCCGGCGTCGGAACGGTCGGTTCCATGAGCCGAAACAGTGACTCGTAGAGCTGCAACTCGTCGCCCGACAGCGTCTGGCGTGCAAAGATGCGGTCTTTGTCGAACGTGTAGTCGCTGACGACGAGGTCACGGAAGAGGTCGCGCTCGGCCAACGCTTTCTGCTGTCGGAAGCGACTCGCCAAAAACGCCAGTTGCGTCTGGAAGGCCCACCGATCGCGGTCCTGGTAGAAGCGCTCCAGAAACGGATTATCCTCGAACTGTTCGAGGACGAGATCCGTGGTCCAGTGTGTCGATAGCATCTGAGCGAGGGTTGTCGTGCCCGCCCCAATGGCCCCTTCGATGGCCAAGTAGTCGAGCGCATCGGGCGGTCCGGCGGCATCGGGGAATTCGGGGGCGGCATCGGGTTCCACAGCACGATAGGACGAGACACAGAACGGTCGGCACGCGGTGGGAGCGGTTCAGAACGGCTCAACGCCCCCCTTCCTCCACCCCAAGCGAGTGACGAGTCTTCCGGATGGCGGCCGCGTCCGAACACCCGTTCAGTAACGCCTGAACCGTCGCCTCGAACGGTGGGGGGACCACGAGGTTCGGGGCCAAATCGGCCCAGGGACGGAGCACGAAGCGTCGCTCGCCGAGTCGGGGATGCGGCAGGGTCAGGTCGTCCGTCCGACGGGTCATGTCCCCCACTACGAGCAAGTCCACGTCGAGGGGGCGGGGGGCCCAGCGTTCCTCGTCGACGTCCCGGCCGGCTTCTCGTTCGAGCCGCTTTGCGACCCGGAGCAGGGTCTCGGGCGCACAAGTCACCTCAGCTTCTACGACCGCATTCAGGAAGCGGGGCTGCTCCTCGTCCGGCCCCACGGTGTGCGCCTCCGTCTCGTACACGGACGAGCCCGCCGTTACCGTCACCGGATCGACCGCCGCTAAGCCCTCGACGGCCGCGCGGAGATGCATCGAACGGTTGCCCTGATTGGAACCGAGACCGAGATACGCGACGCTCATCGAAGACGAAAGGGAAAACAGTCAAGACAATTGGGCACCCGTTTTAAAGAAGACCGGACAGCGAGGGTCCACTGTGTTTCCTACCTTTCACTTGACACAACCATCGAACCGGTTTCGTATTCCATGAACGCACTCCATCGCTGGCTGGCACTCACCGGCACCGCTGCTCTCCTGCTGTCCTGCGCCTCCGAACCGCGTCCCGCTCCCCATGCCGGGATGGCACTTCCGCCCGACTACGACTACCCCGACGACGACACGGTACGCGTAGCTACCTGG
>PXTG01000108.1 GCA_003023365.1 Bacteroidetes bacterium QH_7_62_13 | reverse complement strand
ATCGTCGAATTACTGGGGGCCCCCATCGAGGGGGAGAGCATCAAGGGGAGGGGCGCACGTTCCTCGTTGCGCTCCCGCCCCTCTACGCTCGTCCGGCGAGACAACGAAGCCACCGGTGAAAGTGGGGACGGCCCGATCGTACGTCGGGATAGAAGCGGTTTCGGTCGAGGAGGTGACTACAGCTCCGTCGAGTCCAGGTACGTCCGTACGCGGGTGGCGAATGCCGATTTGGCCTCTTCCGGCACGTAGTGGCCAAGATTGGGCCAGCGCTGAACCTGTGCCGACGGAAACAGGGACCGCCACCGTTGAAGGGTTTTGTCGGTGCCGAAGGCGGGGTCGGCCATGCCCCAGCAGAGAAGTGTGGGGCGGTCCCGCAGGCCAGAGCGATGGGTCCAGAGGGCACGGAGCCAGGCGGTTTCGTGGATCAGGCTTCGAGCAAAGGCCCAGCATGCGCGGCGCCGGACCGGTGTGTCGAGGGCCTCGGCGTACGCCTGTATCCAGTCCGGCCAACGAGGAGGGCGTCTGCCCAGCGTGAACGGCATCACGAGCCGGGCAAAAGCGTTGCCGCGCTCTATCAGGGCTCGTCCAAGACCAGTCCCCATGACGCCGCTGAAGAGCCGAATGAGGGGACGGTGGGTAAGGGGCCACGCCCACGTGTTTGCGAGCACGAGGCGCCGGACGCTCCGGGGGTGGCGAAGCGCGTAGGAGAGACCAATGGGCCCGCCCCAGTCGTGGAGCACGAGGGTCAGGTCCTCCAGGTCCAGGCGCCGGAGCACCGCCTCAATCACGGTTGCGTGGGCGGCGGGGCGGTAGGAAAACGACGCCGGGGCCTCGGACCGTCCGAAGCCGAGATAATCGGGCGCGATGCAGCGGTACGTCGGCGCGAGGGTGCGGATCAGGAATCGGTACAGACGGGCGTTCGTCGGATTCCCGTGGAGCAGGACCACGGAGGGGCCGTGGCCGATGTCGGTGTAGGCCAGTCGACCGGCGGAGGTCCGAATCGTTTCGGTGTGGGCGGGTGAAAACGGATCCATCGTGCCGGGGAATTGCGGGGGCCACAACGCCCGGTCCGCGCGTGAAAAGGCCTGTTGGGGGCCTCATTCGACTAATCGACGGGGGAGCTTTCCTCGTCCGGCAGAACTTCGGCCTGGCAACTGCCGTCGCGGAAGCGGAGCCGGAGGAGGTCGCCCTCTTCCAGCGCGTCCGCCGAGGACACCGGTGTGTCGTTGTGGGTGGGGTAGGCGTAGCCCCGATGGAGGGGGGCTTCCGGGTCGACGGCCGCCAGGCGGCTGCGGAGATGGTCGAGCCGGGTCCGGGCCCGTTCGGTGAGGCGGTCGCCCCTCCGCTCCAGACGGTCGACGAGGGCATCGAGGCGCTGCCGCTGCTGCTCCAGGCGGCGGACGGGACTGTGGAAGGCCCGGGACGACACGAGTGCGTCGACGCGCTGGCGGGCGGTCTGGATGGTTCGAACGACCTCGCCGTTGAGGCGGTCGTGGAGCTCGCGGACGCGGGCGGCTACGTCCCGCCGGTCCGGCACCGCGATCTCGGCCGCCATGGAGGGGGTGGCCGCCCGTTCGTCGGCGACGAAGTCCGCGATGGTGGCGTCCGACTCGTGTCCCACGGCGCTGACGACGGGCAGGGCCGAATCGGCGATCGCGCGGGCCACGACTTCCTCGTTGAAGGCCCACAGGTCCTCCGTGGACCCGCCGCCGCGTCCCACGATGAGAAGGGCCGGGTGCTGGACGTCATCGGGAGGGACGTCGTTGAAGGCGGCGATGGCGTCGGCGATGGCCTGCGGGGCGTCGAGTCCCTGTACCGGCACCGGGCACAGCACCACGTCCGCCGGCGGGAAGCGCCGCTCCAGCACGGAGAGAATGTCCTGCAGGGCCGCCCCTTCCCCCGACGTGACGACGCCAATCGTTTCGGGGAAGGGGGGGAGGGGTTTCTTCCGGTCGGCGTCAAAGAGCCCCTCTGCCCGCAGTGTCTGCTTGAGCTGTTCGAACGCCTCCTGCTGGGCCCCCTTTCCCGCCTGCCGCATCGTCTCGGCGATGATTTGCAGGTCGCCCCGCCGCTCGTAGACCGACGCGTGGCCGTTGACGCGGACCTGCATCCCCTCCTCCGGTTCAAAGTATACGTACTGCGTCCGATACGACCACATCACGCAGCGGATCTGGGCGTCGTCGTCCTTGAGCGTGAAGTAGCAGTGCCCCGACGCCGCCCGTGTAAAGTCGGAGAGCTCTCCCTCCACCCACACGTCGTCGTAGCGCTCCTCAACGAGGTCGTTGAGGCCCCGCGTGAGTTCGGTCACACTGAGGACCGCGTCATTGTCGGAAGCTGTGTCGTCGGAAAACAACGTCATGCTGTGGGGACGGAAGTGCTAAGGCGTGAGCGGGAACAGATCGAACGCGCCGTCGCCGCCCACGTGGAAGACCGAGCCGTTCGGGACCTTCGTCCAGTCCTCGTCGGTGATGCGCTCGGAGGCGAGGACCGTGGCGCGGTAGGACGCAGACTCCGGGGCGTCGGTGTGGTCGTCGCCACACGTGGGGCAGATGTGCGCTCCCGTGCGGCGAAGCGCCCAGAGGGAGCGGTTGAGCCGCGCGCCGCCGAGGTCGGTGCCGTCCGTCCAGAGCAGGTTGAGGGCGAGGGTGTCGTGGATGACCGCGTCGGCTACGGTATCGAGATCGTCGAAGGGAACGGGGGAAACGCCGGTCTGCACCGCATCCGGTGCCTCCTCGTCGCACCACGATTGGAGCAGGTGGACCGCTCGTCGCGTGATGGTGTGGATCGGGGCGTCGGGCGCCTCCTCCCTCAACTGTAGAAGCAGGGCGAAGATGTGCTCGCTATCGGTCGTCCCTCGGATGCCGTGGCGATGCTCGTCGGAGAGCCGGGCGAGCAACCGAGGGCGTACGGCCTTGAACGCCGGCACGTGGCCGTTGTGGATCAGAAACGCTGCGTCGTTCCGGAACGGGTGCGTGTTGTTCAGGGACGGATCGCCGACGGTCGCCCGGCGGATGTGGGCGAGAAGGGTCGTGCCCTCCAGGCGGAGCGACTGTTCCCGGTAGCGGTTGCTTTCCGTGGCGGGGTCGACCTGACGGACACAGTGGGCCGTTCCGCCGGTGAGGCTGGCCATGCCCCAGCCGTGCGGGTTCGAGAGGCCGCGCGTGTCCTCCTGGCTTTGGTCGAGCAGGTCGTTCTGGGCATCCAGCAGTTCGCAGGCGGCACAGGTGGGATGGGTGGCCTGCAGGGCGTAGAGGCGGCACATGGAAAAAGAGGAGGTCCGTCTTCTGAGTCACTAGATGTAAAATCCAGTGTGCCGATTGGTTCGCAGCGGCCGATTGATCAGTCCCATTTTCACCACTGTCGATGACCCGGCCCACTGATGCTCAACGGCACCGTAAATGCATCATAGACGGGTGCTCGTGATCGTAGAATTCAGAGAAGTTGTTCCCAGTCCTTGAGACTCCACGGCCAACGACCTTTATTGGAGCCGTTCTATCGGTTGTCACGATCCGAGGACCGGCCTCTCCACGGAGGGAGCGAGACGTGACCCCGGCAGAATTGACGATCTACGCTTCCTACACCGACATCGACTAGGCGTTCACTGCGGGACCGATCCGCAACAGATCGCACATTCACATCTGTGTCGTGCGCCGAGGGCGAGACCGGGTCTGATCCATCTCTGCAGGGCCGAAGCGAGATTGGGAGGTGCCAACTGCCCCACGGTCTCCGCACTCGTTGATCCCGAGGGGGCGTTGGAAGGAGGGATATCACGGGACTCCACTCATCACAGGGACGAGCCGACAGGAGTCGAATTCGCAGCGGGAGAACAGGTGTTCATCGACCGCCTCGGACGCGCCGGGTCGTGAAAGTGAGAAAAGGCGTAAACGAATAGAACCTGTATACCGGTATGATGGGCGATCGGGAAGGGATTTGGGAATACAAGTCGATCATCATCCTGGCGATCCTCTGCCTCTCGTTCTCGGCCTCGTTTTACTACGTCTTTGATCAGAAGGTAGACCTGAATGGGGACAACGCGAAATACTATCTTCTGGCGGAGTCGATCGCCGAGGGAAAGGGCTACGTGAGTGTGTATTCTCCCGGGGAGCCCCCGACGAGCATTTATCCGCCGGGGTATCCGGTTCTCATGTCGCCCGTGATGATGTTCACGGAGAGTGTATCCGCGCAGAAAGTACTGAATGGGATCTTCCTCCTGCTCTCCGGGATCCTGCTGTTTTTCGTATCGAGGGAGGTCACGGGTAATGACGTCTTGTCCGGGGTCGTATCGCTGTCCACGCTCCTGAACGTCCACCTCTTGAAGTTTGCGTCGATGATGATGAGCGAGGCGTCCTTCATTCTCTTCTCATTGCTATCCGTGTTCTTGCTTGCGAAGTCGTCGCGCGATCAGCCCTGGAGAGATGGATATTTCTACTTATTTCTGCTCACGCTCTCCTTCGCGTTTCACATTCGCACGCAGGGGATCGCCCTCGTCGGGGGTGTTCTGTTCTACTACTTGTGTACCCGTCAGTGGAGTCATCTATCGCTCACCTCCGTCGGGTTTGTTCTCTTGGCGCTCCCCTGGCGCATTCGTAACCGGGTCCAGGACCTGGGCTCCAGCCGCTACCTCGACGAACTGATGAAAGTGAACCCATGGCGGCCGGAGAAGGGGGAGGTGTCGATTGCCGGGTTGTTTGATCGCTTTCTGGAGCAAGGGGGCATGCTCGTTGCGAAAGGAATCCCCGACTCCGCGTTCAATTTCATCACGGCGGATTACCAGAAGGACATCCTCCTTCAGGAATGGGGCATCGGTCTGCTCGTCCTATCGGCGATGATGTACGGGTTTTGGCGACTAAAAAAATACAACCTGTTCTTCTTCGGGTATTTTCTGGCCGTCTTCGTGATTGTCGCTACCTGGAGTGCGCCGGTCGACAATCGGTACCTGATTACCTTTATTCCCTTCATGCATTTGGGCATCTTCTACGGGGTGTACGTGGCGGGACGGGAGATGCTGGAACGGGCGAACGTCCGGGCGTCCGGGCGCAGGGTCGTACAGGGGGGACTGCTCGTCGTCGCCCTACTGATGATTCCAGGGTTGAACGACCTGCACGCGAAGGCCAATCGCGCCTATCCCCGGGCCTACTACAACTACTTTCAGGTTGCCAATGAACTCGGACAGAAACAGGGATGCCGGAATACGCTCGTTTCCTGTAGAAAACCGGCCCTCTTTTACCTCTTTAGCAACTGTCACACAACCCGGTATACATCCTCCACAGACGCCACCAAGGTCATCTCCGACATGGTAGAGAAGGGGGTTGACTACGTGGTTCTCGCCCAGCTGGGGTACAGCTCTACGTCGAGGTATCTCTATCCCGCGATTCAGAAAAACAAGGATTTATTTGCGCCGGTTATGCAGAAGAAAGAGCCCAACACGTATGTCCTGAAATTCAACCGCGATCTGGCGCGGGAGCGAGTGTCCGGACGGTAGCCACGGAATCGAGGCCGTAACCATGATTTACCGATAGGAAAGGAAGTGTGATGAAGTTATCCGTCGTCATCCCCGCTTACAATGAAAAAGAGACCATAGAAGAGATCCTGTACCGGGTGCAGCAGGTTGGTATCGACAAAGAGATCGTCATCGTGGATGATGGCTCAACCGACGGGACGCGCGATATCTTGCGTTCCATCGAGGCGGCGGACGGGCGTTATCCCCTCCCCGACGGGGACCGGGGGCTCGACCCTTCAGAAATCCGCATCTTCTACCACGAGGAAAATGCGGGAAAAGGAGCGGCGTTGAACACAGGGTTTTCGGAGGTCGAGGGGGACGTAACGATTATTCAGGATGCAGACCTCGAATACGATCCCCAGGATTACGTTGAAATGATCGATCTCATCGAACGAGACCGCGCCGACGTGGTCTACGGGTCCCGGTTTCGAAGTGGGAAGCCCCACCGTGTCCTCTATTTCTGGCACTTCCTGGGGAATATATTCCTGACGATCTTGTCGAACATGTTCGCCAACGTGAATATGACCGACATGGAAACCTGCTATAAGATGGTGCGGACGGACGTTCTGAGTGAGATCACACTTCAAGAAAAGGGGTTTGGGGTCGAGCCGGAGATCACTGCGAAGCTGGCGTCAATAGCCGGCATCCGGATTTACGAGGTTGGCATCTCGTACTACGGGCGGACGTACGAGGAGGGCAAGAAAATTACGGCTCTCGACGGATTCCGGGCCGTTTACTGCATCTTTCGGTACAACCTATTCTCGTAGTCGTCCCCCAGCGAAGAGTTTGTGCCCCGGTCGCCACTGGGGGTGGAAACGTCGATCTGCGACCGGGGGCAACGTTTCCACGGAAGGGATTGTACACATTCTTCCGCGCCGATTTGCTTTAGACAGACGTTGCCCAAAGCGATGCCCCGATCCCAATCAGAGGTTCGCCCGGCCCATTCTCAGTGGGGCGACTGGCGATGGCAAATGCAGAACCGGATCCACAGCGCGGACGCGCTTGAAGACTGGATCGATCCGACGGACGATGAGCGGGCGGCCATCGAGAAGACCAGCGATGTCTTCCGGTGGAACGTGACCCCGTACTACGCGCAACTCATGGACCCGACGGATCCGTCATGCCCCATCCGCCGGCAGGTGGTCCCTACGACGGACGAGCTTGCCGGCGACATCGTGGACGAGCTGGATCCGCTCGACGAGACGGGGCACTCGCCCGTCAAGAACCTCGTTCACAACTATGAGGACCGAGTGGCCTTCTGTGTGACCGCTGAATGTGCGGTTTACTGTCGGTACTGCTTGCGCAAGCGCATGGTGGGCGACGCCAGCTATTTCATGCGGACCGACGAGCACCAGGCGGCCATCGACTACATCGCCGAGCACGACGAAATCCGAGACGTCCTCCTGACCGGCGGCGACCCCCTCACCTTCAACGAGGATAACCTGGAGTGGCTGTTGAGTCGCTTGCGGGCGATCGATCACGTCGAGCTGATCCGCTTCGGGACGCGCATGCCGGTCAAGCTCCCGTACCGAATTACCGAAGATCTGTGTGACCTACTGGAGCGGTATCATCCGATCTGGATCAACACGCACTTCAATCACCCGAAGGAGCTGACCGACGAGGCCGCCGCGGCCATTGACCGGTTGAAGCAGGCAGGCGTACCGGTGGGGAACCAGACGGTCTTGCTCGAAGGCATCAATGATGATCCGGATACCATGAAGGCCCTGAACGAGGGCCTCGTGCGGATGCGCGTCCGTCCCTACTACCTGTACCAGGCCCAGGTGATTGGGGGCACCGCGCACATGCGCACCCCGATCGAAGTGGGGATGCACCTCATGCGTCGGTTGCGGGGCCGCACCTCCGGGTTTGCTATTCCGACGTACGTACTCGACACGCCCCACGGCAAAGTGCCCCTCAATCGCAGCTACGTGAAGGGCCGGGCCGGTGCCTACGTGCTCATGGAAACCTACGACGGTACGCTCTGGGCGGAGCCGAATCCCGTTCCGGACGGGATGAAACCTCCCCTACAGTTGCCGACCGTGGAATGCCCGGCGGACGTGGATACCATCCCGATTCGGAAGGAGGTCACGGGGGCGGAGACGAATGAGGAGGAGCCAACGGCCCCTGTTTCCGCAGGAGAAGGCGGAGCTGGCGCTGGGCGAAGCTTAGAATAGGTCTGGGATTCGCTGCGTTGAACGTCTCCTGACTCTTTGACATTGCCTCCGGGTCGGGGTACCTTCAACTTTGATTCCTTTCTCCGATTGACCGGGTCACGTGGACCCTCCGCACATCGCATGATTCGCATCCTCCTCGTAGTCGTTGCTGTTTTGGTTGCCGTGTTGGCGTTCGTCTTCGAACGCCCGTGGCTGTACGTGGCCGCAGGCGTGCCCCTCCTCGGAGCTCTAGGGCTCTTGGCCCGGCAACTCTGGACCCTGTATCAGCAGGACGAATCGGGGGAGCCCCGGTCCAGCCGTTCCGGGGACGAGTCCCTAGAAGACTTGGGGATCGTGGACGTGCGGCCCGAAGACCGAGACGAGGAGGGCGACGGGACATCCGCGGGGCCGGCCGCCGCAAAACCAGCCCCCGCGGGACCCGGAGAAGCGGATGCTGAGCCCGAGAGCGACACGTCCTCCCCGTCCGGACCGGACGCTCCGTCGAGCCCGGACGGCACCGCCACCGCAACGCCCGAGCCGAAATCCGCTCCGGCCGTTGCCTCGGACGATCGGCCGGTGCTCGGTCCGTTTCTGGAGTCGCTGCGGGCAGCGCTCGGGGCGGAAACGGTGTGCCTTCTCGTTCAGGAGGAAGTTCTCCTTGAGTATCGAATCGAAGCCCTCGCCAGTACACAGCCCGACGTGCAGCGGTCCGGACACTTCGAGACGCAGTCTCCGTTGTTGACGGCCACGATGTCGCGCCAGGCCGTCACTGTCCGGTCGGTCGACGGGGAGGACAAGCGGGACGACCTCGCATTCTACGACACGCCCCCGGCCATCGATCAGATGGCGCTGGCCCCCGTGCCTCAGCCCGACACTGCCGATACGGTGTTTCTGCTTGCCGACGCCACCGCGAAGAGCGATCTGAGTGCGTCCCGGGCGCGATCTCTGCTCGAACGCTTCGCCGAGACCGTGACCCTGCTCTGGGAGACCGACGAGGCGCCCGTCGGCCGGGAGCCCCCCTCAGCGGCCCCCGCCGCAAACGGAACGGAAAGCCGGGGAGATGGGGCGGAGCCCACGGCCTCCCCAACCGATGATCGCCCCGGCGAGCCGCGGCCCCGCCGCGAAATCATCGCGGAAGAGATGAAGGCGGCCGACGCGGGCGACGACGAACTTGCCCTCGTCCTCGTGCACCTGAACCGAGCCGAGTCGATTGCGCGTCGTGGGGACAAAGCCGTTTCGAAGGCGGAAGAGCTCCTGCGCACTCGATTGGAGCACCTGGCCCCGGGAGAGCGGGTGGAGCGGTTTGGGGAGTTGACCTACGGACTCTTTCCGCGTCGTGGGCTGGAGGAGGTGGAGGCGTGGGCCGCCGACCTACAGGAGGAGATGGCCCGGGAATCGGGAGAGCTCGAAGGGGGCGTCAGCATAGGGGTTGCCGTGCGGGGACCCCGCCACGACGCCGAAGAGCTTCGGGCCGACGCGACCGAAGCCCTTCGGGAGGCCTACGAAACGGGGACCTGCACCATCGTAGCCTGAGGGAGTCGTCGACGGACATTCGTCCCAACAAATCCGCGCTTCGGGGTGGGCCGTCCCGTGGACTGATGCTGTCAATCAACGGGCGGGCTGCCCGAGGGAGGTCTCCCCGGCCCGCGATCGCTCCCTCCAGACACGGGAAGACGCCATCGGTCTCTTCACGATTAGACGAAAGGACGAATCCTCGGGTCGGTCGGGGGCGTACGTACATCCATCGATGTCTCGGTCACAAAGCCCGTCGTCGTTATGAGTACGACCGCCGATGCGTCGCCCCGTATCGCAAACGTTTCGTGGGGAACCCTGCAACTTGAGGAGCGGGACCGGGCCTTCAAAGATGCCAAGCTCTATCCAGGGGGCGCCCGGGCCTGGGACTGGAACGAAACGGGGACGTCCCACACGCCCGGCATTCAGCCCGCCGACGTGCAAGAGCTGCTCGACAACGGCGCCGAGGTTGTGGTGCTGGCCCGCGGGATGAACGAGCGTCTTCAGGTGAAGCCCGAGACGCTTCGGATGCTCGACGATCAAGGCGTCGAAACCCACGTGTTACAGACGGAGAAGGCCGTCGAGCGCTACAATGAGTTGCAGGGGAACGACGAGCCTGTAGGCGGACTTTTCCACTCCACGTGCTGAATGGGACCGTCTGAATGGGATCGTCGTCCGCTATCAGAACCCCATCATCTCACTCGCGGAATACTCGTCTGATCGTCGATTCCCTCTCCGTCAGCGTCCTCCGTCATCGCCAGCAGACAGGTTATGGGTGGAGACCTACATGAGCGCAAAGCCCGACACTACTTTTCCTTGATCGACGAGGACGGAAACGGGCTCATCGAGGTAAGCGACTTTGCCCTCCGGGCCCAACGGCTCGCCGAGGCGCAAAACGTGGACGGGGAACGGGAGCGGGAAGCGCTTCGCCGACAGGTCCTGGCGTGGTGGGAGCACGTCTGCACGGTGGCCGACCTCGACGGAAACGCCCGGGTTTCTCTATCTGAGTGGGAGGCCTACTGGCACTCAATTCGGCGCGGCGTTGAGTGCGGGCACCGCGAACCGTTGCGGACGCTGAGACGCGCAGCGATAGGGACCCTCCAGGCCATTGATCGGAACGGGTCCGGCTGGGTGATGCCGTCGGAATACGCCGACTGGCTCGCTGCGTGGAGGGCCAGTGGCAGTGAGGTGGCCTTTCAGCGACTCGATCGCGGCGGGAAAGGATTTCTCACCCAGGCGGATTTCGTCGTTGCCGTGCAGGAATTTTACCTGGCCGACGACCCGGCAGCGCCTGGGAATGCTCTGTACGGTCCGCTTCCGGAATAGTCGGGGAGAGGGCACGGATTTGCTTTCTTGCCGCTGGATGCGCGCGGCCCGCCGCGTGCCTCGCGGGAGTGGAGTTCGTACCGGGCGGGGGCGGTCCGTCTCGGTCCCCTTCCGGTGGGGGGGAAGATCCATTCGGGGCTATCGTGAGACGCTTGCCCGTTGCCGGGCTTCATCCAGCCGCTCCTGTTGCGGGGTCCCCGGCGGAACTTCGTAGGGGTCGTTGGGCAGAGACACCCGTTTGAGCACCGGATACCGCTTCTTGTGTTCGAACGGCTGTGGAGAGCCTTCCGGCTCGTCGCCCAGCACGAGTACCATTGAGCCCGGATCGAGAAGCTTTCCCCGTCCGGACGAGGGGCCCATGTGTCCCTCGGTTGTCTCCCAGGGTTCGGCCCAGTCG
>PXTG01000107.1:51236-54620 GCA_003023365.1 Bacteroidetes bacterium QH_7_62_13 | reverse complement strand
GCTACGTCCGGAATGTTCAGATGGCAACGTCCCACGACTTTGGACCGGTCAATCTGGTGTACCACTGGCCCGAAGGAGAAGAGGCGCCGTGGAGGCTCGTGACAAATCTGCCGCCTGGGTTCACCGTCACGCGGTTTTATGAGAGGCGCGTGTGGATTGAAGAGCTTTTTGGAGACTGGCAAGGAGGGTGATTCCACCTCCATCAACCCCGGCTCTACGAGCCGGAGACCCTTTCGAGGCTCATGCTGGGACTGAGTCTGGTTTACGTGTGGCTGGTAGCGGTGGCCGGCTACGTCATCGAGCGGGGCTGGCGGCCTTTGGTTGGCCGAACCAGTCGGCGCGCCCGAAGTTATCCGGCGATTGGGCTTCGATGGATCAGAAGGCGTGTGCGGAACCGTGAGCCTCCGCGGGGACGAATGCTTTCCTACTTCTAAAACTGTCCGGGTGCTAGCTTGGCTACTCCAGTTTGAGGGATCCCCGAAAGACATTGACGACTGGTCCCTCAAGGTAGCGTTCCCGTCCTCGACTCGTTGCGGCGGTTCCCACCTGGAGGGTTCCTCCCCGGGTGTGAACGGTGACCGGTCCGTCGTCTACCCGATCCGTGGCCCCCGCTACAACCGCGGCGGCCAGCACGCCGGTCCCGCACGAAAGGGTCTCCTCCTCTACTCCCTTCTCGTAGGTCCGTACCTGAAGGCTCCCCTCGGCGTTCACCGCCACGAAGTTGACGTTGGCGCCTTCGGGGTGGACACGAGGGTCCGCTCGGAGCGGGGGGGCCCACTCCTCAACGGACACCGCACGTATGTCCGGCACGAAGGTGACGAGGTGTTCGGTGCCGGTGTGAACGAAGTGCACGGGTTCGGGCGTGTCGGCGTCCACGATCATGTCGAGATCGAGTGCCTCGGGGGGCGGTACGAACAGGCGGACGCGGTCGGGGGCCTCCCCCGCTCGGGTGGCGTGGTAGCGCCCCGCATCGGTCTCGAACGAGAGCTCAGGCCCCTCAAAGTCCGACTCCAGGGCGAACTGGGCCAGGCAGCGCGCCCCGTTCCCACACATCGTGGCCCAGGACCCATCGGCGTTAACGTAGCGCATTCGGTACGCCACGTCGTCGCTCTCCGCCTCGTTGAGGGCAAGAAGACCGTCCGCCCCCACGCCGAACCGGCGCGGACACCACGTCTCGGCCAAGTCGGCCAATTCCGCGTCCGAGAAGCGATACCAACGGTTGTCGATCACGATGAAGTCGTTCCCGGCGCCGTGCATCTTGCTGAACTCTACGACGAGTGAGGGGCTCATGACACTGGTTTTCTAAATTCGCGGTTCGATTCCATTTCCGCGGCACGATCCGGATTGACGGGAGTATAGGGACGAACTTCGAGATCGCTCCGGCCCTGTCCGGATGCATCTCGGCCCCGCGGTCTTTTTGGACAAGCCCTCAAACCGTTGCCCGAAAAAACGCTCAGCATCGAAGGCGCCGACCCGCTCCTCCTCTTTGGCTTCAACGACGTCTACCTCCGGATGATCGAGGAGGCGTTTCCGGACACGCACATCACCGCCCGCGGAACGGACATTCACCTCCAGGGCGACGAGGACGACATCGAGAAGGTGGAACGTGTGTTCAGCGAAATGGTCGTCCTCCTCGACCGGAACGAAACCCTGACGGAGGACGACGTCGATACGGTGCTCGCCCTCTTCGATTCGGAGGACGGCACGGCCACGGCCCCCGCTCCCGACGGAGACACCCAGGCGATTCTCACGACGCCCGACGGGGACGTGATCAAGCCCCGCTCGCCGAACCAGCAACGACTTGTGTCCTCGGCCCGGTCTAATGACGTGGTCTTCGCCATCGGCCCGGCCGGAACCGGAAAGACCTACGTGGCTGTGGCGATGGCGGTGGCCGCCCTTAACGCTCACAGGGTGGAACGCATTGTACTCTCCCGCCCGGCTGTGGAGGCCGGTGAGCAGCTCGGCTTCCTCCCTGGCGACTTCTACGAAAAAGTGGACCCCTACCTCCAGCCCCTCTACGACGCCATCGGGGACATGATGCCCCGTGAGCAAATGGCCGAATATCTGGAGCACGACCGCGTCGAGGTCGTTCCCCTGGCTTACATGCGGGGACGCACACTCAAGTCCTCGTTCGTGATCCTCGATGAGGCGCAGAACGTGACCACGAGCCAGATGAAGATGTTTCTGACCCGCCTCGGCCCCCAGAGCCAGGCCATTATCACGGGGGATATTACGCAGACCGACCTAAACAACCGTGGCGACAGCGGCCTCATTCAGGTCCAGCACATCCTCAAGGACATCGAGGGAATCGAATTCGTCTACCTTGAGCGCGAGGACGTAGTGCGCCACCGCCTCGTCCGCGAAATCATCGCCGCCTACGAGGAGCACGACGAATAATCGTCCGTCGCTTCCGTGCGCGGCTCGGGCTCGGTGTCGGCCCTGGGACGTTGACGCTAGTCGTAGGAAAAGAAGCCCTCCCCTGTCTTCCGGCCGAGCTGGCCGGCAGTCACTTTTCGACGCAGCAGCGGACAGGGGCGATACTTGTCGTCGCCCAGCTCCTCGTGGAGCACCTCCATGATGTGCAGGCACACATCGAGCCCGATGAAGTCGGCCAGGGTGAGGGGACCCATAGGATGGTTCATGCCCAGTTTCATTACCGTGTCGATATCGCTCGGATCGGCCACGCCCTCCATGACGCAGAAGATGGCTTCGTTGATCATGGGCATGAGGATCCGGTTCGATACGAACCCGGCACTTCCACGAGCGTCATCACCGGTACCGGATTGAAGAAGTGCATGCCGACAACCTGCTCGGGGCGGTCGGTCTGCGCCGCGATCCACGTGATGGAGATGGAGGAGGTATTCGATGCGAGAATGGCGTCGTCGGGGGCGTGGGCGTCAAGATCTCCAAACACCTCGGCCTTCAGGTCCTGCTCCTCCGGTACGGCCTCCACCACGAGGTCGACCCCTTCAACCCCTTCGGCGGTGTTCGAAGTAGTCCCGATGCGGTCGAGGGCGGTCTCCTTTTCGGCGGCGTCAATCTTGTCGTTATCGACCTGACGCCCAAGGTTTTGCGCAATGGTGGACGTGGCCTCCTCCAACAGGTCGGCGTCCACGTCGATGAGGGTCACGTCGTAGCCGTGCAGGGCAAATACGTGGGCGATGCCGTTGCCCATCGTTCCGGCCCCGACAACAGCGGTGCGTTCAACGGACATGAGTAGCGTGGTCGGTCGATTTGTTCGTAGCAGAAACGCACGAAAAAAGTAAAGGCGGAGGGCACGTGTGTCGAGCAGCGTCGAACGAATTCCGCGGCAAATACCGAGAGTCCTCGCGTCGACCCCGTGCCGTGCAGACCGCTTCGGTAGACAACCGTGGCCGCGACCCA
>PXTG01000107.1:45180-51163 GCA_003023365.1 Bacteroidetes bacterium QH_7_62_13 | reverse complement strand
TCGTAGCAATGAGGAAGTAGATGGCAAGCCCCAGGATGTCATTGAGGGTCGTCACGAACGGCCCCATCGCACTCGCCGGGTCGACCCCCATCCACGTGAGCATGAACGGGATGAGTGCCCCATTCGTGGTGGCGACCAGGCTCACGGACAGCATGGTGAGCCCGAGGGTGGCTACGAGCATGGCGATGTCCCCCATCCCGAGCGCGGCAACGGTTCCACACAGGAGTGCGGCGATAACCATTCCGTTGAGTAGAGCGACGACCATCTCTTTTCCCAACCGCCGGAACGCGTCGCTGAGCCAAAGCTCGCCGGACCCGAGCCCCTGCACGGCGATTGCTGCGCTCTGGACCGCCGCGTTCCCCCCCATCGCCGTGACAATGGGAATGAAGGTCGCCAGGACGACCGCCTGCTCAAGCGTTGCCTCGAAGGAACCAATCACGGCCCCGGACATGCCCGACCCCACAAGTCCCACGATGAGCCAAGGAAGGCGTCCACGACTCACGTCGACGGCCGAGTCGACGGTTTCCTCTTCCCCGGTGAGCCCACTCATGAGCTGAATGTCTTCGGCGGCCTCATCCCGAATCACGTCCACCACGTCGTCGACGGTGATCCGTCCCAGCATCCGTCCATCCGAGTCCACCACCGGTACGGACAGAAGATCGTAGCGCCGCACAATCTCCCCGATCTCCTCCTGGTCCAGGTCGACGGAGACCGAGATAAAGTCCGTTTCCATGATCTCCCGGACGGGCACGGAGGCGGAGGACAACAGTAACTGCTTCAGCGACACGGCGCCCACTAAGGTGCCCTCCTCATCCTGCACGTACGCCGTGTAGATCTCATCGACGTCGGCGGCGTGGCGGCGCACCTCTTCGGTGGCTTCCTGCAACGTCCAGTCCGGGCGCACGGCCACAAACTCTCGGGCCATGATCCCGCCGGCCGTTTCCTCTCCGTACTCGAGAAGCTCGGTCAGGTCTTCCGCGTCCTCCAAATCCGTCAGCAACTGGAGGACCACCTCTTCGGGAAGGTCGGCCAGCACATCGACCGCATCGTCCGTGTCGAGTGCGTCGAGAAGGTCCGTCAGGACCGACTCAGACAAATCCTCCAGGAGTGACGCACGAAACGTGTCCTCCAGCTCTGCGAGGCTGTTGCTCGCGCGCTCGGGCGGGAGCCAACGGAAAAGCTGTTTCGACTCTTCCGCCGGGAGGTGGTGGAGCAGAAGCGCGATGTCGGCCGCGTAGAGATCGGCCACGAGGTTCAGCACCATGCCGCGTTGCCCCTCGTTCAGGAGCGTCACAAGATCATCGACGACGGTTTCATCGAGCTCCAGCAAGCTGCTTGGTTGAGAGCCGTCGCGCGTGAGCGAAGGAGCGGGATCCGTGGGGGTAGAAGACATGCAAACGGGGACCAGAACCAAAAGAGTGCGCGCTGACAACCAGTCATGTTCTCAACGGCAATCCGGGCTCAAGGTTGAGCGTCGCACGTCGCCACGGTTTTCACCTACGATCCCCGTCCAAACAGACAGGGACCCGCTGCTCAAGCCCCGATCCCCCCTGATAGACTGTAATCGTCCCTTTCGGTACTACCGTCCCTCCACAAAGTCGGTCCGGGTCGTCAGGTACCGGGCCAGCTCCCCGAAGTCGGTGGGCGAAAGGGCTTCGGCGCGCTTCTTATTCCACCCGTGAGGCAGGTCCACGTTCTGCTCCTTCACCCAGGCACTCAAGCTGTTGCGAAGCATCTTGCGGCGTTGGTTGAAGGCGGCCCGCACAAAGGGTCGGACGTCGTCGAGCGCGAGATCGCTGGGTCCGTCCGCTTCCCCGAACGTGATCCGGACGACGGCGCTCGACACGTCCGGCTGGGGCTTGAAGACTTGCGGTGGGACCGAATAACGAAGCGTGGGACGGGCGAAGAGCTGCAGAAGGACGCTAAGAATCCCGTACGCCTTCGTCTTGGGCTCCGCAACGAGCCGCTCGGCCACTTGCTTCTGCATCGTGAGCACGGCTTCCGCCACATGACTCCGATTTTCGAGCAGGGCGAAGAGCAGTTCGCTGGTCAGGTAGTACGGCATGTTGCTGATCACACAGATCGGCCCGTCGTGCTCTGCGGCGAGGGCGGGCCAGTTTGTCTCCAGCACGTCTTCCTGACGCACATCCACGTCGGGATACGTCTCCCGGAGCACGTCAACGGCCCGCTGGTCGATTTCCAGGGCGGTGAAGTGTTCGTGGCGGTCACGAAGTAACTCCGTCAGCACCCCGGTTCCGGCCCCTACCTCCACCACGTGTGCACCGGCCGACGCCTCAAGCGTACCGACGATCTTCTCGGCCATGTTGGGGTCGTGCAGGAAGTTTTGGCCGAGGCTCTGCTTCGGACGGAAGGGAAGTCGCACGGGACTGAGCTCTGAGAGTGGAAGGCCGAATGATTGCGATACACGATGTGCGCAAAACCGGCCCGCCCGCAAACGTTCCAACCGCTATCGCATGTGCTTCCGCCGATTCCGTACGTAGTCCTCAAACAGAAACGATCCGAGGTCGTCGAGCTCCGCGTAATAGGCGCGGCCCCGGTTCACTTCCGTAAGCTTCTGTACAAAGTCTTGAAGTCCAGGGTCACGAGCGATCATGAAGGTGGTGATCGTAATGTCCTGCCGGCGGCAGATGGCCCCTTCATCGAGTACCTTATTCACAATCTTCGGGTCCAACCCGTACGGATTCCGGTACATCTGCCCGTCTTCGATGTGACAACTGGGCTTCCCGTCGGTGATCATGAAAATCTGCTTGTTGCGGTTGTTGCGGCGGTGGAGGATGTGCCGCGCCCGCTGTAGCCCCGCTCGCGTGTTGGTGTGGTACGGCCCCACATTGAGGTAGGGCAAATCTTCCACCTCTATTTCCCAGGCATCGTTGCCGAAGGCGACGATATCGAGCGTGTCCTTCGGGTACTTGCTCATAATGAGCTCCGACAGTCCCATGGCGACCCGGCGAGCGGGCGTAATTCGGTCTTCCCCGTACAGTACCATCGAGTGAGAAAGATCGATCATCAGCACCGTCGCCATCGTGGCGTGATGATTGGTCTCGTGGACCTGAAAGTCTTCCTCCGCGAGCCCCCAGTCGTCCCCAAGCCCCGAACGTCGGAGTGAATTGGAGAGCGTGCCCGTTTTATCGAGGCGCGAGATGTCGTCGCCAAACTCCCAGTCCCGCGTCTCCGGCAGGCGCTCATCCCCCCCACCCGTAAAGGGCGTCCGGTGCTCGCCGTCCCCGTGCTTCCGCAGGTCGTCGAAGATTTCTTCGAGGGCCGACTGGCGCAGGGACCGCTCGGCCTTCGCCGTGATCTCGACGGTTCCCTCCTCCTCGTCTTCCCGCAGGTAGCCGCGCTTCTTCAGCTCTTCGATGAAGTCGTCAAGGGTCTTGTTGGACCCTTCCGTGAGGTCGTGGGCGTCGTCAAGCTGTCTCAACCAGTCGAGCGCCTCCTCGGCATCGCCGGCGGTATGCTCCAGTAGATCCTGGAAGAGATCAAACAGCTCCTCAAATAGGGGCTTCTGGCTGCCGTGACGGGAGGGGTCCCATTCCGTATATCGAAGACGCATGGGGACATCAACCGAGTATGAGTAGTCAACTTGTGTGCACGACCTACGCCGGCCCGTAGATAGTTGTTTTTGACACGAACGCAACACTATTCAATTCGGAGAGGACGGCGGACCGATCGACCACCGTAAATCAATCTACCGCGAGTACGGCTCGTCGAGATACCGCTCGGCCCGGTCATGCGCCCCGACCGGATCCTCCATCTCGAGGACGTGACGATACTTTCTCTTCGCCAACTCCCGCCGGCCCATCGCGTCGAGGACCATTCCCTGATAGAGAAAGGACCGAATCCGTAATCGGTTGTTGTCGAGATCCCGATCGGTAAGACGCTCGAGCCGCCCGAAGTCTTCAAGCGCCTCGTCGTACTCTTCATCGTAGAGATGAGCCCGGCCCAAGTAGTACCGGGCAATTTCCTCCATGTGAGCGACGTACCCGGGCCGACCGTTCTCACACCGAGCTACGACCTCGTCGAACACTTCCTCTGCCTGATCCCAGCGGTTCCAGCGCGCATAGACGCGGCCTTCGAAGTTGTGGAAATAAGGGTTGTCGGGGTGTCGCTCCCGTAGACGCTGGACATAGCGCCGGCTTGCAGGATAATCGTCTTCGTAGAGGTAGTATACCTGGGTGAGGTAGTAAAGGGCCTCGGTCTGCACGTAGTACCCCTCCTCTGCCGTGCGCTTCAGAAGTCCAAGCCCCCGCTTCCGGTTTCCATCCGGAATCATCCACGTGAAGGTCTTGACGGCAGGGTACTCCTCCTCCAGGATGGCGGTGTAGTAATCGTAGAGCCCCTTCCCAAACACGTAGTCGCCGTTCTCCGGCGGAGCGATTGTGGCTACCTGTCGGGCCGGCCGGATGGCCTTAGACGGGCCTTGAACCCATGCGCCCCAGCCTTGAATAGGAGCGCGTCAAAGTGATTGGGGGTTTCGTCCAAAAGGGCATCGGACCGTTCGATGACCTCATCCATGAGGTCGTAGAAGGCTTCGTCGTGGTCGGTGTTCGTTAAATCCAGCATGATGGTCCACCATAAATTGAGCCCCTGCAGGTATGGACCAATTGGGTGGTCGGGATACCGCTCGTCGATTCGCCGAAAGATCGCCCGTGCGCTGTCCGACCGCATGTTGTAGAGCAGGTCCAGGCCCCGCTTGCCCTGCGTCCGCACAAACTCATTGTCCAGGACCGACGTGGCGACCTCCTCCGTGGTGTCGGGAGCCGTCTGGGCGGCGGCGTGCCCTCCACCAAGGATCAACAACAAGACGAGCCCAGCGGTGAATCGGACGATCATGGACAACAATGAAACCTGTGAGATGGGGCGACGGGGTGAACCCCCATCAGCGAAACGCTGTTCCTACACCCCGACAACGGACGCAGCACCGGGATCGACCTCAAGCCCCTGGAGTGAGGCGTAAGCAGATCTCGTGAGCCTGCACGTGGACCCCGACCCGGTGATCTACTGCTCTCCCTGGCTCCCTGCTTTTAGCCCCTGTAAGCTTTTATCCGAGAGCAGATTCGCATCGTAGGTCTGCACCCGTCCATTTTGCTCTCGGTGCCGGCGGCGGGCAATCTTGACCAAGCGATCGACCAGCTCATCGAACGGGACGCCGGACGGCTCCCAAAGATAAAACGAGAATGAGCCCGGAATGGTGTTGATTTCGTTGAAGTAGAGTGTGCCGGTCGACTCGTCAATCATAAAGTCGATCCGCACCACACCTGCACACTCAAAGAGATGAAACAGCCGACAGGCCATATCCCGGATTCTCTCAGTCCGCTCGTTGGAGAGACGGGCCGGAACGATGCGATCCTGCGACGCCATTCCGCCCCGGCCGTCCCCGTTCGTTTTGGTCCCACTGCTCTCCTTCGCCCCCTCGCCGTCGTCCCGCATATACTTATCCTGGAAGGTGAGCACCTCCTCCTCTTCCGAGGGCTTCGGCTCTTCGAGGACGCTCGGCGTCGCGTCGTGCCGGTCCCCGAGGACCGAGCAGTTGATCTCACGGAGTTCGGTCACCGCCCGCTCCACGATGACCTTGTCGTCGTACCGAAAGGCGTCCTCGATCGCCGCGTCGAGCTGATCCCGCGTCTTGGCCCGTCCAATGCCAATGGACGACCCGCACCGGGCCGGCTTCACCACGAGTGGATATCCCAGTTCTTCCTCACATCGGTCCAGCCCTTTTTCTTCCTGGTACGCCCAATCGTCTTCCCGGAACGACACAAAGTCAACCACGGGAATGCCCGCCTGGCGACAGACCCGCTTCGACATCACCTTGTCCATGCCCAGGGCCGAGCCGAAGACCCCGGTGCCGGTATAGGGGACGTTGAACGTCTCACAGAGTCCCTGTACGCCCCCGTTTTCCCCCGCCCCCCCGTGCAGTCCGAGGAGCATCACATCGATCGGAATGCGACGCGGCGGCCGGGTG
>PXTG01000107.1:0-45159 GCA_003023365.1 Bacteroidetes bacterium QH_7_62_13 | reverse complement strand
AGCTCAAGCCGACCGTGGGGCGTGGGGCAAAGAGCTACCGGGACCGCATCATCAAGCAATTCGTCGAGGTCGGCGTACCGGTCCACGTCCTGCAATGCCCGGCCGGTGTACCAGGTGCCGTCTTTCGCGATGTAGAGCGGCACGGGATCGTAGCGGTCGCGATCGAGGGCCGCCGCGGCCTGCAACGCCGAAATGACGGACACTTCGTGTTCGGGCGCAACGCCGCCTAGAGCAACACCTACATTCAAATTCTCGGAAGCCACGAGCGAACGGAACGATTGATTGCGCGAAACCAGCAGGAATGAACGTCTCAGAATTACGGGATTCACGAGCGCCAGCCTTCTGCCCTCGACGGTTGAAAGTCGTCTGTCCCTTCAGCGGAAGCCAGACCGCTCCCGACTCTTTCTCACCGCGACGCCGGCCTCTCCTGTTCGGGACGGGCGAGGTGCTCCTCGATAAAGCGTGTCAGCATCCGGTACAGATGGAGGCGAGTCTTCGCCCCGTCAAGCCCATGGGCCTTCTGGGGATACAGCATGAACTCAAACTGCTTGCCCTCCTGCTGCAGCTTCTGCATCATCTGCACGGTGTTTTGGGGGTGGACGTTGTCGTCGTCGTTGCCGTGAGCGATGAGCAAGTCTTGTTCATCCCGGAGGCGGGCGGCATAGGTCTGGGGGGCCCCCTTTCTGTAGCCGTCCGTGTTGGCCTGCGGCGGCGCCATGTAGCGTTCCGTGTAGATGGTGTCGTAGAGGCGCCAGTCCGTGACGGGGGCCACCGAAAGGCCCGCCGTGAAGGTGGACGGCCCGTCGCCCCGAAGCATTGAGAGAAGGGTCATGTAACCGCCGTAGCTCCACCCCCAAATGCCGATTCGGTCCTCATCCACCCACGACGAGTCGGCCAGGGTCTGGGCGGCATTGATCTGATCGGCCGCCTCCGGCAGACCCAGACGCTGATACGGAACGTCCTGGAAGTCTTTCCCGCGTCCCCCCGTCCCCCTGTTGTCGACGCTCACCAGAACGACATCGTGCTTCTGAACGAGGTACTGATGCCAGAGGTGACGACTGCCGCCCCACTGATCGGTGACGGTCTGCACTCCGGGGCCTCCATACACGTACATGAGGACCGGATACTCCCGGGACGTGTCGAAGTCGGTCGGCTTCATGACATAGCTGTTGAGGGACGTGCCGTCTGCCCCGGGGAGAGACGTGAATCTGGCCGACGGTAGGTCCATACGGGCGAGACGTTGGTCGAGGGCGCGATTGTCCTGAAGGGTCTTCACCCTCGTCCCGTCGGCCTTATGGAGGCTCCAGGTGGGCGGGGTGCCTCGCCGCGAATGGGTGTCGATGTAATAGTCTCGATCTTTCGAAGAATCGATGGTATGCCAGCCCGCCTTCTCGGTCACCTTCCGGGGCGGTTGAGCCGTATCGTGGGGGGCCACCGAAACATCGGCCCGATACAGATGGCGCTGAATCGAGGAGGTGCGAGTGGCGGTGAAGTAGGCTGTATTAGATTCTTCGTCGAGACCGTGGAATGAGGTTACTTCCCAGTCCCCGTCGGTGATGGGGCCAAGCTCCGTTCCGTCGTTGCGGTAGAGATAGGCGTGGTTGAAGCCGCTGCGCTCGGACTGGAAAACAAAATGTTCTCCATCGTCCAGGTAAGTGATCTTGCCATTCTCCACGTCGATGTAGGTCTCGTTCTGTTCTTCGAGAACGGTCCGAACCATTCCCTTTTTCGGGTCGCCGTAGAGGAGATCAAGCTTGTTCTGCAGGCGATTTAGCCGAAACACCCACACGCGGTGACGCCCGTCGATTTGGGGGGTCCATCCCATTCGGGGTATGTATTCGTGAGGGTCGGACCGCTCTTCCGGCTGCGACAACTCAGGATCCCACGTCTGGGTGTCAAAGTACTTAATGGCTTCCTCTTGGTTGGTTTTGGCCGTGTCGACGGCTCCTACATCCACCACCCCTACCTTGATCTCGCTATTCACCTCCCCGGCTTTCGGATATCGGAATCGCTTATACTCCGGGTAGCGGCTCGTGTAATTGGTGAGGGCAAACTCTCGCGTGTCCGATTCGTCGAGTTTGAGGAAGGCGATGTATTGCCCATCCGGACTCCACCGCCACCCATCCCGAACCCGAAACTCTTCTTCGTACACCCAGTCGACCGTACCGTTGATCATCCCCCCCTCGCGTCCGTCCGTCGTGAGCGCCGTTTCAGTGCCTGTGGCCAGATCTACGACATGCAGGTCGCGCTCGCGGACGAACGCGACCTGGGAGGCCGAAGGATTGAACTTGGCAAACATCTGGTGACCATCTTGACGGTCGGTCACCGGGGTGAGGGTTTGAGCTGAAAGATCGTAGACGTAGTAGTATCCCTTCGTATTGGCCCGCCACACTCGCTTCGAATCCGTATAGATAAGGACCTTCTTCCTGTCGTCGCTGAATTGGTAGTCTTCAATCTGCACCAGGCGGTTTACGTCCTCGGCGTAGAGGTTCGTCCCATCAATCACCCGTGAGCTATCCCCTGTTTCCAAGTTATATCGCATCAGGTGGGTGGCCTTTCCCGTATCGGCCGGTTGTATATACGTGATCACCGGCCCCTCGTCGGTCCAGCGGCCGCCCCGAAAGGCTTCCGGGGAGAACGCATCGGAGGCGTGAATGGCCTCTAGCGAGAATTCTACGGAATCTGCCGTTTGGCCGAATGCGGGCGACCCAGCCCCCGCAACGAAGAGTAGGGGGCCGACGTGGTCGTAAAGTACCCCTCAGGGTGCCTTCTTCGCAACAGACCCTCTTTCCAAACGGTCCCCGCCATCCAGTCCACCTCGATGCATCTCTCATCCGTCGGATACGCTACGGACATCTTCACCTCCGTGCTTGTCTCTTTCATCAACCGGAGTCGGGGAGGCCCAGTTCTCGGAACCATTCTCAGGTGGAAGTTTTACCAAAAGCTTGCGCATCCTTCACGTGAGCAGTCGACCGCAGTCTTCAGAGCCCATTAATCGACCGATTTCCCAACCTGATCGGTTCGCTCCGGTAACGGCGACCGTTGATCTCGGTGCCCTCCGACACAACGTTCGGACCTTACAGGCCCGGGCGGACGGGGCTAAGCTCATGGCCATCGTCAAGGCCGATGCATACGGGCATGGCGCCACGGCTGTCACTCAGGTACTACGTGAAGAAGGCGTTCGGCACTTTGCCGTGGCCCGTCCGGCAGAAGGAGTGCGCCTCCGGGAGGCAGGAATAGAGGAACAAATCCTCGTGCTCGGGGCGCCGTTTCCCGACCAGCTTTCAGTGTACACCACACACGACCTCTCCGCAACGATCTCCTCTGTCGAGACGGCAGAAGCTGCCTGTCAGCACGGGCGGTCGGATGAGCCCATTCGTGCTCACGTGAAGGTGGATACCGGAATGGGCCGCATCGGTCTTTCCCTCGAAGATGCTCGGGAGACGATCTCACAGCTGTCCGAAGCCTCTGGTGTTCTCCTGGCGGGAATTTGGACGCACTTTGCCACCGCCGACGAGCCGGATAGTCCCTTCACGCAAACACAGTTGAATCGGTTTACGTCTCTGCTCGACGCCCTGGATTCGCCCGATTCCGTTACGGGCCGAATCCACGCGGCAAACACTGGGGCTTTGCTCACAATTGGGGGCCGCGCTCACGACTTCTCAACCCCCCTCGTCCGTACCGGCATTGCGCTCTACGGCCTCACCACCACGCCCGAACTTCGCGATCGCATCGACCTGCAGCCCGTGATGACACTAAAGGCCCGGGTCACGCACCTGAAAACAGTCGAGCCGGGCACGCCAATTTCCTATGGGGCCCGCTGGCGCGCGTCCCAGACCACGCGCATCGCGACCCTCGGGGTCGGATACGGAGATGGCTATCCGCGCTTGTGCTCTGGCCGGGCCTCGGTCCGCATCAACGGCCACCAGCACCCGATTGTGGGCACGATCTGCATGGACATGTGCATGGTAAACCTCGGTCCGCCGGATAAATCGCCGGCGGCCGACGTCGAAGTTGGGGACGAGGCGGTTCTCTTCGGTCCCTCCAGCCCCACCTTGTACGACGTCGCCGATTGGGCCGAGACGATTCCGTACGAGATCTGCTGCGGGATCTCTCCACGGGTCCCTCGCCGGTATCTCAACTCCGCGACCAGTGGCGTCCCCCACCAAGAACCCCGAGTCCAGACGTCACTCTCCTCGTTCTAGACAACATCGTTACGAGTTCGCATGTTTGATGAACCACAATAGTGCATCCCATTCCGTGGATCTTTGTTGAACGCGTGAAGACATTTACGAAACATTCGTATTTTATCTTCACACCGAGCGCTCCTCCACGATTTTTCTCACCAAGTAAATTATCCTAACCTATGCCTATCACTGCCGATCCTGGTGACATCGACATTCTTGTCGTCGACGACGAGAAAGATGTCGTCGAAGTCGTTGGTCACTTCCTTGAAGAAGAGGGATACACCGTCCACACCGCTCACGACGGCGAAGAGGCGCTTGAGATGGCGTCGGGCGATGTGGATCTGATCGTGCTCGACATTATGCTTCCGGGCGTTGACGGCTACGAGGTCTGCCGAAAACTCCGCTCCCGTGTCGAGACCGAAGACATTCCAATCGTTTTCCTCAGTGCCAAGACCGAGGAGGAGGATCAGATCGAAGGCCTCATGCTTGGGGGAGACGACTACCTCACCAAACCGGTGTCTCCTCAGGTCCTCGTCGCCCACGTCAAGGCCGTTCTCCGTCGCTCCGGCGTGGAGGAAAGCAGTATTCTCGAAGTTGACGGCCTCAAAATCTACGAGGACGAGTACAGAGCCGAGCTGGACGGTGAGGATCTAGGCCTCACGCTTACGGAGTTTGAACTCCTGCGCTACCTGGTGCGACACCCTCGCAAGGCCTTCACCCGCCAGCAGCTGCTTGAGACAATCTGGAAGGACGCCATGATGGTCACCGAACGCACGGTGGACGCCCACATCAAGAATCTGCGCGAGAAGTTGGGCGACTACGCCGAGCACATCCAGACGGTGCGCGGGGTCGGCTACCGATTCGTCGGCGGGGCGCTGCGTTCGAAGCGGGACACAGCGGGGAGTCTGTTCGATTTTCCGTTGTGTCTCTAAGTTGCGGTTCGCCTCTGTTGTATGTCGATGCTCCGTTCGATTGGTGATCTCATTCTGCCCCGTCGGGCCTCCACGCAGACGTGGATGGTGTTGACATTTGCTCTCTTCGTCGGAACGGCTGTGGTAGGCGTAGGTCTGTACGCGATGCTGGTGTTGCGCGGTGAGATGCGCACGGCCATGAACCAGACGCTCCGGAATCAGGCCGAACGCATCGCGGTCCAAGTGGAGGAGGCCGACCCGGCCCGACGGCACGGCATTGTGAAAAATCTTACGGAGCTTACCGACCTTCACGTGGCTCTCGTCACCCCGGACACGAGCTACTACGAGTCGGCCTCCTCCTCTTTTTTTACGCCGGACTCGCTTGCTCGTCCCGAAACCCTCCAAACCGTGTCCAATGGTGCGGCCCGGTATGCACGCCGCACCAATGAGGCGGGGGAAACGGTTTTTGTTGCCTCCCTCTACCGCCCCGACGCCGACTTTATCGTTCGGGTGGCTCAGCTCGCTCCGCCCCTGTACCATCTGGTTCAGCGGTCCCAGCTCGTGCTCGTTCTGGGAATGGTTTTGGCCCTGATCCTTGCCCTCATCGGAAGCTTTACCGCCGCCTACCGCGTCACGACCCCCCTTCACCGCATACAGAAGACTGCTCGTCGGGTGGCCGAGGGGCAGTTCGCCGGGAAAATCCGCATTGACTCCCGTGCCGCCGAGTTCCAGGACCTTGCCGACAGCCTCAACCGAGCCGGGGAAGCCACTCGGGAAAAGATCGAGGAGCTTGAGCGCCTGACCCGGCTACAGAGCGAGTTCATCGGCAACGTTTCACACGAGGTGCGGAATCCAATTTTCGCGATCAGCGGGTATCTTGAGGCCCTCGGCACCCCCGGTCTCGACGACGATCAGCGGAAGTCGTACGCCGAGAAGGCCCTGACGAACCTGAATCGGCTCCAGAACCTTTTCAACGACCTCATCGACATTGCCCGGCTCGAATACCGGGAAGACCTCATCAACCGGTCGGTCTTCAACCTAAAGGATCTGGTGGACGAGGTGACCGAGATGCTTCGTCCGAAGGCCGAAGAAAAGGACCTCGACCTGCAGATCGACGTGTCGCGCTTCTTCGTACACGCCGATCGGTCGCGCATTCGACAGGTTCTCGTCAATCTCGTCGAGAACGCCATCGCGTACACCGATAGCGGATCGGTGCGGTGTCGGGTCCAACGCCGGGCCGATAAGGTCCGCGTCCAGGTTGCTGATACGGGACAGGGCATCGACGAGGATCATCTCGAACGCATCTTCGACCGCTTTTACCGGGTAGACGAAGACCGAGCTCGCGACAGCGGCGGTACGGGGCTGGGGCTGAGTATCGTGCAGCAAATCATCCACGCCCACGGTGAAGAAATTCAGGTCGAGAGTACGAAAGGACGCGGGACGCGCTTCTGGTTTGAACTTCCGTTCGCACCTGAGCCCGAAACCGCGGAAGCGTAGTACCGGCCCCCTCTCCTTGTTCATTCCGAGGAGCATTCTTCGCAACTCGACTCCTCCGGGGCGGCTAAGCGTTCCCGTCCTTGTCTTTCAGAAAGAAGTTGAAGGGGATCGGGCCTCCCTATCACCCTTCGAAAGATCCCCGAATGTTCATTTCTGTGCACGTCCGCCAAAAATTATCTCTTCGTGTACCTGCGTCTTTTTGTTTGGTAGGCGCTTCCCTATATTATGAAACCGTTAGCGTCTGTTTGGTGGACGCTCTGCGGCCCCCCAGAGAGCACTCGGTCGTGGCCCATCTAGATGGCCTTGCTCCCAGCGCTGCGACTTCGTGGATCTCGCGCAGCTCGTGAACGACTTGGTCACTGCGTTCCCAGCGCAAGATGGCTCCTGCACTTGCCCGGTCGGTCACCAGGGGCATGACCTCGCTCTCGCTCGGCCCCCACTACAGGGCTCGTTTGGGCACCTTTTGCGGCTTCGACCATTGTATTTACTCACAGAACTCGTCAGCACCGCAAAGGCATGACCCTTCGGCCCTCGCCTCGCTCGTGTGGGCCGCACATCAATCCACCAAACAGACTTTTAGTAAAGGAAATCTCGTGAGGCAGAGGCCATACAGGGATTGACGTTCGGAAGCGCTTCGATGACCACGACTCGCCGTTCCCTGTCCCCCTTCTGCTCGTCCGCTACCCTGCGGACAACGACGTACATGGACCTTCGGATGGCTTTTCGCAACGACCGATCTGGACATGGCGAATAATAACGACACCCCCGACCCCGAGACCACCGACGAATCCGGCGAGACGGAAACGGAGGAGCCCCCGCCCGAGCTGGAGATGCCGGACGCGGAGGCGCCGGATCCCGATCCCGATCAAGCGGTGGAGGACCCGGCCGAGGACGACCTTCCCGTTGAGGAGCTGATGCATGGGGACGGCCACGCGGCCATTCCCCAAATCCCGTCCATCGAGTCGGATGGGTCGATCGACATTGCGCAGCTCGGTCCGGCCGACTTTGACGCCGATACTCTTCGGCGGCGCCTGCGCACCATGATGCTGTCCCGGCGCCTCGACGAAAAGATGCTCACCTTGCTCAAACAAGGCAAGGGACATTTCCACATCGGATGTGCGGGGCACGAGGCCTTACAGTCGGCCATCAGCCAGTACTCCCGTCCGGGAGAAGGGCCGGGTCACGACTGGTTCTGCTTTTACTACCGGGACCTCTGCATGGCCCTCTCCTTGGGCATGGAGCCGGAGGAAGCGGTTCTGGCCCACCTCGCGAAGGCTGACGACCCGAACTCTGGGGGCCGGCAGATGCCCGAACACTTCGGCCTCAAGCATCTCAACGTGATGACGACGGCCTCATCGGTGGGGGCCCAGTTCAATCCCGGCGTTGGATTTGGCTTCGGGATCCAGGACCGGGGAGAAGATAACTACGTGTACATCTCCTGCGGGGATGGCGCGACCTCGCAGGGCGACTTCCACGAAGCCCTTAACTGGGCCGCCCGTGAGCAGGCACCGGCCCTGTTCGTCGTCCAGGATAACAAGTACGCCATCAGTGTGCCCATCGACGAGCAGACGGCCGGGGGCACTCCCTACAAGCTTGCCGCGGGATACGAGGGACTCAGCCGCATGCGCGTGGACGGCACCGATTTTTTCGCCAGTGCCTCCGCCGCCCAGGCTGCGATCCAGCACATCCGTGCCGGAAACGGCCCGGTCTGCCTCGTGGCCGATGTGGTTCGACTTCTCCCCCACTCCTCCTCGGACGATCACACGAAGTACCGCACCCCCGAAGAGCTAGAGGCCGATCGGAAAATCGACCCGATTTCTCGACTCGAAGCGGTCCTGATCGACGAAGGGATCCTTACCGAGGACGAGGCCGACACCATGGAGGAGGAGGTCCACGAGCAGGTCGACGAGGCCGCCGACTGGGCCAAGCAGCAAGACGACCCCGATCCCGACACGGCCACCGAGCACGTCTTCTTCGAGGGTGACCTGGATATCGACTACAACTCCGAAGACGATCTGGACGAGGACGAAGACCCCATCGTGATGGTCGACGCCATCAACCGCACGCTCAAGGAGGAGATGGCGCGGGACGAGTCGATCGTCGTATACGGTGAGGATGTGGCCGGGGACAAAGGCGGCGTCTTCACCGCCACGAAGGACCTGACGGCCGAGTTCGGCGCGGACCGCTGCTTCAATTCCCCCCTCGCGGAGGGATCGATCATCGGCACGGCGGTCGGCTACGCCGCAAGTGGCTTCCGCCCGGTCGTCGAGATTCAGTTTGCCGACTACATCTGGCCGGCCATGCAGCAGCTTCGTAACCAAGTGGCCCCGTTCCGATACCGTTCCGACGGCCAGTGGAGCTGCCCCATGGTCATCCGCGTCCCCTGCGGCGGGTATATCCACGGCGGGCTCTGCCACTCGCAAAACATTGAGTCCATCTTCGGCCACACGCCGGGCCTGAAGGTGGCCCTTCCCTCCACCGCCGCCGATACAAAGGGCCTCTTGGCCACGGCCGTTCGGTCGGAGGATCCCGTTCTCTTCCTGGAACACAAGGCCCTGTACCGCGCGGCCTCGGCCCGGACCCCGACGCCCCCCGAAAACTACACCCTTCCGTTCGGGGAAGCCCGCATCGCCCGCGAGGGGTCGGACATGACCATCGTGACCTACGGCATGATGGTACAGAAGTCGCTCAACGCGGCGAAGGAGTTGGAAAAAGAAGGCGTGGACGTGGAGGTCGTCGATCTTCGGACCATCGTCCCCCTCGACTCGGAAACGGTCATGGAGTCAATCCGGAAGACGAACCGTGCCCTCGTGGTGTACGAGGACCACGAGTTCATCGGGTTCGGCGCCGAGCTTTGCGCGCAGATCGGCGACGAGGCCTTCGAGTACCTCGACGCGCCCATCCGCCGCGTCGCCGGCGAGTTCACCCCCATTCCCTTCGCCCACTCCCTGGAGCGGGCCGTGCTGCCGAGTGACGAGGGCATTCTTGATGCCGCCCGCGAGCTCGCTGCCTTCTAGCCTCCCACGAGAACGGGGGAGCGTTATTTCGGCGTTGCGCCGGATGCGGACGACGACGCTCGAACGGTGTCCGGATCGGTAGTGTCCGGCATAGCGGTCGTCGACGTGGAAAGCTCTTGGACACGCGTCACCCCCACCCCGCGCTTGTATACCATCGCCCCCCCGTTCTCCCCAGTCTTGTACAACGGGAACACCGTGCCGAGTCCAACAACGAGAAGCAAGACATGGGCGGCACGACTTCCCCGCACCCGAGGCACAAAGACCCCGACGGTTCGGACCAGCGCGTACCCACTAGTAGCCAGCATCGTGTACCACGCCCAATGGGAATGAGTCGATAGGGTGCGCGCGGCGTCCGGGGTGGCGATGGTCACCGTATCGATCGCCCAGGTCCCACTGTAGTAACTCACGACTGCGCTCAATCCCGTCGCCACGTAAAGTCCCGTTGCCACCTCCCATCCGGTCTCCCAGCGCTCCCCGAGCCAAAGAGCCAATGTGTCGGCGGCCAGGGCGATGAAGATGAGGGCAATCGGGAAGTGTACGATCAGTGGATGTGCATTCGGCACCCAGTCGGGCAGTAGAAACTCCGGGACCACAGTGAGACGAGACACGGTGAGCAGTGATTCGAACACTGCAAGAAACCACCCCTTAGAAAGCGTGGTCCGGACGGATCGTAATCAAATCGACACGGCGGGCCGTCCGTTCAACGAACGAGGAACGACTTCTCACCGTCCACTCTCTTCCTCGAAGAACTGGCCATGGAAGCCAAACGGGATGGCGTGGGGGACGTCCGCTCGCGCCCGCTCGTTGAACGAACCAGCGTCGAGAACGAGCAGAAACGACTGATTGGCCGACGGATCGAGCACGACGGATAGCACGACGCCATCCTCCGCACTCTTTCCCTCCGGATCCGGTACGAATACGGGCTCTCCCGGATAGGTGCCGGGCTCGCGCCACGTTGTCGCTCCACCAGTCTCAACATCAATTTTTACGAGCCCGTCAGTAAAGGAGCCGGGGGTCTCCTCTCCCACGCCGTAGACGTGCCGGTAGGGCCGTGCCCGGGCCGCCTCCTCGTGGATCCGCGGAAGCTCTAGTTGCTCCTCGCTCTGTACCGTACTCGAGACCGGGCCGCCATTCAGAGAAAGTCGATAGCGACGAAGGTGACCCGTTCCGGGCGTGGGATCGTCGCTCCGAAGACGATCGAGGTAGAGGTCGTCGATGATGGAGGCATCCGGGTACGTGACGACGTCACAGACAACTTCTTCCCCTCGTTCAAACGCATTGACGTGGTGAAAGCCGAAGGCGGCCTCCGCGGTGCAGGTCGCTACCTCCTCCCCATCCTCTTTGCGAAGGATCCGGAAGCGCGTGCCGAGCTGCGGTTCCCACTCGAAGTTCTCGATAAACGGCTTCCCCCGCAGTAGCAGATCCAGCGGATCGACCACCAGGGGCCACTCCGCTAAGATCACGTACCGCTCCGTCATGCCAAAGCTGTGCATGTACCGGGGCCGGTCCACGTCAAGCGTCGCCAATACCTCGCGGGATCGGCTGCCCGATTCGATCCCGGCGATGTGGTATTTGCTCTGTCGGCCAAACTCCGTGAGGTAGGTGACGGTGCGCCCCGTCCCCGGCTCCACCAGCGGATGAGCGGTCGACATGGGCGCATCTACGTCGTCGTCGTAGTCCACGACCCCGGCCGTCTCCAGGGTCGCCGGATCGAACACAACGGGAATGGGCGTCGCGGTCAGCGCTACGTACGCGTCGTCGATCCGGGCCACGTTGATGCTGGCGTTGTCCGTGGGCTGGGGGTTGAAGACGCTCATCGCCCGGCCGAAGATGGACATGCAGGGATCCGTCGCAAACTCCGACCGAACAATCTCCCCCGCGTCCAGCGCCTCTTGCCGGCTCTGCGATTGGAGGAACCGGTTTCGGTATTCCACCGTCCCGCCGCCCATCCGAAACGCGTGCAACATCGCGTGCCCGTCGAACCAGTGGTTATAGGCCTGGTCGCCGACTTCGAATTGGGCGGGGCCGTTGCGGATCAGGGTGCCGGTAAGCCAGTCCGGAAGGTCCCCGTGCACCGGAAGGTCGGGGACGTGGCGTTCGTGACGGAGACTCTCAAAGCCGAGGCGGTAGTCGGGCATACGGTCGAAATCATGAACTCTGCAGAGTACGAGACGATCTCACCAGCACGTCCCCGTCGAAGATCCGTTCACTGCGACCGGAGAGTAATCCGGCCTTCGTGCGAGGTTAACCGGAGGAGTGGCCCGCCCCCTCGAACAGAACCCCGGTAATCGTTCTCCCCACGCCGAGCGGACGACAGGTCGATGCTTTCCTCCAGGGTGGCCTCGTTCCCAAGATCCGTCGAGAGATCAAATCCCGAAGACGCCGGCACCGAGAGCGTAACCACGCCCTCGTGGGTGTCCGCCACGATCTCCTTCAGTGCATCAATTCGAACGTCGGCCCGGCCATCGTGGGTCTCAAGATCAAGCCGCCCGCTGAGGCCATCAACGGTCACGGCCCCCTCGTGGGTCTCGACGATAAGATTGCCGGTCATTTCCCGGAGCACCGTTTGCCCCTCGTGGGACGACACCTCGGCCCGTCCACTGTGATCCGTGATGCGGGTGTCGCCCTCGTGCGTGTCAATCCGAACTGCGTCCGACAAGCCGGACACGTCAATGTCCGACTCGTGGTCGTCAACCTGTAGAGCGACGGACTCCGGCATTCGAATCGTGTAGTGCACGGGCGGATCCGTTTTCACGTACCCGAACGCCCGGGGGCCGAACGTCCACTGGCCCTCCACGTCGTCGTAGTTGGTCGTGAGGGAGAGGCCCCCGCCGGACCGATCGATGTCGACCCGCGTCTGTTGCACCGCTTCCTCCACCTGTTCGCTGACGATGCGTGCCCGGTACGCCACCTCGTCGCGGCCCCAGGTGGAGACGGTGATGCTTCCCTCCCGGTTGTCGATCGACACGGGGCCGTCCCCCACCGACACGGTGTCGCGGACGGTACGCTCGTGCGGCTGGGCGTGGAGGGGCGAACCGCCGATCGCGAGAACGAGGCCAATCGTGAGAGTGAGAAATTGCTTCTGCATGGAGTTGATTTCAATGAGTGGGTTAGTACCGAAGGAATAAGCGTCAAGACCTACTCGGAGTTGTCGTCTACGGGTTCACGCTCCCGCCCATCGCCGATGCCCTTCAGGACGGCGAAAGTGATCAGGCAGGTCTCCGGCCGTCCCCTCTTTGTAGACGCCAAAGTCTTGCGGCAAATAGCCCAGCGTCTTGCGGAGCGCATGGGGGGCGGCCTGCACGTCGATGTCGCCGAACTGGATGGCGCCGGTGTCGGGCTCCTGGAGCGTTGCGACGCACCGCATCAGGGTCGATTTTCCGGCGCCGTGGGGCCCGAGGGGGCCGAACGTCCCCGACGGGATCGCGAGGGATACCTCCTTTAATGCCTGCGGCCCATTCGGATAGGTCTTCGGGACCTTATCGATCGTCAGTTGCATGGGGAATGGGCAATCAAGGCCGAATGGACGAAGGGGCGAACGAAGTCTACTGGCTCTTCAATTGAGCCACTCGTCCTCTATCTGCTACCAACCGAAAAGATGCACGCGGTGCGCTGAGTTGGCCCTGTCGACCGATGAATGGGCGCCATTAGCCGGTCAGCTCACGAGATCCGCGAACGAGCAGGGGACCGGACAAGACAACCGGGTTCGTCATCTGGTTGCAGTTCGGTCTAGCTCCCGCCATGCAGGTCCTGTAAAAAAGCCCCGACAATCAATGACCGAGTTGGGGCGCGCACGAACCTCCTCGTCCGAATTGGGTGCAAGGGGCGTCGTTGCCTTGAGAATGGTCCTGTCGCCATGTCTGCCGCCTCCCCTTCTTCCGAGTCCCCGGTTCTCGCCCTCCAGGGCATCACCAAAACATACAGTGAGGGCCCGAGTGAGCGCGAGGTATTGCAGGATCTCTCCCTCACGATTGATCGGGGGGAATCCGTCGTCCTCATGGGCCGAAGCGGAGCGGGCAAAAGCACCCTCCTCAACCTCGTGAGCGGCATCGACCTGCCCACGTCCGGACAGATTGTCGTCGACGGGACCGACCTCACGGGCCTTTCCGAGACGGAGCGGACCCTCTTCCGCCGCACAAACATCGGCTTCGTGTTTCAGTCGTTCAACCTCATTTCGACACTGACGGTGATCGAGAATGTACTCCTGCCTCTAGAGCTGGCGGGCGCGTCCCTGGAAGGAGCTCGCCAGCAGGCACAAGAGGTGCTCGCCCACGTCGGCCTGGGCGACCGGTTCGACAGCTTCCCGGACCGCCTCTCGGGCGGGGAACAGCAACGCGTGGCCGTAGCCCGTGCCCTGGCCCACGACCCGCTCTTCGTCCTGGCCGACGAGCCAACGGGCAACCTCGACTACGAAACGGGGCAGCAGGTCCTTGCGCTGCTGGACGATCTCGTTCGGGAAACCGGAACAACGCTTCTCGTGGCCACCCACGACCGAGAGGCTCTGGACCGCGCCGACCGCGTGCTTCATCTTCGGGGCGGCGTTTTGCACGAGGAACTCCCCAATTTCCTCGCGGACGCCGCCGGTCCGTCGCCCGAGTAGCCCACTCGGCCAGTCAGCCCCTGTGGGGGTCGGGGATCCCCTCCCACCCGTGACTTCTCCCTCCCGCAACGCTCTCCGTCCCGATGAGTCTTCTCCAGCGCTCCAGCCTCCGCTACCTCACCCGGCATCCCTGGTTGATGGGCCTGTCGGTGCTCGGCGTGGCGATCGGGGTGGCCGTGGTCGTGTCCATCGACCTCGCCAACGGCAGTGCGCAGCGGGCCTTCGAGCTTTCGGCGGAGACGGTGACGGGGACGGCGACCCACCAGGTTGTCGGGGCAGGGGGGGCGCTCGACGATGACGTGTACCGCCGCCTGCGCGTCGACGCCGGCGTGCGTCCGTCTGCCCCAGTGGTGGAGGGCTACGCGACCCTACGGCGGGGCGACCGGACCTTCCAGGTTATAGGGATCGATCCGTTCACGGACGCCCTGTTCCGCCCGTACCTCGGGACCGGCGCAGGGGGCAACCTCGACCTCGGATCGTTCATGACCCAGGACGCGGCCCTAATGTCGGCCCCGACGGCCCGAAGCCTCGGCCTTGCGCTGGGAGATACACTTCGTGTGGGGGTCGAGGGCACTGAACACCCCGTTCGCCTCGTGGGGCGCATCGAACCGGACGACGAGCGGACCCGCCGCGCCGTGGCCAACCTGTTGGTCGTCGACGTCTCGACGGCGCAGCGGCTGCTTGACATGTCGGGTCGACTGAGCCGCATCGATCTCCTCCTTCCCTCCGACAATGAGGCGCAGGCCGCTGCGCTGAGCCGGATCCGTACCGCTCTGCCGGACGGGGCCCAGGTCCGGCGGTCGGACACCCGTACGGAAACCGTCGAGCAGATGACCCGGGCGTTTGAGTTAAACCTGACGGCGCTGAGCCTGCTTGCACTGGTCGTCGGGGCGTTCCTCATCTACAACACCATGACGTTCTCCATTGTCCAGCGACGCGGGCTCATCGGCCGGCTGCGGGCACTGGGTGTGACGAAGCGGCAGGTTTTCGGAGTGGTCCTGGGAGAGGCCGCCCTCCTCGGGGTCGTGGGGACGGGGATCGGGGTCCTCCTCGGCATCGTACTGGCCTCGGGGCTGGTACAGCTTCTCGCGCAGACGATTAACGACCTGTACTTCGTGGTGCAGGTGAGTGAGCTGTCCATCTCCCCCTGGATCCTGGCGAAAGGAGCACTGCTTGGCGTCGGGACGACGCTCGTGGCGGCGATTCCGCCCGCCCGGGAGGCCACCAACGCCCCCGTAAGTACGGTGCTCCGTCGGTCGACGCAGGAAACGAACGTGAAGGATCTCGCCCCACGACTTGCCGGGGCGGGTCTCGGGGTCGGCGCCCTGGGGGTCCTCCTCCTGGCGGTGACCGAACAGAGTATTGTGGTGAGCTACCTGGCCCTGCTCTGCCTGCTCGGAGGGGCTGCCCTCCTCACCCCGCTCCTCGTGATGGGGGTGGCCTCCGCCGCCCGCCCCCTCTTCGACCGCCTCTTCGGCGTCATCGGCCGCATGGCCGCGCGGGGCGTGGTTACCAGCCTCAGTCGCACGGGGGTGGCCATCGCCGCGCTGATGGTGGCCGTCGCCGCCACCGTCGGCGTCGGCCTCATGATCGATAGCTTCCGGGGAACCGTCGAGGACTGGCTCACGCAGTCCCTCCAGGCCGACGTGTGACGTTGAGGGCGTCGCCGGGGCCTACTCCGTCCGCCGCACCACCGTCGACGCCGACGTGGGCCAAACCGACCTCGTCGCGATCGAGCCGGGGCCCAAAACCGAAGACGTGTATCGGTTCAAGGAGGGGGATCCCGACACAATCTGGCCCCGATTTCGAGAGCGCCCTGCGGTGTTCGTCTCCGAACCGTACAGCTACCGACATGATCTCGGTGTGGGGGACACTGTGCGGTTACAAACGGACCGAGGGCGCCACGCCTTTCCAATTGAAGGCATTTACTACGACTACGGGTCCGACCTCGGAGTGGTCATGATGAGCCGGTCCACCTACACCCGCTTCTACGACGATCGGGGGCGATCCGGGCTCGCGTTTTATGCCGAAGAGGGAAAAAATGTGGATGCGCTCATCGCCGATATGCGAGCGGCCGTAAGCGGACTGCAGGACGTGGTCATCCGGTCGAACCGGGCCCTCCGCGAAACCTCTCTCACCGTCTTCGACCGTGCCTTCACCATCACGACGGTGTTGCGCATCCTGGCGATCGTCGTCGCCTTTATCGGGGTGCTCAGCGCGCTGATGGCTCTGGAACTGGAGCGACGACGGGAGATGGGGGTGCTGCGTGCAACCGGGATGACTCCGCCGCAATTGGGCGGCTACGTGACGCTCCAAACGGGGTTGATGGGCGCCATCGCAGGGGTGCTCTCACTGCCCCTCGGCTACGCCCTTGCGTATGTCCTGGTCTTTGTCATCAACAAACGCTCGTTCGGCTGGACACTTCAACTCACTGTCTCGGGCGAGGTCCTCGCTCAGGCGCTCCTGCTGGCCGTCGGGGCGGCACTGTTGGCGGGCCTCTACCCCGCGTGGAGCATGGCCCAATCGAGCCCCGCTGCTGCTCTTAGCGTGCCCCCCGGCCCCCACGAATCGTCCGCCTCCCCCTCCCCATCGGCCAATTCGGGAACCAGGTGCCAGGCCGAACAACTGACGTCCTCAAGCTCATTGGTCTCTTGCGGGAGCTCGAAGGGGACGGAATCATCGCCCTGATTCATGAGCACCAGGAACGAGTCGTCGCGACGCGGCCGTCCCTGCGGGTCCGGCTCCAGGTCCATTCCACGCAGCAGATAGCCGAAGGCGCGAAGCTCCTCGTCGTGCCAATCGTCCTGCGTCATCTCACGCCCCTCGGGGTGCCACCACAACACGTCGCCGGTGCTTCCCTCCTCCCCAACCGGGGCCAGGAAGTGTCGGCGACGGAAGCTCGGGTGCTTTTTCCGAAAGTTCGTGAGGTCCTGTACGAACGCCAAGAACTTCTCCTCCCGCTCGTCGAGGTCCCAATCGTACCACGAAATCTCATTGTCCTGACAGTAGGGATTATTGTTGCCGCGGCGCGTGTGGGAGAGCTCGTCTCCGCCTAGAATCATCGGGACGCCCTGTGAGAGCATAAGGGTCGCCATCAAGCTTCGTTTGCGACGCTCCCGGCACTCAATCACTTGTGGGTCGTCGGTAGGCCCCTCCACGCCGCAGTTCGTCGAGTAGTTGTGGTCGTGTCCGTCCTCATTGTCCTCCAAATTTTCCTCGTTATGCTTCTCTTCGTAGCTCACGAGGTCCTCCAGCGTGAACCCGTCGTGAGCGGTCACGAAATTAATAGACGCAAACGGACGTCGCCCCGAACGTTCGTAGAGGTCGCTGGACCCGGCAATGCGGGTGGCAACGTCCCCGGTCAGTCCGTCGTCGCCCCGCCAGAACCGCCGGATGGCGTCGCGGTAACGCCCATTCCATTCCGCCCACTGCCAAGGGAACGAGCCGACCTGGTATCCCCCTGGCCCCACGTCCCACGGCTCGGCGATGAGCTTTACCTGACTGAGAATGGGGTCCTGCTGCACAACCTTGAAAAAGGAGCCCAACATGTCGACGTCGTAGAGCTCTCGGGCCAGGGCCGACGCGAGGTCGAACCGAAATCCGTCGACGTGCATCTCGGTGACCCAGTACCGCAGACTGTCCATGATCATCTGGAGGACGTAAGAGTCGCCGGGATCGAGCGTGTTGCCCGTCCCGGTGTAGTCCATGTAGTAGCGGTCGTCGTCGGGATTCAACTTGTAGTAGGTGCGGTTGTCAATACCACGCCAGGAGAGCGTCGGCCCCAGCCGGCTTCCCTCACAGGTGTGGTTGTACACCACATCGATGATGACCTCTAGTCCCGCGTCGTGCAGGGAGCGCACCATCATCTTGAAGTCCCGGACGGCGGTTGCCGGACCGCCCGACGCATACTCCGGTTCCGGGGCGAAGTAGGACAGGGTGTTGTATCCCCAGTACTCGCGGAGTCCCTTCTCCAACAGTTCGCGCCGGTGCATCTTGGCGTGCACGGGCAGCAGCTGTACCGTCGTGACCCCCAGTTTCTTCAGGTGATCGATAACCGGCTCGCAGGCCATGCCCAGGTAGGTGCCCTGCTGGGACTCGGGGACTTCGGGGTGTTTTTTGGTCATGCCCTTTACGTGGGCCTCGTAGATGATGGTATCCTCCCACGGGATCTCGGGGGACCGGTCGTTTCCCCAGGCAAACGTCTCCTCGACGACTGCGCCGAGCGGAGCGTACGGGGCACTGTCGGTATCGTCGTAGGACAGGTCGAGCTGCTCCTCGTCGTCCACATCGTACCCGTACAGGCTATCGTCCCAGCGTAGGGGGCGTCCGATGGCTTTTGCGTACGGATCAAGGAGAACCTTATTGGGGTTGAAGCGGTGACCATTGGCGGGGTCGTAGGGCCCGTGCACCCGGTAGCCGTAGAGCTGACCCGGCCGCAGGTTGACCACGTAGCCGTGCCACATCGGCCCGGTGCGCTCCGGCAACTCAATGGTAACAGCCGGTTCACTGTCCTGGGCGTCCTCGAACAGCACGAGCTCTACCTTATCGGCGTGCTCGCTGTGCAGGGCGAAGTTCACGCCGATGCCATCCCAGGTTGCCCCCCTCGGATAGGGCTTTCCGGGACGAATCTGAAGTCCTTTTTTGACCTGACGGGAACCGCTCTCAAGGGGGGTGCCGGATGCATCCATGACCATTGACGTCGTTCGAAAAGAAGAGGAGGTGCTCGTCAAGAAAACCCGGAGGACCCGGCAATCGCAATCGCCCGGGTTCACTCGAAGTTATTTTTGACTCCCCCGCGCCCCCTAGAAACGACTTGAGAAGGTTGGGATTTTTGTTCGCTAGTGCGTAGCGTGTACTTTCCCGGACGGGAGCACCGGTCGGGACCCGTTCGATTCCTTTTCTCTCTTCTGACGTCGAATGACCCCCTCTGCCGCGTCCCATTCTTCTGCGACCGAGTCTCTTCCCACGTCCTGGTCCCGAGTGGTCATCTCCTCCGTGGCCCCGATGGTGGACGGCGGGCGCTGGCCCATCAAGCGCACCGTGGGCGAGGAAGTGGCGGTAACCGCCGGGGTCATCGTGGATAGCCACGAAGTTCTCTCCGTCGAGCTGCTGTACCGCCACGAGGACGAGGACACCGAACATGTCGTGCGAATGGCCGACGCCGGCAACGACGAGTACGAGGGAGCCTTCGGGGTCTCAACCATTGGTACCTATCTGTACCGCGTTCGGGCATGGATCGATCGCTTCGCGACGTGGCAGGATCAGTTTCGACGGCGGGTGGAGGGGGGCGAACCGCCGGCCGAGATCGAAAGTGAGCTGCAAGTTGGGGTCGACCTGTTGGCCGAGGCCGCGGAGGATGCCCCCCCGGACGACCGGGAGCTCTTGGAAGCTCACATCGAGGCCTTTGAAAACGGCAACGCGGCGGCGGCGTTGGGCGACGAGATCGCCGAACTGGTGCGTCGCCACGCCCCTCATCATCAGCAGACCACCAGCGCCACCTATGAGGTATTGGTAGATCCGGAGCTGGCCCGCAACGCGGCCTGGTACGAGTTTTTCCCCCGCTCGGCCCGCCCCGACGATCAGCACGCCACGCTCGACGACGCGGCTGAGCGACTTCCCCGCATCCAGGAGATGGGCTTCGATATCGTCTACCTGCCCCCCGTCCACCCCATCGGCGAGACCAACCGCAAAGGAACGGACGACGCCCCCGAGGCCGCCCCCGACGACCCCGGCAGCCCGTGGGCCATCGGCGGGTTCTTGGAGGACGGCTCCAAGGGTGGACACAAAAGCGTCCACCCGAAGCTTGGGGGGATCGAGGCGTTCGACCGCTTTGTGGACCAGGCAACCGCCCTGGGCCTGGAGGTTGCCCTTGATCTTGCCTTTCAGACCTCCCCCGACCATCCCTACGTCGAAGAACACCCGGAGTGGTTCTCCCACCGGCCCGACGGGTCCATCCGCTACGCCGAAAATCCACCGAAGAAATACAAGGACATCCACCCCATCGACTTTGAAACCGACGATTGGCCGGCGCTCTGGCACGAACTGAAGAGCATCTTCGAGTACTGGATCGATCACGGCGTCACGACCTTCCGCGTCGATAACCCCCACACCAAACCGTTCGCCTTCTGGCAGTGGTGCCTCCGTGAGTTGCGGAAGGAGACCCCCGAACTCATTGTTCTCGCCGAGGCCTTCACCCGGCCGAAGACGATGTACAATCTTGCCAAACTGGGCTTCAACACCTCCTACACCTATTTTGCCTGGCGGAATACCAAGCAAGAGCTCCAGGAGTATGGTCGGGAGCTTTTCCAGACCGAGGTGGCCGAGCACTACCGTCCCAACTTCTGGCCCAACACCCCCGATATCCTCCACGACGAACTCGTCCAGGGCGGACGCCCGGCGCACAAGGCCCGGTTTGTCCTGGCCGCCACCATGTCGAGTGCCTACGGGGTTTACGGTCCGCCCTTCGAACACGTCGACAACCGACAACGAGAGGCGAAAGAGGAGTACGCCCATAACGAAAAATACCAGATTCGGACCTGGGACTGGAACGACCCGACCTCCCTTCAACCGTTCATGGCTCGCGTCAACCGCATCCGGGACGACAATCCCGCCCTGCAGCGGATGCGCAACATTCGATTCCACGAAACGAAGGACCCAAAGCTAATCGCGTACAGCAAAGCGACCGGTGACAACCTCGTGGTGGTGGTCGTGAACCTAGACGCCCACAACGCACGGGAAGGTCAGCTCGTACTGCCGAACGATGACCTCGATCTGCCGTCCGACACCGCCTTCCCAGTGCACGACCTCTTGAACGACGCTCGCTACACGTGGCGGGGCACCCACCACTACCTCCATCTGACGCCCGAAGCCCCCGCCCATATTTTTCGCATCGACCGTGCGCCTACCGATGAGACGACCCATTCGGTCTACAATCAACTCGTCCATGCCTGATGCCGTTCTTCCGCCCCGTTCCGCCATCCCCTCCTTCCCTCCCGACGTATGCCCGACGACTTCCTCACGGATCCGTTCTGGTATAAAGACGCCGTCATCTACGAACTTCACGTCCGTTCTTTCTACGACTCGAACGATAACGGCTACGGCGACTTTCAGGGCCTCCGCGAGAAGCTGCCCTATCTCGATTCATTGGGCGTCAATACCCTCTGGTTGCTCCCCTTCCTCGAAAGCCCGTTGAAGGACGACGGGTACGACACCGCCGACTACTTCAAAGTCCTTCCCGTCCACGGCGACCTCGACGACTTCAAGGCGTTCCTCGACGAGGCCCATGCCCGGGGCATGCGCGTCGTCACCGAACTGGTGCTGAATCACACCTCCGATCAGCACCCCTGGTTTCAGGAAGCGCGCGACCCAGATTCCGATAAACACGACTGGTACGTCTGGAGCGAAACCGACGAGAGGTACGAGGACGTACGGGTTATTTTTACGGACACCGAAGACTCGAACTGGGAATGGGACCCGAAGGCCCAGAAATACTACTGGCATCGCTTCTTCTCCCACCAGCCCGACCTCAACTACGACAACCCGGAAGTTCGGGAAAAGATGAAAGAGGCCATGTTCTTTTGGCTCGACATGGGTGTGGACGGCCTGCGGCTCGACGCCGTGCCGTATCTCTTCCAGCGGGAGGGCACCAATAGCGAGAACCTCCCCGAAACCATCGCCTTCGTGAAAGAACTCCGGACCGCCGTGGAGGAACGCTACGGCCCGGGCAAAGTGCTTTTGGCCGAGGCCAATCAGTGGCCGGAAGACACGCTTCCGTACTTTGGCGAGGACGCCGACGGCAAGAGCACGGGCGTCCAGATGGCGTTCAACTTCCCGATCATGCCACGGATCTTCATGGCGCTGCGGCGGGAAAACCGGCGCCCCATTGTCGAGATGCTCGACCTCACCAGCGGCATTCCCAACGACGCGCAGTGGGCCCTCTTTCTCCGTAACCACGACGAACTTACCCTGGAGATGGTGACCGACGAGGAGCGGGACTACATGTACCACGAGTACGCGGCCGACGATCGATTTCGCATCAACATGGGCATCCGGCGGCGCCTCGCCCCCCTGCTCGGGGGCGATCGGCGACGGATTGAGCTCATCAATGCGCTCCTCTTCAGCCTCAAGGGGAGTCCCATCATCTACTACGGCGACGAGATTGGAATGGGCGACGACCCCTTTCTCGGCGACCGGAACGGCGTCCGCACCCCTATGCAGTGGAGCCCGGACAAAAACGGAGGCTTCTCGCGCGCCCCGCACCACAAGCTCTTCAAGCCCCCCATCAATCGGGGACAATACAGCTATGAGTTCGTGAACGTGGAGACGGCGGAGGAAGACTCTCACTCCCTGCTCCACTTCATGCGTCGCCTCATCTCTCTGCGCCAGCAGCACAAGAAAATCTTCGGCCGGGGCTCCCTGGATCTCTTATCGATAGAGAATCAATCGGTCCTTGCCTTTATCCGCGAGTATGAAGGGGATCGCCTCCTCGTTCTCGTGAACCTGTCTCGCTTTGCACAGTCGGTCCACCTTCCGCCGCGCGACGACCTGCAAGGCATGGCCCCCATCGAGGTGTTCGGCCAGTCCACCTTCCCCTCCATCGACGAGGAGCCGTACCACGTCACCGTTGCGCCTCATCACTTCTACTGGTTCAAACTCGTCCCAAAAGAAGAGCTCGAACACGAGGACCCGTTTGAACGCGGCCTCCGGCTCGCCGATGCGGGCCCGAACGGCGAGAAGCTCCCCGTTCTACCGGTGGCGGAGGGACTTCAAAACGTTCTCGTCCCCACCATGGCCCGGGGCCGAGGGCCAGAACAGCTGAAATCGCTGCTGCCCGGCTATTTACGAGATCAACGCTGGTTCGGACTAAAAGGGGAGGCCATCAACGAGATCGTCGTCGAGGACGCCGTGCGCCTGCAAAAAGACCCTGTGGTCTACCTCTCAGTCCTCCGAGTCGATCTGGAGGAGGGAGAAGCGTTCTACACCCTTCCCTTGATGGCGGCACCCGAGGACGAAGCGACCTCAATTCAGAAAAAGAATCCGAGCGCGCCGCTCGCCTGGCTTGATATCGACGACTGCGACGAACGCCGGCTCGTCTACGACGCCACCGTAAACAAAGACTTCTGGGCCACCCTCTTCCAGTGGTGGCAAAAAGAGGGCAAAGGGCGCTCGCTCAAGGGCGTCTACACGGCCGAGCCCTCCGAGGCCGCCGAGGGCGAGACGGCCGAACACATTCATCTTCTAACCGGTGAGCAGAGCAACACCTCCGCCATCGTCAACGACGACTACTTCGTTAAAATCTACCGGCGGCTGGAGGTGGGTCCGAACCCCGAGAAAGAACTTCTCGACCACCTCACAAACGTCGGCTTCAAGTTTTCTCCCCGCCTTCACGGCACCATCGACTTCCGACAGTCGGCCCGAAAATACACAATCGGTGTCCTGCAGGAGGCCTTGCCGGTAGACTCGGATGGGTGGACCTACGCCCTCTCCTGCACGAACTGGTTTCTCAGCCGGGTAAAAGACTCTGTCTTTCCCCGTGAACAGGCCCTCTCCAGTGGGTCCCCGCTGGCCATGAACGATTGGACCTACGGCCCGACCACGGCGGAATCCGTCCCCGTGTGGCTCGAAGACGTGGCCACAGAATTCGTATCGCTTGCCCGGGTGCTGGGGGTGAGGACCGCTGAAATGCACCACGCTCTCTCCCAGGCCGAAGCCGGGGACCTGCGTCCCGTTGACGCTCCCGCCGACGCCGGCAACATGCTGGCCCAACGGCTCCGGTCCGAATTCGAAGACACACGGACGTTGATCGATCGACACGCCGAGTACTTGAACGGCGAGGTCCCCACCGAAGAAGCATGGGCGGAAGCGTACGCCCGCATTCGGCGTCTCGAAGACGTGACGGGCAACCACAAGCGTATACGCATTCACGGAGACTACCACCTCGGGCAACTTCTTCGAGCCGAGGGGGACTTCTATATTCTCGACTTCGAGGGCGAACCGGCCCGTCCCCTCGACGAGCGCCGCCTGCGGGAGAATGTTCTGCGCGACGTAGCCGGTATGCTGCGCTCGCTTGAGTATGCAGTGCTTGCCTCATGGCAGGAGCTCACCAACACCGATGAGAGGTACGCCCCCTGGATCGACGCGCTGCTACGCTGGTCCGAGATGACGTTCCTGAACGCCTACAGCGACACGGTGGAAGACGTGGCGTTCCTCCCCCCCGCCCCGGCCCGCTACTCGTTCCTCTGGGGGTACCTGTTCCACAAAGCGATCTACGAGGTGCGATACGAGCTCAACCACCGTCCGAATTGGGCATGGCTACCGCTTCAGGGGCTCCGCCGCCTTCTAGGAGAGGCGAATCAGGACGCAAGCCTCTCGTCCTCTAGCCCGTAGGGGGTGTCCAACCACGTCCCCGTGGTTCCACCGATGCGGGCGAAAAGCACCGGCGGGATTCTCTCGCAGCGCTTTCCCTCCGGGCACCCATCGCGACCAAGCTTCCCTCACGTCTCATTCCATGCCCCACGATCCCCATGCCCCGACTCACCGACGATGACATTTACTACTGGAAGGAAGGCACCCACACCCATAGCTATGAACGCCTAGGTGCACATCCCAACCAGGCAGGGACCTGGTTCACGGTCTGGGCCCCCAACGCCGACCGGGTAGAGGTGACCGGCGACTTCAATGACTGGAGGTCCGGGGCCGATGTCTTGTCCCGGCGTGAGGGAGGACTCTGGGAAGGCTACATCCGCGGCGCAAAGCCCGGCCAAAAGTATAAGTACCACCTCAAGACCAGCGAGGAATGGGTCGATCGCACCGATCCCTACGCCTTCCAGATGGAAGCCCCGGCCGAGAATACATACCAGGGCCTGTCCGCCATCATCCGAGACCTGGATACCTACGAGTGGGACGACGATGTGTGGATGCGTCAGCGGCACGGCCCGGCCGGCCGGAACGGACCGCTCTCCATCTACGAGGTACACCTCGGCTCCTGGCGACACGAGCAACACGGCGAATCACTAAGCTACCGCGAGGTGGCCGAGCCCCTCGCCGATCACGTGGAGGAACTTGGCTTTACCCACGTGGAATTCCTGCCGCTCGCCGAACATCCCTACTACGGGTCCTGGGGCTACCAAATCCTCGGATACTACGCCCCAACCTTCCGGTACGGCAACCCGCAGGACCTGATGTACCTCATTGACTACCTCCACCAGCGAGGAATCGGGGTCATCATGGACTGGGTCCCCGGGCACTTTGCCACCGACCCTCAGGGCCTCACCTATTTCGACGGCTCCCACCTTTTCGAGTACGAGGACCCGCTGATGCGTCAACATCCCGACTGGGGCACGCGGGTGTTTGATTTCGGGAAGAATGGCGTCCGCAATTTTCTTCTCTCCAACGCCCTCTTCTGGTTCGACAAATACCACGTGGACGGGCTCCGCGTGGACGCCGTCGCCTCCATGCTGTACCGTGACTATTCCCGTGAGGGCGACTGGTCCCCCAACGTCCACGGCGGGCGGGAAAACCTGGAAGCGATTAGCCTCCTGCAGGAAACCAACGAGCACGTGTACAGGGAGTACCCGGAGGCCATTATGCTGGCGGAGGAATCAACCACCTGGTCCGGCGTAACGACGCCCACCGAACACGGGGGACTCGGCTTCCTCTACAAATGGAACATGGGCTGGATGAACGACACGCTCGATTACCTGAGCCACGAACCGGTCCACCGCAAGTACCACCACGGCGACCTTACCTGGACCCTCAGCTGGGCCTTTTCCGAAAACTACGCCCTCCCGCTCTCCCACGACGAAGTGGTGCACGGCAAACGCTCACTCTGGGGAAAGATGCCGGGCGACAACTGGCAAAAAGCCGCCAATCTTCGGCTTCTTTACGGCCACATGTTCGGCCATCCCGGCAAGAAGTTGCTCTTCATGGGCGGCGAGTTTGGCCAGCACCACGAGTGGAATCACGACCAGGAGCTGGCGTGGAGACTCACCGACCACGAGTTGCACGGGGGCCTGATGAAGTGGGTGCGCGACCTCAACGAACTCTACACGAGCCACCCCGCTCTCTGGAACGACGACCCGGACGGCTTCGAGTGGATCTCCTACGACGACCGAGAAAACAGCGTCCTCGCGTATCGCCGCCTCGGAGACGACGAATCACTCATTTTTGTGCTCAACGCCACCCCTGTCGTCCGTGAGAACTACCGAATTGGGGTCCCCCAACAGGGGGTCTGGCGGGAACGCCTCAACAGCGACAGCCAGCTATACGGGGGAAGCAATGTGGGCAATCAAGGCAGCGTCCCTAGCGAGCCCTCCCCGAAGCACGGCCATCAGCACTCCCTGGAGCTCACGCTTCCCCCACTTGGTGCATTGATCCTCAGCGCACAGCCGAACTGACCCACTGGGTGAAGGTCCGGGGGCCGCGTTGGCCTTACTACCAGCAGGCGACGTCCTCAGCGATTCTTCCCACACGAGCGGAGATCGGCGCGCCCGGCAGACCCCTAGCCGCCCGTCACAGGGGCCTCCTCTGCCCCTTCCGACGCGTGAGTACTCAAATATTCCGTCAATTCGTCGAAGGCTACGGTAACTTGTTCGCCGCTCTCCATCTCTTTAACCGTCGCTTCGCGGGCCTCTAGCTCGTTGTCGCCAATGATGAGGGCGTAAGGGGCATTCTGCCGGTTGGCCTCTTTCATCTGAGCCTTTAGGGAGCGGCCCTTGAGGTCCAGTGCCACGTGGAGGCCGTCCGCGCGCAGTTTCTGCGTGGTTCGGAATACCCACCGTTCGGCGTCCTGGCCCAGCGCCGCGATGAAGACGTCGGGGTCCGCAGAACCGGGAAGCGTCACGTCGGCGGCGTCGAGGGCCAGGAAGAGACGTTCCCGGCCCCCACCCGCGAGGGCGCTCTGCGCGCCGAGCGCAGCACTCTCTAGCTCAAAGGTCGTTTCGGTATAGTAGTCGAGCCCCCGCACGAGATGAGGATCTTCGTCGTAGGGGACGCCTAGATCGTCGAGCAGCCCTTTCACGCGGTCGTAGTGAGCCCGACTCTCATCGTTAACGTAGTCGATGAGTTGGGGGGCGTCCTGTACAATTTGCTGTTCGTGTTCCAGCTTCGTGTCGAGAACGCGGAGGGGATTGCGCTCCAATCGGCGCCGACTGGTGTCCGAGAGGTCGTCGGCGTAGGGCTCCAGATAATCGCGCAGAGCCTCGACGTATTTCTCACGACGGTCCGGCGTCCCAAGTGTATTCACTCGAAGGCGCGTGTCCGCAATACCAAGCGCCTCGTACAGAGCCGTCATGATGGCAATGGTTTCCGCATCCGCCCGAGCATCGTCGGTACCCAGGACCTCGACCCCGAACTGGTGAAACTGGCGGTAGCGTCCTTTCTGTGGTTGCTCGGCTCGGAAGCACGGCCCCATGTAGAACAGCTTTTGGACGCCCCCCCGCTGTTCGAGGTGGTGCTGCAAGAAAGATCGCACCACGGGAGCCGTCACCTCCGGGCGCAAAACGTAGTTCGTGTCGCCACGCTCGAAGGCAAACATCTCCTTCTGAACGATGTCCGTAGATTCGCCCACGCCCCGGGCGACAAGCTCCGTGGGCTCCAGAATGGGCGTCCGAATCTCGTCGAAGTTGTGCCGAGCCATCACGTCCCGGAGGGTGTCTTCCACGTACCGCCATTCTGCAGTGGACGCCACACGCGTTCCGCCGTCGTCGGTGTACGGGTCCGGCAGGATGTCGAACGTACCCTTGATATTTTGGAAGGTACTCACGGATGTGAATCAGTAGAATCGTGGATAAGAACAAAACGAGCCAATCCCCCGATGCCGAACATCTCTCGTTCCGGGACGAGCGAGTCTAACTTCGCAACTCGGACTCGCCCTCGCGCAGAATGTCGATGACGGTCTCCGGCGCGTCGGCAGCGACGAGCCGTTCACGCAACGGATCACGACTGACCAGGCGAGAAATGCGTCCAAGGAGCTTGATATGCTTGGACTTATGCTCCTTCGGACCCACCAATAGCAGAAGTAGACGAATCGGGTTGTCGTCGATGGCGCCAAAGTCCACAGGCTCCTCAGTCGTAGCAAAGGCCGCAACGGTATCCGTTGCGGCAGAGGTTTTCGCGTGAGGAAGACCGAGGCCCTTCCCGACGCCCGTCGACATCATCTCTTCCCGGTCGAAGATGGCGTTCCGCACCACGTCGAGGCTGTCAATGTCCTCGTGGCCGTCGAGCAGGTCAACGAGGGCATTGATTATTTCTGCCTTCGTGGTTCCCGACAGCCGAATTCGGACCCGCTCGGGACGCAGTAGCTGGTTGAGTTTCGTGGTTTGGGTCGTCGGCATGCACGCGTCCAGAATCGGTGAGGGAGTTGACGGCCGGTACCTTGGGAGCAGTACCTGAACGATCCCGAATAGCACAACGCCCGGTCTCTTTCACGTGTTCGGGAATCTCGGGCCGTAGATAGAATTGCACAGAAACTGGAAACGGGGATCCGCCCCCCACCAATCAACAAACGGGACGACACGCCGATGAAATGACGACACCACTCTCGTTTCTAAGGGACGATTCGGAATGGGAACGGGTCCGACTCGGTCTCAAAGCGTTTCCTTGATCGCCTCGATCAGGTGTTGGTACTTGTCTTCGGAACGTCGGAAATCGAGTTTCTGCTCCACGTGAATGAACCGTCCCGAGGCGGTGGAAGCTGCCTCTGTACAGGGATTCGACGATCCATTCGTGTGGCGTCCCTGCACGTTTGTACTCCCGATGAGTGGACACGAGGACGTCTCCGGTGTACCCGCAGAGACCCCCCGCTCCTCAAGAGCCCGGTGGAGGGTCGCCACCGAGGGAGGGGTGTCGTCTTCCACGCCACTGCTCAAGAAGACGGTTTCGCACGGTTCGCGCCCGTTCCCGTGCAAACTGAAGACAACCGCGGCCGGGAAGCGATCGGTGAGCACTTCGTGGGTCACCTGAAAGGGAGACGCTTCGACGTGGGCATCGTCTGACTCTTTGAAGGGACCAGACGCCCCACAGACGCCGGTCCGTCCGTCACAGTGCGAATTCCCCTCGTTGGCACACCGGTGAGTTCCTGCCATGATGAGGGCGCGGGCATCGATGTCCCGGAAGAGCTCTGCCCCCTGTACGTGCGTCTCAAGGTCAAACACAGGGTGGGGCACCTCGATGAAGACGTTGCGGTCCGCATTCGGGTTCAGCACCACGGCGCCCCATCCCCGAGCGACGGAGGGTCCTTCTTGGAGCAGCACGTAGGATTGCTCCGTAGCCGGATCCCTCAGTTCAACCAACTCGTAGGACGAGGCATGTTCGCTGATGAGGGAGCGTGCCCCTGACGTATCACCGTCGACCAACCGCCCCACCACCATCCGCCAGTTTGCCAGGTCGTCATCGGTCGGCACCGCAAAGCCCTCCGTTCCTTCCCTCGGCATGTCGTCTTGAAGGCCCTGAACGTGATCGCGGAGCGAAGCCTCCACGCGGCGATCTACCGAGCGGGAGGGCTCCGATTGCGACGAGGATGTGTCTTGGCCGTCGCAGGCACCCAAGAAGAGGCCTCCTAAGACAATTGAAAGAACGAAAACGACGTCGGAAACGGAGCGGGTCATCATCTGAAGTCGCGCGACACTGGGAGAGGGACTGGAATCACCCCCTATTACTCCGGGGAACCCGCTGTTCGTCGCTCGAAACGGGTGGTACTGTCCCGCAAAAATCGCTCCTCGGCCGGGATGTAGCGCCGCTCTTCAACTTGAAACTCCTCTTCCCCGACCGTAATTCGGTTGTAGAAGTTGGTCGCACTCTGAGGCGTACGCCATCGATTGCTCGTCGCAGTCCCTGCACTCGCCACGACAATCCGTTGTTCTCTCGGGATGATGGTCAGGGGTTCGATGTGGGAGATGTGAAGGTGTCCGGAGAGAATAAGCTCGATCCCCAGTTCGCCCGCTACGTTGAGGGTTTTTCGGGCCTGGCGCGCCACATCGTGGGGACCGAGGGACCGCAGTTCGGTGAGGTGGTGATGCAGCACGAGAACCTTGAACGTCTCCGGAGCGACCGACCCGAAGTATCGCCGAAGGGCCTTCCGGTCCTCATCGGTCACCCGTCCTCCCTTGATCGTGGCTCCGTAGGCGGATGAGAGACCAAACACCGCCACGTCACCGGTTTCGAGCGTCGGCGCGAGGTCCTCAGTCACGTATCGACAGTACCGACGGAGCGGCGTCGCGAGTCGGCGATAGGGCCGCCACCAGGGATACACGTCGTGGTTTCCGGGCACAACGAGGATCGGCGGATCGATGGCGTCGAGCATGGCCACGGCCCGCTCAAACTCATGGGGCCGGGCGCGCTGCGTGAGGTCGCCACTCAGAACCGCCAGATCGACAGGGCTTCCGTTCACCTCTCGGACCAGCGCCTCGACGATGCCGGGGTGTGCGATCCGGCCGAAGTGAAGGTCCGAGAAGTGGGCAATTGTCATAGGAGGAAACGTTGAAGGACTCGGCGTTCAACGCTTTCAGGATGAACACTACAGCAGGAGGTTCATCGGCTCCTCCAGGTACGAACGCACGCTGTCGAGGAAGTCTGCACCGGTCGCCCCATCCACAACCCGGTGGTCGCAGGAGAGCGTCACCTTCATGCGTTTGCCGGGGACGACCTCGCCGTCCTCTACCACCGGCGTGTCCCGAATTTCGCCGATGGCCAGGATGGCGGAGTTCGGCGGATTAATGATGGCGGTAAACTCCTCGATCCCAAACATGCCGAGGTTGCTCGTCGTGAAGGTCGCGCCTTCAAACTCTTCCGGCTCCAGGTCCCGGTTGCGGGCCCGCTCGGCCAGCTCGCGGGTCTCACGGGCAATTTCTGTAAGGCCCTTCCGGTCCGCATTTTCGATCACGGGGGTGATGAGGCCCTCGTCGATGGCGACGGCAATGCCCATGTTCACGTAGTTGTACGTCCGAATCTCTCCTTCCTCGGGAAGATAGGAGGCGTTGACGTACGGGTGATTCCGCAGCGACAACGCACAGGCCTTGGTGATGAGGTCGTTGAAGGAGATTTTTGCGCGCCCCTGTTCTTCGGCCAACTGATTCAGCTCTTCGCGGAGCGCCACCGCCCGCTCCACGTCGATGTCGACGGTGAGGTAAAAGTGAGGCGAGGAGTACTTGCTCTGCGCAAGACGACGCGCAATGGTTTCTCGCATCTGCGAGATGTCCTCCGTCTCGTACCCGTCCTCCTCCGCGGGCATCTCGTAGGACGGCTCCTCCACGCTGGGCTGCGGCGAGGCGGCCGGCTCGGGGGCTTGTTCGCGCTCTTCGATGCGCGCCTCTACATCCCGCCGCACGATTCGCCCCTCCGGCCCGGACCCCTCCACGGCCGCAAGATCCACCTCGTGCTCCTGAGCAATCCGGCGGGCAAGCGGCGAGGCCTTGATGCGTCGTCCCTCCGCGTCCGTTCCGGCGGGCACCGGCTCCGGCGTCCGCTCCCGAAGCTGAAGTCCCCCGCCGGTTCGTCGACAACGTCGGCCTCCGTGCCGGCGTCCTCGGAGGGGGCCGGCTCCTCAGCGGCTCCGTCGTCTGTCTCTTCGACGTCTTCGGCGGCCCCGTCCCCATCCCCATCGTCGTGCTCGGCCACGAGGTCGGAGATGTCCTCGTCCTCCTCCCCGATCACGGCAATCAATTCCCCAATGGGAACCGCGTCCCCTTCGCCAATGAGCTTCTTCAGAAGCACGCCGTCGTCGAACGCCTCCAGATCCATGGTGGCCTTGTCGGTCTCCACCTGCGCGAGCACGTCGCCGGACGACACCTCGTCCCCCTCGTCCACCAGCCACGCGGACAGGACCCCCTCTTCCATGGTGTCACTCAGCTTGGGCATCTCAATCGGAATCGCCATCCTTACGAATGTGGGTTTGGAGTTGAGAAGTCGGAATGATACTGATCGACTGGACGAATCCCAGACGGGGATCGATGAGTCTCCGGGCGGACTACTCGGTGTAGAGCACCCGCTTGCATTTCTCGACGGTCTCGTCTACGCCGGGCATGTACTCGTCCATGAGATTCGGGGCGTAGGGCGCGGGCGTGTCGGGGGCCGTCACCCGGAGGATCGGGGCATCGAGGTAATCGAACGCGCGGTCCTGGACCTGCTGCGTAACCTCCGACGCGACACTCGCAAACGGATTGCTTTCATCGATGACGACACATCGGTTGGTCTTGACGACCGACTCGACGATCGTCTCAATGTCAAGCGGCTTGATGGTGCGCGGGTCGATTACTTCCGCCTCGTAGCCGTCTTTTTCCAACTCCTCGGCCGCGTCCATCGCGACGTGGTAGCTCTTGCTGTGCGCCACGATCGTCACGTCGCCACCCTCCCGTGCCACGCGGGCCGAGCCCAGCGGAATCGTGTAGTCGTCCTCCTCGCTCACCTCGTCCTTCAACCCGTACATGAGCTCACTTTCGAGAAATACGACCGGATCGTCGTCGCGAATGGCACTCTTGAGCAGGCCCTTTCCGTCGTCGGGGACGGAGGGGGACACTACCTTCAAACCGGGAAAATTGGCGTAGAGCGCCTCCGTGGAGTTGGAGTGTGTGGCACCGAGTTGCCCGGCCGCTCCGTTGGGCCCACGGAAAACGATGGGCACGTCGAACTGTCCACCCGACATGTAGCGCATGTTCGGCGCGTTATTGACGACCTGGTCGAAGGCCATGAACGAAAAGTTGAACGTCATAAATTCGACGATCGGGCGGAGACCGTTCATGGCGGCCCCGATGCCCAATCCCGCAAACCCGAGCTCGCTGATCGGCGAGTCGATCACCCGGTCGCGACCAAATTGGTCGAGCATGCCCTTGCTCACCTTGTAGGCGCCGTCGTACTCGGCGACCTCTTCCCCAATGAGGAAGATGTCGTCGTCGCGCTCCATCTCTTCAGTCATCGCGGCGCGCAGCGCCTCACGGAATTGAAGTGTAGCCATGGTGTCGAATGTGGCAATTGGGATTTCAAGTCGGAAGGAAAACAGACGAGCGAGCGCCCCGAAATGCGAGGATCTCCACAGTCCCCACTCCCCATCCAGGGCTTCCTAGGCAATGAAGGGATACTCCTCCTGGGCATAGATGTCGTCGTAGAGGGCGTCCTCGTCCGGAAAGTCGGCGGCGTCGGCGGCGTCAATGGCGTCCTTCACCGTCTGGGTCACCTCGTCGTCCATACCGTCAATTTCCTCCTGCGTCGCAATGTCGTGGTCGACGATGTACTTCTCCAGTCGGACGATCGCGTCTTCGCTCTTTCGCTCGTCGAGTTCATTCTCGGCCCGGTACTCGGCCGGATCGGTGATGGAGTGGCCCTGGTACCGGTAGGTGCGCACCTCCAGGAACGAGGGTTGATCGTCTCGGGCGTAGTTCTCGACGTGGTCCTGAATGGCCTTATTGACACTGAACACGTCCATCCCACTGGCAAGGGAGCTCGGAAAGTCGAAGTTATAGCCGTGTTTGAAGAGATCGGGTTTACTGAAGGCTCGATCCACGGCGGTCCCCATCGCGTACTGGTTGTTCTCGCAGACAAAAACGATGGGTAGTTCGTAAATGCCGGCCAAGTTACAGGCCTCGCGGAAAGCCCCCTGGTGCATCGCGCCGTCGCCGAAGAAGCACAGGCAGACGTTGTCCTCGCCCCGGTATTTATGAGCAAACGCAATCCCGGCCCCGAGGGGGAGGTGCGCCCCGACGATGGCGTGCCCGCCCATCATCTTCTTTTCCCGGTCGAAGAAGTGCATCGATCCCCCCTTCCCCTTCGAACAGCCCGTTTTCTTCCCGAACAGCTCCGCCATACATTCCTCCGGCGTTAGCCCCATGGCCAATCCCATACCGTGGTCACGGTAGGCCGTGATGATGGAGTCTTCCCCGATGTCGACGGCGTTGGCGCTTCCCGTGGAGACGGCCTCCTGCCCGATGTAGAGGTGTAGAAATCCGGAGATTTTTTGCTGCTGGTACATCTGCCGGCAGCGGTTTTCGAAGCGCCGCTGCAGAAGCATATTACGCAGAAGATCCAGCACCTCGTCGTCCTCGAAGCCCAACTCCCCGTGGCCGTACTGGCCGGCAGGGTACGTGTCGAAAGAGACCGTCTCTTCGATCGGCCCCTCTGGAATATCGATGGACTGGTGGGTCCAAGGTCCTTCGATGGGCTCCTCCGACGCACCGTCTCCGGAGAGGGGACTTGGGCGCTTCTCGGTCGTGGCGGCATCCTCTGCCGTAGCGTCGGGGGCCTCGTTCTGCTGATCAGCCATGTCGCGCGTTGGTCAGATTGAGGAAGACAACGAGACGGGGGATCGACGCTCCCCACCGGAACCGCGAGCGGACCGGTCGATCTCGCTTGCGAGGATCGATTGGTGGTGCGAATAATTCAATTTCGCCACCGTTTGTATCTCAGGACCGAGGCTCGGTTTCGAAAACGACCAATCTTTGCTCATATCCCATCGAAACCGCTTCCAGTCCCTATCGCCTGCATTGTCATTCGCCCCCCCACCAATTAGGTTTGAACCACTTGGGCGTAGCCCTAAGAACGGTTCGGTGATTTCTTTTTCGTTTCTCTCTTTATCAACGTCTTCAATTGGTGTCTCCCGCTTCTGCCCCCGACGCCGCTGCCAACGCACTCGTCATCATTCCTACCTACAACGAAGCCGATAACATCGGTCGTGTGATTGACCTGGTGCTGGCCCAACCAACCCCCATCTCTATTTTGATCGTCGACGACAACTCCGACGACGGCACGGCGCAGGTTGTGCAGGAGGCCATGGAGGACACCCCGGCCCGTATCGACCTCATTGAGCGAGGCGGGAAGCTCGGGCTTGGCACGGCCTATCTCCGCGGCTTTCGCTATGCCCTGGCCCGGGACTTCACCTTCATCTGTGAGATGGACGCTGACCTCTCGCACGACCCCGACGACCTGCCTCGCCTGATCGAGACGGTCCGCACCGGAGAAGCCGATCTTGCAGTTGGCTCACGCTACGTGGGGGGCGTTCGCGTGATCGACTGGCCACTGTCCCGCCTCGTCCTCTCGTACGCCGCCGGGATCTACACGCGCAGCATCACCCGCATGCCGATCCGCGACGTGACGGCCGGCTTTAAGTGTTTTCATCGCCGCGTCCTCGAAGCGCTTCCCCTCGATCGGGTCAATTCCGACGGGTATGCCTTCCAGGTAGAGATGCATTATCGCAGCTGGCGGGCCGGCTTCGAGGTGAAAGAGATCCCCGTCATCTTCACCGAACGGACGGAAGGGCAGTCCAAAATGAGCAAGGCCATCGTCCGGGAGGCCGCCCTCAAGGTCTGGGAGCTCCGACTCCGCGACCTCGTCGGCGCACTATGACCGTCTCCCCCCCCTCTTTTCGCGAAATATTGCTGGCAGCCGGTCCCGCTCGTCCTTTGATTAGAAGTCCCACGTTGCTCGTCAGTACACTTCTCACAAAACCACTCCCCTCTTATGCAAAAAGTAACCGTTATCGGGGCCGGAAATGTCGGCGCCACCGTAGCGGACTGCGTCGCCCAGAAGGATATGGTCGGCGAGGTTGTGATGGTCGACATCAAAGAAGGCATGCCCCAGGGCAAGGGCCTGGACATGATGGAGTCGGGCCCGGTCCACGGCTTCGACACCACCGTTACCGGCACCAACGACTACGGCCCCACGGAAGACTCGGACGTCTGCATCATCACCGCGGGCCTGCCACGTAGTCCCGGCATGAGCCGCGACGACCTGCTCGCCAAGAACACGGAAATCGTCGGCGGGGTCACGGAACAGTTCGTAGACGGCAGTCCGGACAGTACGATCATCGTTGTGGCCAACCCCCTCGACGTGATGACGTACGTGGCCTACGAGGCGAGCGGCTTCCCCGCCAACCGGGTGATGGGCATGGCCGGCGTGCTCGACACGGCCCGCTACCGGTCCTTCATCGCCGAGGAGCTGGACGTGTCGGTCCGAGACATCCAGGCGCTCCTCATGGGCGGACACGGCGACACCATGGTGCCCCTCCCCCGGTACACGACCATCGGCGGCATTCCGCTCACCCAGTGGCTTGACGACAGCGCCATCACCGACATCGTGGAGCGGACGAAGGGGGGCGGGGGCGAGATCGTGGACCTCATGGGCACCTCCGCCTGGTACGCGCCCGGTGCCGCGGCCGCCGAAATGACGGAAGCCATCATCAAGGACAACAAGCGCATCCTTCCGGCCGCGGCGTACTGCGATGGCGAATACGGCCTCGAAAGCTCGACACCTCCGCCGAGCACGTCCACAGCAACCTCGATGACCTACAGCGCCTTCGGGACGCCGGCGAAATCGGATAAGGGATCCCTGCGAACCGGCCGTCGAGACGCATGAGGGGCACGCCTATTCGTGCCCTTCATGCGGTCGGGCAGCTCCTCTCCTAGGCTGAATCGTAGAAGACCTTCCGGAGCGGATCGGCCGGCTCCCGGTGGCCTTCCGGATGGGCGTCGTCATGGCGTTGGGGCTCCAGGTGGGCGGTGACGTGCACGTCGTCGTCCGGAAACAGGGCGTCAACCCGATCCTCGACCTCGTGCGAGCGAGCGTGGGCGTCGCGGATCGACATCTCGCCGGGAAACATGAGGTGGTACTCGATCCAGACCTGATCCCCCGAGCGGCGGTGCCGCACCTGGTGAAACTCCGCAATCGTCCCGTCGGCCTTCGCCTCGGCGAGTTCGTCGAGTAGGTCTTCGGTGGCCTCCGGATCGGCCTCGTCCATCAGCCCGTCGATGGAGCGGCGAAGGAGCCGTGTTGCGGTCCGAAAAATATTGGCCGCGACGAGCAAGCCCACCACCGGGTCGAGCCATCGCACCCCCGTGAGCCACACGAGGCCCACACCGACGATGACGCCCAGGCTCGTCCACATGTCCGTCATCACGTGCTGGCCGTTGGAGACGAGCACGAGACTGTTCGTGCGACGCCCGGTACGGATGAGGTACCACCCGAGAGCCAGGTTGATGACGGTGAGCCCGCCCAACAGGTACAGGCCGAGCCCCAACTGTCGGAGATCCGGTCCGGTTAGGAGGTCACGCACGGCCATCCATCCAATGCTGACCGCCGCCAGGAGGATCAATCCCCCTTCCACGGCGGCCGCAAAGTACGCGATCTTGCCGTGCCCGTACGGGTGATCCGAATCCGGAGGCGTCGCGGCGTACCACAGGCTGAACCCCGCAAACCCGGTCGCGAAGAGGTGGATCACCGACTCGGCCGCGTCGGATAGAATCGCGGTGCTCCCGGTCAGGTACGTGGCCGCCCCCTTGCCCACCAACATGACGACGGACACGATCAGGCTGAGCGACATCGCCCACCGGCGGGCACGCTGGACCTCGGAGGCCTGCTCGGCCCCGGTCGGTCGCTCGGGATCGTTCGCTACGTCGGTCTCGGGACGTTCGGTCGTCATAGGGATTGCCGTACATATATCCCTGCTCCCAAGTTCGATCGCGGACTGTATCGCTGAATTTTCACTGCGGCTCGCCTTCCCATAGCACACCCTTACGATGCTTAGACTTGAGCACGTCGGCGTGGCGGTTAAGGACGTCGAGGCGGTCATTGACTGCTTCCAGGAGCTGCTCGGTGCACGCCCCTACAAGGCCGAAACCGTGACCGACCAGCAGGTCCGCACGCATTTCTTGAATGGAAAATCGGCGAAACTCGAACTCCTTGAGGCCCTCGGCCCGGACTCGCCGGTGCAAAAGTTCCTCGACAACCAAGGCGAGGGACTGCATCATCTCGCGTTTGAAGTAGAGGACGCGACGGCAACGATGGCCCGCCTCCGGGAGGCCGACTTCACGCTCCTGAGCGAAACGCCCCAGTCGGGGGCCGACGAGAAACAGATTTTCTTTGTGCACCCGAAAGAGACCCACGGCGTCCTGGTCGAGTTTTGTGAATCAACGGCTTCCGATTGGTCGCCCACCCGTGTCCCGCATCGGGACGGACAGCTTGGGGTGTACGAACGGGGACGCCGGGATCGCCCGTCGGTCCTCCTACTGCACGGCGCCGCGGGCAGCACCCGCGCAGATACTGCCCCGCTCATGCGTCGGCTGGAACCCTCGTTCCACGTGATCGGCGTGGACCTGAGCGGCCACGGGGCCTCCTCCCTTCCCCCCGACGATACACTGACCCTTGAGCGATTCGCGCAGGACGCTCTCGCAGGACTAGACGCCGTCGACGTCTCCTCCGCTCACGTCTTCGGCTTCTCACTGGGCGCCTCCGTCGCCCTTCAGGCCGCCCACACGGCCCCGAACCGCGTGGATCGCCTCGCCCTGCTAAGCCCAAATCTCGTGTGGACGGAGGCCCTCGCCGACGCCATGAACGCTCGTCTCAACCTCGAAACCCTCCGCGAACGAGATCCGGGGCGTGCCGACGCCTTGCTCAACCAGCACGAGCACCCCGATCGACTTTTTCCGGCCCTTCGGTCGTTCATCGCCCGCCTCCCCGAGAAATCCGAGACCGCGATGAACACCCTCGGGGCCGTCGCGCATCCGACCCTCGTTACGGCCATGGACGAGGATCCGCTGTTCCCCCTCGACGGCGCCCAGTCCCTCCACCGGCAGCTCCCCCACGCCCGCCTGTCGGTGATTCCGGGCTCTCAGCACAGCCTCCGGACCGTTCCTCTTTCCGTTCTCTCCACTCTCCTCCAACATCACTACGCGGGGGCGTAGCCGTCCCGACTAGCGCCACCACTCACAATCGACGATCCAACCGCTTTGCAGCATGACTGACTTCTACCGCTACCTAGGTGACACGGGCGTCAAGATCTCTCCCCTCTGCCTGGGGACCATGCCGTTTGGGGGCGACACCGATCCAGACACCGCCGCCGCGATGTTTGAGCGGTGCCGTGAGGCCGGCATCAATGCCTTCGACTGCGCCAACGTCTACGAAGACGGGCGGTCCGAAGAAATTTTGGGGGACCTCATCGCCGACTGCCGGGACGAGGTTGTCCTCACGACAAAGGCCTACTTCCCCACTGGTGAGGACCCGAATGCCCGGGGCGCCCACCGGTACCACCTTGTCCGGGCCGTCGAAAATAGCCTCCGTCGTTTAGACACCGACCGGATCGACATTCTTTTCATTCATCGGTTCGACGAAAAGACGGCGCTCCACGAAACGCTCCGCACCCTCGACGACCTGGTGCGGCAGGGCAAGGTCCTCTATCTGGGCGCGTCGAACTTCGCGGCCTGGCAGGTGATGAAGGCCCTCGGTGTTCAGCGTCGGGAGGGCTGGACGCCGTTCCACGTTCTCCAGCCCATGTACAATCTCGCCAAACGGCAGGCGGAGGTCGAACTTCTTCCAATGGCCGAGAGCGAAGACCTGGGCGTCCTAACCTACAGCCCCCTCGGCGGCGGCCTGCTCACCGGCAAATACGGTTTGGATCGGGCCCCCGAGAAGGGGCGGCTGGTCGAGAATCAGATGTATCAGACGCGGTACGGGGCCGACGTGCACTACGAGGTGGCCGACCGCTTCACGGAGTTTGCCCGGGAGCACGGGTACAATCCGGTCCCCCTCGCGGTCTCCTGGGTGGCCCACCACCCCGCCGTCACCGCACCCATCATCGGCGCCCGCACGCTGGATCAACTGGAGGGCTCGCTCGGCGCGCTGGAGATCGATATGACCCCGGACCTCTACGAGGCGATCAGTGACCTGGCGCCCACCCCGCCCCCCGCCACCGATCGCGTCGAAGAGCGCTCCGAACATACGTACGGCTCTCGCTAACCGACCTCTTCTATCCCTATGAGCTACTACGTGGCCGACAACGAGGCGTGGAGATCTGTCTCTGACCCTTCCAGTCCCCCCTACATCCACATCCCCGAGGACACCCCCGAGGTCAACTTCGTCGGAGCGCCGGGTGCATCCTATCGCTTAAACGGGGCGACGCCCCGGCCGGGAGCCGACACCACCCACACAGTGGCGGTCATTGAGGATGATCTCCAATCTGGCTCCGTGGTGTGCGCGATTCATGTCGAGAAAAATCGAGTTGAGGTGGACGACCGTCGTTCCCCAAACAACACCCCGCGATGTGAAGACGATGCCTTCGAGCGGTTCCAATCCGCCCTCGATGAGATTCTGATCCCCGTTTACCTCGACGACGCCGTCGAAACGTTGAGCGAACCCCTCGACGGGCTCGTTGCCATCCACACCGCCCAGTATGACGACCGCGTTGAGCGCAGTTGCACCTATTTCCGAACCTCCGTCTTCCACGAGAAAACCCTACTGCTGGAGGAGGAGCGCGGCTCACTGTAAAACCGTTCATTCGCGGGGCCGGTCGGAGCCCAAAAACCGACGGACGGATTCCCCGGCCGGAGCGGCGCGAGAGTTACCGGGGACCTCTCCCCCTCCATGAACGTCGGGGCCGGAGTACGACGCTATGGGAAAGAGAAAGAATCCTCTGCCGAACGCCGCTGGCCGAATCTCAACGGCCGCGCAGCGTAACGTATCTGCGACGTGTCCAACAGATTGACCCTTCCCGGTACAACTTTGGCTGCTAGACGTTTTGTGCCGGTCTCCTCTCCATCCAGACTTCCACGTACGCCCCTCATGCCGACCACACCCATGTTGCCTCACTTTCGACGTACGCCCGCTTTCATCGGCCTCATCGGCGCCGTGATCGCCGGTCTACTTCTGCTTTCCTGCACGCCCGCGTCGGACGCCGAGAACACCGCGTCGGCGGCTGCCGAGTCGATTCTTCCCGCCGCGGTCGCCGACACCGCCACGTTCGCCGGGGGCTGCTTCTGGTGCATGGAACCGCCCTACGACAAGGTGGACGGCGTGGCCTCAACCACCTCCGGCTTCGCGGGAGGAGAGAAGAAGAACCCGTCGTACCGGGAGGTCTCGTACGGCAATACGAACCACACCGAGGTCGTCCAGGTGGTCTACGACTCCACGAAGGTCGACTACGAGCGCCTGCTACGGATCTACTGGCACAACGTCGATCCGTTTGACGGCGGCGGACAGTTCTGTGATCGAGGGTCCCAGTATCGTCCCGCCCTCTTTGCACACGACGCCCGGCAACGACGCCTCGCCGACGCGTCGAAGCAGGCGGTCGCGGCCCAGTTCGATCAGTCGATCGCCGTGGAGGTCCAGCCGCTGGATGCGTTCTACGCGGCGGAAGAATACCACCAGAACTACTACAAAAAGAATCCGGGCGAGTACAAACGATATCGGCGGGGCTGCGGTCGGGACGCTCGGCTCCGAGAGATTTGGGGCGATGCCGCCGGTTCAGATGCTCCGTTAGCGTCGCAATAGCCCCCGCGCGTATCGGAACGCGTTTCGTCCCTGCAAACTCGGTGGTTGGGGCCGGCTCTTCCCCGGCATATTGTGCGCGGGGATTCTCTTCACGACTAAAACCCCGACACGTACCGCATGAGGAGGCGCACCACCGGCGCCGGCAGGACGTCTGAAAGGCGATACACCCACCGGAACTGCTGCCCCACGGGCCAGTGAATCCGATCTTCGGTGACGGCTTCCTCCACCACGTCGGCCACGTCGTCGACCGTCAGATTCGGCGCGAGGCGGCGGCGCGGACGGACGGGCATCGGCTCCTCCTCCGCGGCAGCCCCTGCGGGAGCATCCACGTACGGCGGGATCACGTCGCAAACGTGGATGCCGTGCTGCGACCACTCCAGGTTGAGCGCCTGCGTGAGGGAGCGCACCCCGGCCCTCGCGGCCGAGTAACTGGCCAGGTCGGGCGTGCCGTACATGCTGGACGCCGAAGCAATGCTGATGACCCGCGACCGCTCGGTGTCGCGCAGCAGCGGAAAGGCCGCGTGCGTCACCGCGAGCATGGCCCAGAGGTTGGCGTTGAGAATGTCGCGGTGCGCGGGCAGGTCGAGCTGGTCGAAGCGGCCGGAGCGCATGCGCCCGGCGGCGTTCACCAGCACGTCGAGCCGCGCGTCCATCTGCTCGGCGAACGTAACCAGGGCGTCCTGCACCGCCGCCTCGTCGGCGGGGTCCAGGGCCTGCGCGTACACGTCCGGCGCATCAAGCGCCTCCGCCAGCTCGTGGACGGCCGTCTCGTCGGGGTCCAGGAGGCCCACGCGCCAGTCGTCCCCGGCGAAGCGATGGGCGACGCTGCGGCCAATGCCGGAGGTGGCGCCGGTGATGAGGACGACGGAGGATGGGGAGACAGCCATGTAGGGGATTGTATCTGAGGACAGGAATTGATACCATCAAAGTCGGTGTTCGAGTGCACTCATGCAACAGCCCCCTTGACCGTCCATGCCTGCTGAGTCCGCCGAGGCCTCCGCGAATACGTCCTGGTCCGAGCGCGCCCTGAACTACGTCGAGCGATCCGGAAACGCCCTTCCGGACCCCGTCACCCTCTTCTTCATCTTCATCGCCATCGTGATGGTGGCGTCCTGGATCGCCCACACCGCCGACGTGAGCGTGGTCCATCCCGGCACCGACGAGACGATCGCGGCCGACAACCTGTTCTCCGACGAGAACATCCGAAGGCTGTTCACGGACATGGCGGAGACATTTGCCGACTTTCCCCCGCTCGGGCTCGTTCTCGTGGTGATGCTGGGCATCGGGGTGGCGGACAAGACGGGCCTCATCAGCGCCGCGCTGAAGTCGTTTGTGGCCAGCGTGCCGGACGTGCTCCTCACCGCCGCCCTCATCTTCGCGGGCATCATGTCGAGCCTGGCGGTGGACGCGGGCTACGTCGTCGTCATCCCGCTCGGGGCCGTGCTGTTCTACGGGGTCGGGCGCCACCCCCTCGCCGGACTCGGGGCGGCGTTTGCGGGCGTCTCGGCGGGCTTCAGCGCGAACCTCCTGCTCACCTCGCTCGACCCCCTGCTCGCCAGCTTCACGGAGCCCGCCGCCCAGCTAATCGACGAGGGCTACACGGTGCCGGTGACGGCCAACTGGTGGCTCATGATTGCGCTCACGCCCGTCTTCGTGGTCCTGGGCGCCTACATCACGGACCGGATCGTGGAGCCGTACCTGGGGGAATACGAGCCGCCGGAGGACTTCGACGAGGAGGACATCGAGTCCAGTGAGTTGACCGACGAGGAGCGCCGGGGCCTGAAGTGGGCGGGCGGCGTCACCCTCCTCGCCATCGTCGGGGTCGTGCTGTTGGCCGTGCCGGAGGGGGCGCCCCTGGCCGAATTCGAGGCCCTCATCGAGAGCATCGTGGCCCTCATGGTCCTCCTCTTCTTCCTCCCCGGCCTCACCTACGGCATCGTGGTGGGCGAGATCGAGGACGACTCGGACGTGGCCGACATGATGGCCGACACGATGGCCGACATGGGCGCCTACATCGTCCTCGCCTTCGCCGCCGCCCATTTTATCGCCATGTTCGAGTGGTCCAACCTTGGGTCTATCATCGCCATTAGCGGCGCCGACCTCCTGCAAAACATTGGGTTCACCGGCATCCCACTTCTCATCGCGTTCATCTTCGTCTCGGCGCTCATCAACCTGTTTGTGGGCAGCGCCTCGGCAAAGTGGGCCATCATGGCGCCGGTATTCGTGCCCATGCTCATGCTGGCGGGCGATCCCGGCTACTCGCCCGAAATGGTGCAGGCCGCCTATCGCGTCGGCGACTCCTTCACCAACATCCTGACGCCGCTCCTCCCCTACTTCCCACTGGTCATCATCTTCGCCCAGCGCTACGACGAGGATGCCGGCATCGGGAGCATCATCGCCCTGATGCTCCCCTACTCCATCGGCTTCGGGGGGGCGAGCACCCTCGTCTTCCTCCTTTGGATTCTCCTCGGCCTGCCGCTGGGACCGGGCGCGGAGCTGTACTACGTCGGGTAAGGGTATGGAAGTGTGTCGGTGTGAACGTATGTATGTGAATCAAGGGGTCCGTCCAACCTCGTGTCTCACAACCACTTTCCGAATCCTTCAATCAGAGTATCAATGCGTCTGCCGAAACCGATGCCCGAGCGTTCTAGCAGCAGGATCAGGCGGAAAAGGATGATCGATGACGTGGGTACTCTTGTGATCAATACCTGCGTAGAGACCCATAAAGACGAATCTAGACAAGTCTATATTTTCTTATGACCGGCTTTTTCACGGGACTTGTCCTCGTTGCCGTAGTGATGACGCCTGGTGTACCAGGTGAATTGATATACAGCAAAGTGGTTGGTGAGGACTGGCAAGAAAAGCGAATCAGCTACATCGTTCGAGTCCTTCTTATCGGGATGGTGGGATTGGTGCTGACAATTTTAGTTTCAGCCATCTTCTCCGGACCAGTGTTTTCATACGTTGATGTGACCGGTCGAGGAAAAGAAGCAACCTTGGTCCCACCGGCCGGGTGGGAGTTTAGCATTGCTTACCTTACCCACCTTACTTTCTCTGCAGGGGTTGGCGCAGTCCTTGGATGGGCACACCACCAATATGAAGAGAGGCACGGTACCATTCAGCCTTACGCGTGGGATGACTTGATCAACAACCACGCTGAAGACCACTGGGTTGTTGTCGTCACCACCGAAGGCGATGTTTTTGCTGGGAAGATTGAGACAGCAGACGACTACGTTGGGCCTTCTCAAAGAGACATACTCCTTGAGGAGCCCGCCCGGTACGATGAGGACAAAGATGGGTATTTCGCAACTGAGTATCAGCACATCTTTCTCCCTTCGGATCTTATCGAGTCAGTCGCAGTAATGACTAACCCAGAGGATGCACGCCTCAGTGAGATTGGGCAAAAGATTTTTTAGTTATGCCAAAGAACGACAAAGGCACTAATAGCGGAAACAACAACCACACTGGACGGCAGAACGATAGAGGTACGAAGGGAGGAGCTAAACCCTCGAAGCCGAACAGCATCCCGTCGTTTGAGTCCACGCCGCAGCCTCCCACATCCGGTACATCTGGGTCAGGGTCTGACTCCGGATCCAGCTCCGGCAACTCCTCCGATTAGTGGGGACTCTCGTACTCCTCTACGGTGGTCACATGCAGTATCAAAGACGGAGATACCATTGTCGTCCGGTTTGACCCTGATGGGGCGG
>PXTG01000106.1 GCA_003023365.1 Bacteroidetes bacterium QH_7_62_13 | reverse complement strand
ATCGACGTCACCGGGTAGGCAACAGCACGAATCACTCTCTCAAATAGTCTATCGTGGACCGATGATCAAAGCCGCGCAACTCCAACGGGCCCGCACGGCGGCCCTTCAGGGACAGCTCGACGACGGCGACGAGCTTCCGAATTTAGAAGAAGCAACGGGGGGACCGAGTTTTGGCGACACCCTCGAGCGCGAGATCGACCGCGTCGACAAGTCTCAGGAAGTGGCCAACGAGAAGGTAAGCGCGTTTGTGGCCGGGGAGGAGCAAAACCTGCATGAGGTGATGATCTCGATGAACCAGGCCAAGCTCAAGTTCGAGTTGATGAGTGAGGTGCGCAACCGCGGCCTTGAGGCCTACCAGAAGCTCATGCAGACCCAGGTCTAACGCGCCTCACCCCAACTGGGGGGAGCAGTTTGGTTTCGATCGGCGTTTTCTCGCACGTCGTCGGCGCGTTGCCGGCGGTAGTCCTCAGTTTCGTTCATGGAGAACCTCTTCGCGCGTATTCGTCAGCGCCTGGGTATGCTCACCCTGGGCCAGCAGCTTGGACTCGGAGGCATCACGGTCGGCACGATTGCCTTGCTCGTAACGACTGCCTACTGGTTGAACCAACCGGAGTACGCCCTTCTCTTTGGGGACCTGAAGCCCGACAACGCGAATCAAATCGTCCAGACCCTTCGGGAGGATGGGGTGCCCTACGAGTTGAGGAATCAGGGAACGGCGGTCTACGTCCCTAAGTCCTCAGTCCACGAGCTTCGTCTTGAGTTTAGCGCACAGGGAATGGCGCAGAATGGTCAGACCGGATACGAGTTGTTTGACCAGGGGACCCTCGGGATGACCGACTTCATGCAGAAGCTCAACAGCAAGCGGGCCCTGGAGGGGGAGCTGGCGCAGACGGTCTCGCAGATGGGGCAGGTCCAGAGTGCCCGGGTCCACCTGGCAAAGCCGAAGCGTGATCCGTTTCAGGACACGGATGAGCAGCAGACGACCGCTTCCGTCGTGGTCGGTCTCCAAGGCAGTTCGTTGTCGCAGCCGCAGGTTCAGGGTATAACGCAGCTGGTGAGCGGGGCCGTCGAGAAGTTGGAGCCCGGTCAAGTCACTGTTCTGGACAGTAAGGGGAATATGTTGTCCGACCCGAAGTCCGGCAACGAGAACATCCAGCTGACGTCCACGCAGATGGAGATGCAGCGCTCGGTAGAGGAGGAACTCATGCAGCAGGGACAGTCGATGCTCAAACGCGTGCTGGGGACCGGCAACGCCGTGGTTCGGGTGTCCGCGGATCTCAACTTCGACAAGGAGGTCGTCACCGAAAATAGAATTGATCCCGAGAGTGCGACGGTCATCAGTGAGGAGCAGACCCGCGAGAACAGTGAGGGGGAAGAGACGGCCAATTCCACCGCCACGTCGACGGTGCGCAACTATGAGGTGTCCCGGACCGAGAAGCGCACGGAAAACAGTGTCGGGGAGGTCTCGCGACTCACCGTATCGGTCATGGTCGACCACAAGCAAACCGGGGAGGAGGACGGGGAACCGGTGTACGAGCCCCGCAGTTCGACGAAAGTCGGGGAGACGATTTTACGATCGAGCAAACCCGGTTCGATGGGGCGCAGGCCACTCGCGCGGGGCAAGTCGTCCGGGATCAGGGCGGAGGAGTGGACACGCGTACCTATCTCCGCTACGGCCTCATCCTGCTCGCGATCGGGGCAGCCGTCTGGATCGCCCGTTCGATCGGACAGCAGTTGACACGGCCGCCTGCCGAGAAGCCCACCGCACTTCAGCCCAGTCAGCCGGACCAACTGGATCAGGCCGACGCTGAGTCGCAGCTCGACGAGGACGGATCCCCGGCCGCGCTTGAAGGGGAAGAAGAGGAAGAAGAATTCGTCCTGGAGGAGGACATGTACACCAGCAAGCTTTCGAAGGAGGCGAAGGCCCGCATTGAGGCTCGAAGTGAGATGTTTGAGGAGATTCAGGACCAGGTTCGGGAGCACCCCGAGCAGACCGCCGAGCTGGTCCGCGCCTGGCTCGTCGATGACCGTTCCGTGTAGCGGGTATCGACGGTCCTCCCGTGCGGGAGCCTCGATCCAGCCGATGAGGTGTCGAGCTCAACAACGCTTCGAGAGGCGTTCCCAACTAGCTTTTGACCAGACGAAGACCGACTGATTATGCCGGACAATCCCCTCGCACCAACCGAGGAGGAGACCACTCCCGCCGAGTCGTCGCCCGTATCGCCCAGTTCGCTGCCCGACAGCGCCGAGGAGCTGAGTGGGGCACAGAAGTCCGCCATTTTGCTCATTGCGCTGGGGATCGAGACGGCCAGTGAGATTCTCCAGCACCTGAACGACCGAGAGGTGGAGGAGATCTCGGTCGAGATTGCCCGGATGCGCAATGCGCCCAGTGACTTGGTCGAGGACGTGCTTCTGGAGTACAGAGACGTGGCTCGGGCCCAGAGCTACGTCGCGCAGGGCGGGGTCGAGTACGCCCGTGAGGTCCTGCAGGAGGCCATGGGCCCCGATCGCGCCGAAGAGCTGATGATGCGGGTGGAGGCGGCGATGGAAGTGTCGGCCTTTCACCTCCTGCAGACCGTGGAGACGGACCAGTTGACCAACTTCCTCCGCCGCGAGCATCCGCAGACGGCGGCCCTCATCCTTGCCCACCTCAACTCCCGAAAGTCGGCCGAGATTATTTCGAAGCTCGGGGAGGAAGAGCAAGAGGAAGTGATGTACCGACTGGCAACCATCGGCAACACCTCGCCGGAAATGATCAGCGACATCGAGGACGTGATCCGGAACCAGCTCGGGTCCGTCATTGGCGCCGAGACCAGTGTGGCGGGCGGGGTCGACAAGGTCGCCGAAATTCTCAATACCACGCCGCGGTCCGCGGAGAAAAGCATCCTGGATGCACTTCGGGACCGGTCCGAAGAGCTGGCCGCCTCCATCAAGAACCGCATGTTCGTCTTCGAGGACCTCACGGAGATTCGGGAGGAGGACCTGCAGGCCCTGCTCATGGAGGTGGATCAAAACGAACTCGCGCTTGCGCTCAAGGCAGCCTCCGACGAGTTGAAGCACACGATCAAGCGCAACCTGAGCGAACGGGTGGTCGAGGGATTGGAGGAAGAGATCGAGCTGCTCGGTCGCGTCCCGGTCAGCGAGGTCGAAGAGGCGCAGCACAGCATCCTGCAGACGGCGCAGGAGATGGAGAAGCAGGAGAAGATTGTTCTCTCGCGCTCCGCAGAGGAATCGATGGTGGGGTAACGAGAGGGCGCCCAAGTGTAAAGGAATCGTCGCCGGGGACGACGCCCCTCGCAGGACTCGCCCCATTTTTCCATCTACCTCTCCAGCGGTATGGGACGCATCATCAAGAACGAGGACCAGTCGAACGTCACGTCGGCCCCGCTCGACAAGAATCTTCGCGAGGGGGAGTCCCCCGACTCCTTCTCCTCACGCATCCCCGGAGAAAAGGTAAGCGTGCAGGATCAAGGAGACTTCTCGGACGGGCCGGTCGCAAGAGGACCGGTATTGGACCCCGACCAGACACAGCGTACGACCGAGCCCGTTCAGGTCGATCCCATTGCGCCGGAGCCGGACCCGTCGTTGTCCGACGGCCCCGCCGATCCATCCGAGGGACACGAAGAGCACGAGGCGGAGGGGGGCGAGGAGGCGGCGGACGAGGAGTCCCGAGAACGGACCGATGCCGAGTGGGAGGAGCGGCTGGAAGAGGCCGTTGAGGAGGCGCGGACGGAGGGGTACGAGAAAGGCTACAGCGAGGGCTACGACGACGGCTACGACGAGGCGGAAGAGACCCTTGGGAGCGAGTGGGAGGCCGATCGGGAGGCCCTGATCGACGACATCAACCAATTCGAGGAGCTCTGGGCACAGTACATCGACGAAAACGAGTCGAAGCTGGTGGAGCTCACCCTGCAAATGGCGGAGGCCATTGTTGACGCTCCCCTTGCCGACTCGTTGCGCAGGGTGTCGGAGGGGGCCGTCATTGAGGCGGTGGCGGAGCTGGCGGGTACGCCCCCCATCACGATTACGGTTCACCCGGTGGACTTCCAGCGGCTTCAGGAGTCGGGCCTGGCCGAGCACCTCACCGAAAAGTACGACGAACTGCAGCTTGAGTCCGATCCGGAGCGGGAAGAGGGAGATTGGACGGTGTCGTCGCCGGCCGGGGCCATCCGGCGCCGTCGGTCCGAAGTGATCGACACGCTCCGGCAACGGCTGCGCCTGTCCGCCTCGGACGCTGGTGAGGAGTAGTCTTCGATCTTCTCTCATAGTCCCACCCCACGGATCCTGCACCATGCCCTCGATCTCCGACGCTCTCGATGTACTGGGCGGCGAGACCGTTGCGCCTCGCCGCTACGGACGCGTCACCTCCGTCGTCGGCCTCCTGGTGAAGGCAAGCGAACTGGACGCCGCGGTGGGGGAGATGTGCCACATCCAGGTCAATGGTGGAACGGACACGCGCACGGTCCGGGCCGAAGTGGTGGGGGTCCAGGAGGGCACGACGGTCCTCATGCCCATGGAGAAGACGCACGGCCTGCAGTCGGGGTGTCTGGTGCGACGGGCCGACCAGGGAATGACCGTGCCCGCCGGTCCCGGCCTCCTGGGCCGCGTTGTGGACGCGGAGGGGCATCCCATCGATGGGGAGGGGCCCCTGAGCCGGGTCGAGCCCGTGCCCATTCATCGCGATCCCCCCTCTCCGCTCGACCGGCCGATTATTGACACGCCCCTCAACACCGGCATCCGGGCCATCGACGCGTTTCTGAAGATGGGGAAGGGACAGCGCACCGGCATCTTCTCCGGCTCCGGGGTTGGGAAGAGCACGCTCCTCGGCATGATTGCCCGCCGGGCCTCGGCCGACGTCAACGTGATCGCCCTCATTGGGGAGCGGGGCCGGGAGGTCCGCGAGTTTATCACTGACAACCTCGGAGAAGAAGGCCTGAAGCGTACCGTTCTGCTCACAGTGACGGGGGACGAGGCGGCCATGAGTCGCGTGAAGGGGGCCAGTGCCGCCATGGCCGTCGCCGAGTACTTCCGAGACCAGGGGAAGGATGTCCTCTTCATGATGGACTCGTTGACCCGGGTCGCCCGCGCCCAGCGCGAGATCGGACTCGCGGTAGGGGAGCCGCCCACAACCCGCGGCTATCCGCCAAGCGTCTTTGCGCTGTTGCCCCGATTGCTGGAACGGGCAGGGCCCGCGGCGGCCGGCACCATCACCGGCATCTTCACGGTGCTCGTGGAGGGGGACGACATGGACGAACCCATTAGCGACGCGGCCCGCGGCATCCTGGACGGGCACATCGTGCTCTCTCGCGACCTCGCTGAGGCGGGGCACTACCCGGCCATCGATGTGCTCCAGAGCGTGAGTCGCGTGATGCCGCGCGTGGCCGACGACGAGGAGCAGGAAACGGCCCAGGAGGCGCGCCAATTGCTTGCCGCCTACGAGGAAGTGGAGGACCTCATCAACGTCGGGGCCTACGAGCCCGGGAGCGATCCGGAAACCGACCGGGCCGTGGAGGCAAACCCGGCCCTCACGGACTTCCTGCAGCAGGGCGTCCACGCACCGCCCCCGGACACCGATGCGTCCACACAGCTTCGAGAGGTGTTGAGCAAAGTGCCGGACGAGGGCTGGCAGGGACTTTGATCTATAACGTGGGTGCATAGATGAAGGGGCAAACCCGTCGGGCTCGGGAGCAACGAGGCCGCCGAGACGGCCCGCTCAGACGGTTCTGGGCCCGGTTGCCCCAACTCCCACGCACTATTTTTCCGGACCCGATGCCTGGCAAGAAATTCCGCTTCTCACTGCAGAAAGTGCTGGAGCTTCGACGGCACGAAGTGAAGCGCGCTCGCCTGGCACTGGCCGACGCCCAGCGAGATCTGGAACGAAAACAGGAACAGTTGGAGGAGGCCCGACAGTCCCTGGCCGACCGCCAACGAGACCCGGAAAAGAAAACGGGGGTACGTCCGCAGGATCTTCGGAAAAAAGAGGCTTTTCGCGAGAGAGCACGTCGGCAAGTGGCCGAGGCCGAGACGGCCGTCGAAGACGCCCGGCAGCGAGTCGACGAGGCTCGTTCGGACTTTCAGGAGGCCCGGCAGAAAAAGAAAGCATTCGAGGAGCTGCGAGACAAGGAGAAGGCCATGTTCGATCTGGAGCAGGAGAAGGCCGAGATTGCCTTTTTCGACGAGCAGGCGGTCTCGCGACACGCCCGAGACGATGACTCATCGCTGATGGGAGACCTATGATAGGACGCCCGCTAACGCCCGTAGCAATCATTGCCGGCCTCGCGCTGGGGGCCGCCACGGTCGGACTACTGGGAACGTATTACGCCCTCCCCGATCCGTCCGCCGAAATGGCGTCGGAGGCGTCGGGCGGGCAGGTCCCGACGAGCCCGGATTCGCTTGCCACGAAGACACTGGGACGGGATTCGACCACGCAGAAGGCGTCGATGAGTCGGGAGGAAGGGAGCAACACGGCGGAGTCGGACGCGCCGTCGGAAACAGAGCAGCTGCGGATCCTTCGAGACTCGATCGATACGCTTCACCGTCGCCTGCGGGCGACCAGAGACACGACCGACACGCTCCGGACCCAACTAGCCGACATTGAAGCAGACCAGGCGAAGGTCAACGAACTCAGCAGTGCCCTGATGGACATGCGCCGGCGGAAGCTCGGCAACCTGCTAGAAGACGTAGACATGAGCGTCCTCAGGCGGCTCTACAAGGAAACGTCCGGCCGAGCGCGAACGCGCCTCCTTCAAGCCCTGGCCCCGACCCAGGCAGCCCAGTTTGTGAATCAAGTTGTAGAGGAGGGGGATGAATCCGCGTCCGCGCCGGACGCCGACTCGATGGCCACCACTGGATAATTCACGAGTGTTCAACCGATTTGCTCACCTCATGCAAACCTCTACTCCATCTTTTCCGTCCGATCCGGCGTCCTTCCCGGACGTGGACGTAGGTACGTCTGGAAAAGGATCTGTGCGGTCGTTCGAGTCGTCGCTGGAGTCGGCCACGAAGCGGCTCGAAACGTCCCCATCCTCAGACAGGGAGACCATTCAGGGGCGGAGAGAGGGACGCCCTGAGCCTGACGGGAGGGAACGAGCCCGGGCTAGAAGGGAGGGGCCGAATCAGTCCAGGCGGTCGGCCGGCAGGGCCGAGTCTGCTTCTGCCGCGAAGGACGCCTCGTCGGGTGGGGGCGAGAGCGCGGAGGCATCCACGTCACGGAACGAGGGGGCCCGGGAGGCGTCGCGCGAGAGCGCGTCCGGCGACGACGAGAAGGCCCCCCGGAAGAAGGCATCATCGAGCGAGGGTGATGCCGCCAAGGAGAAATCATCCGACTCCAAGAAGGGAGCCGACGCGGAATCTAAGAAGAGCGGCGAGGGAGAGAAAACGTCAAAAAAGAACGGGACGGGAGAGGCATCGAACGGAGACGGCAAAAAGGACGGAAAAGAGGCGAAGGGGGAAAGAAAATCTTCGTCGGAGGGAGAAAAGAAAGGAGGCAAAAAAACAAAGGGGAAGGGGAAGAAGGCAGACGGAAAAGAGGGGGCGAAAAAGAGCAAGAAAACGTCAAAGCAGTCCGCCAAACCGTCGGCCGGAAAAGAAAAATTGGGGGCGAAGAAGAATGGAGAGGGGACGACGAAGAAGGCAGACGGGAAGAAGGGCGCAAAAAACAAAACAGAGGGAAAGGGCGACAAAAACGGGGGAGAGAAATCGACCAAGAAAAACGGGAAGAAGCCGGCCGGTAAAGGCGGGGAATCGTCGAAGAAATCGAAGTCGAATGCCGGAAAGACGAACGCGAAGGACGGGAAAAAGGGAGCTGGCAAGAGAAAAAATGGAGCTGGAAAGACCGGAAAGGCGCGCTCTGGCCCGCGCAGCGCTACCGGCGACGTGACCGGGGAGAAGACACAGTCCGGCGAGACAAAGTCCGCCAAGACAAAGTAGAGACAGTCCGGGAAGACGACGTCCACCAAGAAACGGTCTGTCGAGAAACAGTCCGCCGAGAAACAATCCACCGAGAAACAGTCCGCTAAGAAAAAGACTGGGAGAACGACCCGGGCCCGCCAGAAGTCAGGAGGGAACGCTCCGTCGGGGGGGAACGAGAAGGGAGTCTCTCCAAGCACCCGTCGCCAAGGAGCTTCCGGGGCGAAGCCGAACGGGGTGGAGGGCAAGCAGGCGTCGGGCAAGGCCCCGACGGATGCTCAGAAGGCGGCGTCGTCCTCGACGAGTGACCGCGCCTCGACGACCCGGTCCTCGACGGGCGAGTCGACGAAATGGGCGACCTCCTCGGAAGGCAAGACAACGGAAAATCAGGCCCAAAAGGGGAAGGGAAAGCCGAAGATGAAAAGAGGGCAGGCGAAGAGCAAGGCGAAGCCGAGCCAAACCGGGAGCCAGGGCAACGATGGGTCCGGCCAGCAGTCCGGGGGACAATCGAAACAGGGCCGGGGTGGACGGCAGGGATCCGGGCAGAAGAAAGGAAAGAGCGGCCTTGCGAATCTCAAGTCGCTGAGGTCGTCGTCGCGCGGAGGCCAGAGGGCAGCTGGACGGTCTACGTCGCCGGCCGACCTATTTCCTGGAAGCGGATCGGAGCGGGGCGGCCAAGGATGGACGTCGTCGCTCTCCGACCTCGGGACGGGAACCTCCACCGGAAAAGGAGGGCGCACCAGCGCGAGCTCCGGGCCCCCACGGACGCTCCCGAACGCCTGGCTGAAGACCGCGACCAACGGCCCCTTGAAGACAACACAGACGGCCAATGGGTGGACGGCCATGGAGGTCGCGCTCGGCGAAGACAACGGGAAGGTCACCGTGCAAGCCCTCTCCGACCAGGACGGCATGAACGTATCGGTTCGGTTCAGTGAAGGACGCCTGCGGGCTCAGGTAGCGGCCAACGCACGGCAACTTCAGGATACGATGCAGTCCCAGTACGGGAGTGAGGTGGATCTCTCCTTCGCCGGTGGAGACGCCGAAGGATCGGGCGAGCAGGCCTCGGATGAATCTGTTCCGGAGCGGCGATCGGCGCCCTCCTCCCGTGTGGAATCAGCCGATGAGGGGGCCGACGATAACGTTGTCCACCGGCGCCGCCCGGACGGCGTGAACGAATGGATCGGATAGTTCACCGCGCGCTTCGCACAATACCCATTTTCACATAGACCGAAACCTCGCCATGATACAATCCGCAACGTCCCCGGAGACGTCCGGGGGGGCTCAATCGGCCGGGGGGGCTCTCTCGCAGGCGACGTCCCAGCAGGTTGGCAAGAACGGGTTTCTGAAGATGCTCGTGACGCAGCTCAAGAATCAGAACCCGACAGACCCGATGAAGGGGCGTGACTTCGCCTCTCAGCTGGCCCAGTTCAGCTCCGTCGAGAAGTTGACCACGATTTCCGATCAGATTAAGAGCCAGAAAGGGGCCAATCAGGCCCTCACCAAAAGCGTGAACAGCGGGGTGGCCACCGACCTGATTGGGCGGACCGTGGAAGCTGCCGGGAATCAATTCACGCAGAAGAACGGGCAGAAGAAGACCCTTGGGATGGACCTGAGCAGCTCGGCCTCGGAAGTGACCGTGACCATTCGGGACTCAGGAGGCAACGCCGGACCGACTCGGGCGCAACGGCCGCCGATGGCACCTACACCTTCGACGTGGAGGCTACGGGGCCGGAGGGCGATCCGGTGGAGACGACGCCCTACCTCAAGGGAAGTGTCGACCGTGTCACATTCGACCAGGAGGGCACACGGGTACTGGTCGACGGGACGAAGGTGCCGATGCAGCGCATTCGCAGCGTCGCCCAGCCCTGAGAAGACGCCATCGACTCCCCCATCGATAGTCTGACGTGACGGTCCTGAGCGTCCCATGACGATTCACCAGCGAGGCGGACGGATTTCTCCCCAGCCGGGGCCGTCCCGTACTCAAAACGATCCGTCGCAGGGAAAGCAGACCCGGGAGACCGACGGGGCCGCCTTCGACGACTACCTGAAGGAGGCGGAAAGCGGCGGGGACGACATCACCCTCTCCGCCCACGCGAAGCAACGAATTGCACAGCGCAACATCTCGCTCGACGCCACCGAACGCCAGACCCTCTCCGACGCCATGCAGACCCTCGAAGACAAGGGAGCACAGGACGCCGCGGTGCTTCGCGACGACGCCGCGTTCGTGGTGAACGTGCCGAACCGGACCGTCGTCACGGCCCTCGACCAGGCCGAGATGCAGCAGCGGGTGTTTACCCAAATCGATAGCGCCATGACCGTCTAGTTTCGTTTTCTTTCGAACGGGGAATTGAGACCGGCGGGACCCACGTCCGGGGTCGCTCCAGACACGGGATGCCGGTGCGTAGCCGACCGATCGACGCTACGCGTTTTCGTTTTCCATCTACATCAATCAACCTAGCGTACCATGAGTGTTCAGTCGCTTCGTACGGGCGTGTCTGGGCTCGACGTGAATCAGACGCGCCTCGACGTGCTCAGTAACAACATTGCCAATTCCGGAACCGTCGGGTTCAAGCGGGGCCGGGCCGTCTTCAGTGAGGTGCTCGGCCAGCAAATTCCCGGTGTGTCCGACGGGCCCTCGGGGGAGAGCCGGACCGGACGAGGGGCGGCCGTCGACGCCATCAACAAGAATTTCGAGCAGGGGTCGCTCGATCAGACCGGCATCAAGACCGACCTCGCCCTGAGTGGAGACGGCTTCTTCGTTGCCAGCCGGAGTGAGGGCGCCGCCAACCAGCAGCGCCAGCTCACCCGCGCCGGAAACTTCACCTTCAATGAAAACGGAAAGCTCGTCACCTCCAGCGGCCTGGCTGTGCAGGGATGGGAGGTCGACGACAATGGGAAAGCGCTAACGGGAGAGCTGCAGGACATTCAGTTTGACCCCAATGCGCAGTCGGCCGCGAAATTCACGAGCGAGACGGAGGTGGGCGGCAACCTCTCCGCCGACGCCGAGGACGGGGATACGACCTCCATTTCGAGCGTCGTCTACGACGAGCAGGGGACGGCCTACGACGCGGTCATCGAGTTCGAAAAGACGGCAACCAACAACGAGTGGAACTACACCGTCGAGGCAGCGGACAGCGATCCCTTTACCACGACCTCGGAGTCGGGGACCATTACCTTTAATTCAGACGGCACCGTTGACGAGATTGACGGAAGTACGACGAAGGACGGGCCGAGCATGACCTGGAAGTCAAGTCTCGTCTCAGGGTCGGAGGACATCAACTTCAATCTGCGGGGACTTACCCAGTACAGCGGCTCCACGACGGCAAAATTTGAGAGCCAGAATGGAAACTCCGCGGGCGAGCTCTCGGACTTCAACTTCACCCAGGAGGGAGAGCTGGAGCTCAGCTACACCAACGGCAAGAAGGAGAAGATCTTCCAGCTGGCCGTCGGCAACGTGAACAATCCCGACGCGCTGGAGCAGCAGGGCGACAACCTGTTCACCACGACGAGCGCCTCGGGCGACCTTCAACTCGGGCGCGCACGGCGGGACCTGCAGACGTCCGTTGAGTCGGGCTCCCTGGAGTCGAGCAACGTAGAGCTGGCCGATTCCTTCGCCAGCCTGATTGAGGCGCAGCGTAACTACCAGGCGTCGTCCCGTGTGGTGACGACTGCCGACCAGGTGCTGCAGGAAACCGTCCAGCTGAAGCGGTAATCCATCGACCCGTCCGTGCCTGGGACGCTGTGTCGACGACATCGTTCGTGAGTGCTGTGGCCGAGCGAGGGCCCCGTTCGTCCCCCGACGGCGGGGCCTTCGCTCCTCAGCGGGTCCCGTACCCGCCCCTGTTTGCCGACACGTCCAGGGTTAAGAATTGTGCGTTCGTGCCGATAATAACAATCGATCTAGGCGTCCGAGTCCACGCCCTTTCGCACCCTTTTTGCTCGCTGACTCCCTGTTCTCATGAGTGAGACTGAATCTCAGCAAGAAGACCTTCGCCAATTTGTTAGCTTCATCATCGCGGGGGAGGAGTTTGGGGTAAATATTCTCACCGTGCAGGAAATCATCCGTCCTGTGGAAATCACACGGGTTCCCCACGCCCCCGAGTTCGTCGAGGGTGTGATCAACCTGCGTGGACGAATTCTCCCGGTGATCGATCTCCGAACCCGCTTTGGGTTCCCGAGCCGAGAGCAAAACGGCGATATGCGGATCATCGTGGTCGAGATCGGCGAGCAGACCGTCGGGTTTATGACCGACTCCGTCCAAGAGGTCCTCCGCGTGGACGTGAACTCGATTGAGCCGGCGCCGGAGATTGCCGTCGGCATCGAGGCCGGATACCTGCGTGGGGTCGCCAAGCTTGACGAGCGTCTCCTGATCCTGCTGGAGCTAGGGAACATCCTGTCCGAGGAGGAGGCGGAGGCGCTGGAAGGGCTAGAGGAGGAGTCCGCCCAGACCACCGCAACCGCGCAGGGGGCGGCGGCCTAGTCGTCCCGACCTCCTCCTCTCCCGTCACAGGTGCGTGTCTTCATGCAGAAGCCGGGCGCGTTGGAGGCCACGCTCTCCGAGCAGACCTTCAACCAGTTACGTTCGATCATTCAGGAGCGGGCAGGAATTGAGTTTCCTGAGGAAAAACGCTACCTGCTCGAAAGCCGGGTTCGCCCCCGTCTGGTTGCGTGCGGGCTCTCCTCCTTTGAGGCGTACACCCGCCACCTCCGGGACGGGCGGGACTCGGTCGAGATGACACACCTGCTAAATGCAGTGACCATCAACGAAACCTCGTTTTTCCGCCATGCGAGCCAGTTCGAGGCGCTCCGGGACCAGATCCTCCCCGAACTCATCGAGATGCGTCGGAAGGAAGGGACGAAGACGGTGCGGTTGTGGAGCGCCGCGTGCTCGGCGGGGGACGAGGCCTATTCGCTAGCGATCCTCATCCAGGAGCGCATCAAGCCGCGCTTTCCGCGCATGAAGTTTCAGGTTCTTGGCACCGACATCAATACAGAGGTACTAGAAGAAGCCCGCGCCGGCGAATACCGGGAACGGGCCATCCGCAACGTGCCGGAGACGTACCTGCGGAAGTACTTTCGGAAGAAGGGCCGGGAGAGGGGCAATAGCTACGTCCTGGACTCCTCCATCCGGGACATGGTAACCTTCAAGGCCCTCAACTTGACCGACTCGCGAGACATGCGGCGGATGAGGGACTACGATGTCATCATGTGCGCCAACGTCCTGATTTACTTCGACCAGTCACAGAAAAAGCAGGTTCTCAAGTACATGCACCGTGCGCTCCGGCCCGGCGGATACCTGTTTGTCGGGGGGTCCGAGGCCCTGGGGGACTCCGCCTCGCAGTTCGAGTCGGTTCAAAAAGAAGGGGCTCTTGCGTACCGGCGCTCCCGTGAGGTCCGGTCCCGATCCCCCACGTAGATCCATTCGAGTCGTTGACTCCCACCCACTCCTCATCGCTACACACACTCGTACATCACCCATCTTCGTACCGTGCAGTTTTTGATTGTCGACGATTCCCCGACCATGCTTCGTATCATCCGCAATGCCCTGAAAGAGATTGGGTACGACGAGGTCGAAGAGGCCGAAGACGGACAGGAAGCCATGGACATGATCGAGTCCGTGTCTCCCGACTTCGTGATTACGGATTGGAATATGCCCAACATGAACGGGGTAGACCTCGCGAAAAATATTCGTAATCACCCCGACTTTGGGCACGTCCCCATCCTGATGATCACGACGCGGGGAATGAAGGAGGATGTCAAGACGGCCATGGAGGCAGACGTTGACAACTACATCGTCAAACCCTTCGAACCGGACGTACTCGACGAGAAGATCGATACGATTCTTGAAGCCGCCTAACGCATACCGTGGACGACTCGTCCTCCTCGACATCTGCCCCGCCCTTCATCTATCCCCCCGCAAAACGCCGACTATCGAACACCATGTCTAATCAGTCCCCAATGACGTCCAATGAGCACGTCAAGGAGTTTCACGACAAGCTCGAAGAGATCCGCGCCGTCTTTGTCCTTGGACGTCGCTCGCTGCCGTTCCTCGAAGAAACCATCCAGTTTGTCCAGGACATCACCGTGCTCCTGGAAGAAGTGAACAACACCATTCAGAACCGATCGGGGCACATGGGGAAGGCAACCGATCAGCTCGAAAGCGTGTCGGAGGCAACGGAAGTGGCCACCGACGAGATACTGGATTATACCGACCAGGTCCTTGCGAGCCTTGGGGTATTGGAAGAGGGCATGGAGGCCTCGGAGAAGCAATTCGAAGAGGTGGCGTCCGCCGACCAGCAGCTCCTCGAACTGCTCCGGGACGAGCTGGGGGAGGAGCACGAAGAGCTCCTGGAGAAAGTGGAAGAAATCGAGTCGGTGAAGAAAAACCTGCGGGACGATTGGAGCGATCAGGTCGAGGAGTCCCGAGACGCCCTGTCGGAGATCCGAAGTAAGATGAATCAGATCACGATGTCCCTGCAGGTGCAAGACATCACGGAGCAGCAGCTAAGTAGCGTCAACCACCTCATCCAAACAGTACAGGCGCGGATCGCTGCCCTGATGGAGGATCTCGGCTCCGGACGCGTGGCCGAGAAGGACATTCCGGACGGCAAGCCGTCGAGCACGGCGACATTCAATGCCAATGCCCGCTACGACCATTCCCCGGACCGCCAGAAGAAGGCCGACGAGACGATCCAAAGCATGGACAATGGCACGACTTCCGACATGGAAACCGGCTCCGATCCGGCGGCCTCTCCGTCCGACATTGACGAGATGTTCGGGGAAGATGGCGGGGCCAGTAACGATGGGGGCGGCCAGGACGAGGGGGGTGGTGAGATGGCCTCTCAGGAAGACATCGACGAACTTTTTCAGTAGGGGCGGCGACCGACGCGCCCCCCGAATCGGTCCTTGGCACACAATCCGTTTCCCACGATCCCATGTCTGACCATCCGATACACGACGACAGTATGCAGGACATCGTAGAAAGCTTCGTGGTGGAGGCCACGGAGATCTACGATGGGCTTGAGGGGGATCTCCTCCAACTCGAACAAACGCCCGACGACGAAGAGCTGGTGGACGAAATTTTCCGCGACGTCCACACGGTGAAGGGCACGGCGGGCTTCCTGAGCCTGGATCAGCTGAGTACCCTTGCCCACCGCTTCGAGGAGGTGCTGGATAGCATGCGTGAGGGGGAGGTGGACTTCGACCCCGCCATGACGGACGTGATGTTGTGTGCCTTCGACCACATGAAGGTGCTCACCCAGCAGGTGATCGATCGCGATCTCCGGGAGCTGGAGATGGGAAGTCTCGTCGACACCCTTGAATCCATTAACGAGGGGACGTTCGACGCCAGTAAGTTGTCGCTCCCGGATGCCGAGTCGGGCCCCGCGGCGGGCTCTCCCGCGCCGGCTGAGGAGGGGGAGACGGGGAGCGAGGAGTCGACGGAGGCGGGTGCGGAGGCCGATTTCGACGACGAAGACGACCCGGCCCCTGAGGCTGTCGACGACGCATCGGAGGACGCCCCGTCTTCGGATGAGGACGCCGAAGCGTCTACGAACGACGGGGGCGACGACGGCGGCGGAGGGACGGGATCATCCTCGTCCTCATCGAAGAAAAGCAGTGGGGGCGGCGGGTCTAGCAACAAGGCACCGGATACGATCCGCGTGGAGGTGAGTCGCCTGAACCGCCTCATGGACCTGGTGGGCGAGCTCGTCCTCGGGCGAAACCGGCTCCTCCAGCTGATTTCCGACGCCGGGGCGGAACGTATGTCCGCGGGCGACGAAGACACTGACGCGGAGATCGAGCGCCTCGAAAGCCTAATGAGCGAACTCGAGGATGCCAGCGACAAGATCGACTTTACCACGGGGGAGCTGCAGAGCGCAATCATGCGAACCCGCATGGTGCAGGTCGGACAAGTCTTCAATAAGTTCCCGCGCGTCGTGCGCGACCTTGCCCGGGAGTTCGAAAAGCAAATTAACCTGGTGGTGGAGGGGGAGGACACTGAACTCGACAAATCCCTCGTCGAAGAGATCGACGACCCGCTGCTTCACTTGGTCCGCAACGCGATAGACCACGGCATCGAACCGCCGGAGGAGCGCGAGGCAAAGGGAAAAAATCCGGAGGGGGAGATCCGTCTGTCGGCCTCGCACGCCGGAAACCACATCGTGATCGAAGTGGCGGATGATGGGGCGGGACTCGACCCGGATGCGCTCCGCGAAAAAGCTGTGGAACGGGACGTGCTCACCGAAACGGAGGCGGAAGACCTCACCGACAAGGAGGCCTACCGACTCATTTTCCGGCCGGGCTTCACGACGACCGAGGAGGCCAATCAGGTCTCGGGGCGAGGGGTGGGAATGGATGTGGTGAAGACGAACCTCTCCGAGCTCAACGGGACGATCGACATCGATTCCACACCGGGAGAAGGCACGCGCTTTCAGCTCAAGCTTCCCCTCACGCTCGCCATCCTGCAAAGTATGCTCGTGCGGAGCGGCACGGAAACGTTCGCGATCCCGCTCTACGCCGTGTCCGAGGTGGTGCGGATCGGGGAAGACATGCTGGAGTCCATCAAGGGAGGGGAGGTGCTCCATCACCGCGACGAAGTGATCCCGATCATCCGGCTGGATGGTGCGCTCGATGTCCAACTGCCCAACGCGGGTGGAGAACGGGCCGATGTCGCGCACACTGACGACGGTGAGTACGCCATAATCGTGAACGTGGCCCACCGTCGAGTGGCCCTCATTGTGGACGAGCCCATTGCCCAGGAGGAGGTCGTCATTAAGTCCCTCGGTGATTACCTGAAGGCCGTACCCGGCATTGCGGGCTCCACCATCCTGGGCGACGGCCAGGTGATCATGGTCCTCGACGTCGGGGAGCTGATTCAGGTCGAGGATCCGAGCACCACGGTGGGCGGAGACAATGGTGCCGGTGCCGAGGAGGCCGACGACCTCTCGGCGACCTCCGCAGTATAGACGGTATCCTTCCGGTCAACGACTTCAGCAAGTTCGTTCCTTCATTCCCGACGTTTTCCTATGATCCGCGCCCTCGTCGTTGACGATTCCTCGTTCATGCGGCAGACCCTCTCGAAAATGCTCGACCAGGCGTCGGGCATTACGGTGGTGGGGACGGCCGTCAACGGGGAGCAGGGCGTCGAGAAGGCGTGTGAGTTGGATCCGGACGTGGTGACCATGGACGTTGAGATGCCGAAGATGGACGGCATCACCGCCGTTCGTCGTATCATGGATCGGTGTCCGCGCCCCATTCTCATGATCAGTTCGTTGACGGAGGAGGGGGCCGAGACCACGATGGAGGCCATGGAGGCGGGGGCCGCCGACTTCCTTCCGAAGGGACACGCCAGTTCGACGCTGCAGATTCGGGAGGTTGAGCAGGAACTGGTAGAGAAGGTGCGAGCCCTGTCGGAGTCCGACTCCCGGTTGTTCGACGGAATGTTGGGGGCCGAGCGAAGTGGGGCGGCGGACGATGCCCCCACCGGTTCGACGGCCACGCCGTCGACGGGACTGGAAGAAACGGAGGACCCCGCGATTCACCTGAATCCCTCCGTCGAACTGGTTGCCGTCGGGGTGTCGACCGGGGGGCCCATTGCCCTCCAGAGTGTGGTGCCGGCACTGCCCGCCAACTTTCCAGTCCCGGTGGTCATCAACCAGCACATGCCTCCTCAATTCACCCAGTCCCTGGCGGACCGGCTGGACAATCAAAGCGCACTTGAGGTCCGGGAGGCCGAGGACGGAATGCCGCTGGAGGCGGGACGGGCCATCATCGCGGCCGGAGGGTATCACCTGACGTTCGACCAGGCCGGGGCGCAGCCCGTCGTCCGCACCCCCGAGCGCCCGACCGACGTCTCCCACACGCCGTCCGTAAACGTCATGCTCGACTCTGCCTCCGACCACTTCGGGGGCAACATCCTGACGGTCATCATGACCGGAATGGGCAAAGATGGCCTCCAGGGGGTGCGGCGGATTAAGGAGGACGGCGGGACGGTATTCGCTCAAGACGAATCCTCCTGCGTGGTCCACGGGATGCCTCGGGTCGTAGCGGAAGAGGGACACGCCGACGCCGTTCTTTCCCTCGAAGAGATCGCGGGGGCAATCGGCAAAGCAGTGGGAACCCCCGCTCACTCGTAGGGGCCAGTTGAGACGACCACTTCTTTTCCTGCTCGTCGTCGGGGCGGTTTGCGGGGACGGAAGAGTTCTTCTGAGGAGTGGTACGCGCAGAACGAGTATCAAGGGAGGAACCCCCGTACCGGATTTTACGCCGAGATATGGTCTTTTCGAGAGAGAACGTACTGGCGGGATTTATTTTGCTGCTCCTGGGAGGCGGCATGGCGACCGCCGCCCTGGGGCAGTCGACCTCGAAGGAGTACGTGAGCCGTATCACTCGGCAGGCGCGGGCGGAGGCCCCGGCCGTTGCCACGCAGAAGCGACTGCGGGCCTACGACCCATACATCAAATACTTTTCGGGCCTGGTCTACACACGCTCGGGCGTGACCGTCGACCCGAATTTTGTCCGGGCCCTCATCGTGGCCGAGTCGAATGCTCGCCCGGAGGCCGTGTCCGAAGAGAACGCAATTGGGCTCATGCAAATCCGTCCGGAAACCGGGCGACGGGCTGCCCGAACGCTGTACGAGTCCGGGTACCATTTCCGGTACGTTGATCGAAAGCGCCTCCGGTCGCTCCGGGCGCAGGATCTGAAGGAGCCTGCGATCAACATCTTAATCGGGTGCTATCTCCTCGATCGGTACAACGCTGCGTTCGGGAATCATTTAGCCCGCACAATTGGGGCGTGGAATGCAGGGCCCGAGCGGATCCGGCAATACGAGGGAACCCCTCCATTCCCGGAAACCCTCAATCTCATTGCCCGGGTCAACTCGTATTACCTGTATTTCCGGCGTCGATAGAAGGGAATGCGCACGACGGATTGCGTACAGAGTACGGGGGGTCCGAGCAGGCCCATTCCGGGCGGAACTGATCCGGTACGAGTCCTGGAGTAGTCTTCTGCAGGACGATCAGCATCCCCAGAATGCCGCTAGTTTCCCGTGGGGGACGCACTCCTTCGCGCGGCCGATCTCGACTGTAGATTTGGGTATCTACACGTTGAATGGAACGAGAATGTGAAATAAACGAGAGGAGGGCGCTATAGGAGTGACTTTTGTCGGTTTACGGCCCGAGAGAGCGCCCAAAATTTAAAAGGGAGGCGCAACCCGTCGACAATTAGATGCGAGACGGAATCCTGGATCTGTCGTACAACCCCCAACCCGCCATGGGACGCAAGCTCAACGTGGCCCTTCTCCTAGCGATGCACCTCGGCTTCTTCGCGTGCGCCGGCCTCATCGTAGGCCCGTTGCTCACCGATGGAGCCAATCAGGGAAGCAGTACCAGTATCGCCGTCAGCCCGTCTAAACTGGGTGGCGAGGTCGACACGGACGTGAGCGCGCAAGAAAACCTGGCCCAGGTCCAATTCCGAGAAGGGTTTTCCGGTCAACGAGACCGGTTAGGACTGATCGTCGACCACCCGATCGTAGATCAGTGGCGACAGACGGACCCCCAGTCGCGTGAACACCGATTACCGTTTGCTCAAAGACGCACGCCGTAGCAAAAACCGGTTCTTCCAGCCACAGGCAAATGTGGCCGCGATTGTTGGTCCAATGACGAAGCGCCGTGTTCGGGCGGCCGATTTGGAGTGTCGCGAGGGACGGTGTCGAGGTACGACCGTTGTGTGTACTATTCACACATACTGTGTCCCACCAATTGGGTAGAATGGTAATTATAGGCCGGCGGCGTGTAGGGTCACTTCAACTCACGGGCGGTATGACCAGTGCTGACCTCCTAGTCTGGGCACAGGGAAACATCGTCCGAATAGACGCTCCGCCATTCGAGGTAAGCGAAAGATTGGGCGGGTCCAACAGATAGCGCCGGATCTTGTAGTCGCGATGATTCGGAGACGGGGGATAGCCAGAATGGCGGTTCGGGGAGGACCTGGGGGAGCGTTCTGTATTTCCATCCCGAGTTCGGATAGACGTGCATCAATGACGGATGAGAGTGTTCTTCTTCGCATCCGCCCGGAGATGATTCGGGCGAGGCCCATCCAGTTTGCCCTCTCGGTGGTCCTGATCCCCGCGTACGGACTCGGGCTTGTCCTTCTCGCATACTGGTGGTTGTCCACTGTTTCTCGTGAGTTGACCGTGACCCCGAGGCGCGTGAGAAAACGCTCGGGCATTCTGGCGAATCAGACCACTGAACTCCGGCACGAGGACGTGAAAAACGTTCAGGTCAGCCAGGGTCCTATCCAAAATCTCCTGAACACAGGGACCCTTCGGCTGTCCAGCGCGGGTCAGGCGGGGATCGAACTGACGATGACCGACATCGATGACCCGCAGGGCGTCCGTGATGTCATCTACCAGCAGCAGGATCACTAGGGGATCACCACTTCTGCCGAAAGCCAGAGTAGACGGTCGCCATTTTGCCTTGTCGATAGGCGTAGTCTTCCGGGGACGGTTCCGGTACGAAAATCCCCGAGCAACACGTCAGAGGGATTAGAAGTTAAAATGCTCCTTTCGCCTTGCCGAGGCGCCGGGGAAACGGGTTGACGTCG
>PXTG01000105.1:5400-23975 GCA_003023365.1 Bacteroidetes bacterium QH_7_62_13 | reverse complement strand
TCGAGCTGCACGCCGAGCACGCCGACCGCCTGGCCGTCATGCTCGAGCGGGAACTGTTCGAACGCGGCATCAACGCCCTGTATCTCGACCACGTTCCGGCCATATTGGAGGACTTTCCAGACGCCGTTGTCCTGTGCATCATGCGGGATCCGCGAGATGTTTGCCTGTCGCTTCGAGGGATGCCGTGGAATCGCGATTCCCTGCCGGAGTCGGCGCGGAAGTGGCGCCAATACGCCCGATTGACAGAGCAATACAAGCGCGATTATCCGACTCATTTTCGTAAGGTTCGTTACGAAGATCTGCTCGGGGATCCTGAACGTATCATGCGGGGCATTCTGGAGTGGATTAATGCGTCCTTCGATCCCGCTGTGCTTTCCTTCCACGAGCGAGGGAGTGGCCTGGTTGACGCGCGCCGAGAGCCTTGGAAGCAGAAGGCTCAATCTCCCCTCGACCCAAGAAACCGGGAAAAGTGGCGCACCGAGATGGGGCCCGCCGAGCGTTGGGTGGTGCAGCAAATAGCAGGGAAGCAGTTGGAAAATCAGGGATATCCAGTACCACCGGTCTCACGGGACGGCTCCTTCTTGAGGGAACTCCTGTCTATACTGACTCGGACGGGATGGATGATCGGGCGGCGGATTTTTCGCCGATGGGCCACTCCGTCCCGACACCCCGACGATTATCGACCTGCATGGATACGGCGGAAAGATAACGACGATTAGAGCACTCGTCCCGGACGGCCTCGGCCCTGCGCACGGTTCGTAATGCACGGTTCGTAATGATTGCTCCTGCTGGGAGGTATCCGCTGTTTGGTGTCTGGAGGGCTGCTGCGGCGTCGGCCGGAGCGATCGGAAACTGTGCTTCTGGACAGAGCGATTCTCAGCGAACCCCGTGTCCGCAGAACTCGTGGGAGAAGGGACAAGACATTTGGCGCGGTCCGGTCTCCGAAACCGAAGATCTTGGCCTATCGTGGAAGTAGCTGTCCACCTATCCGTCTTATAACCAGTAGAATTCTGTGGCCGACTCTGACTCGCAGGTCCCAATATTTCTGGAACGATTCCAGGATCTCTTCCGCTCCTCGGGAGAGGAAGGGCGGCGGGGGGAAGAATCCAGTCCCGGCGTTGCGTTCATGGTCTGCGTGCTGTTGTCTCTCGTGCTCTGGTTATCGTTGAGTCTCCAGGAGCAGCGGACGGTGATCGTAGAGTTTCCGGTAGAGGTCGGACAGCTTCCGGAGGGGCAGGCCCTCGTGGAGCTCCCGCCGTCCAGCGTATCTGTGCAACTGCAGGGCACCGGGTTGGACCTGCTTGCTTTAATCTTTGACCCTCCCACGGTGGAAGTGGGGCTGGACCAGGAGCGCGTTGATGTCGATCAGGTGTTGGAGTTGCCCCGGGCCAACGATGCGACGATCGAGAGTGTCGTCCCCAGCATAATCGAGATCGAGATGGAGGAGCGGGTCGAGCGGCGGCTTCCCGTACAGCCCCGCCTAGCCGTACAGACGGCCTCCTCCCATGAACTTATTGACGAGCCGAGCATGTCCCCGGACTCCGTGACCATCTCCGGGGCACGGTCCACTGTACAGTCTTTTTCAGAGTGGCCTACCGATTCCCTCACATTGGAGAACGTCCGCGACACGGTTCGAACGACGGTCGCCTTGAAAGATACGCTATCTGGGCTTACAGATCGAGGGCAGGAGACCGTCGAGGTCGTTGTGCGGGCCGGGAAGTTTGCCGTCGAAACGCGAGAGGTGACCGTCGAGGTGACGGGCGTCCCTGCCGGACAAGACCTGCTGGCCCTACAACCCTCCAGCATCCGAATTCGGTACCGGGTGCTCTTCGATCAGCTATTCGAGTCCCGGCGATCGTCGGAGTATTTTGCAACGGTATCCTACGACCAGATCCGTTCCGACACCACGGGCTACGTGGAGCCGCGAATTCACGTCCCCACAGACCTCGTGATTCGCGACCCCGAGCCCATCCCGCCCCGTCTGCGGTACTATACGTTCCTCTCCAGCGAGTGAGAGGGGCCGGTTCGACGGTCGCAAGAAGGCGCTCGGTGTACCTGGGGTCCCCTTTCGGAAGGAGAGGTCTGGTCCTTCGTCTTGTTGAATTGTTTGATGGCAGCCGGCACGATCGATGATCAATCTTGCTTTCGCGGTCACCTGCAGTGTCGCGATCGGTATGATCTTCAAATTCACCGGTCCAACGGACATCGACCGTACGGCCTTGCTCACGGTTAACTACGGGGCGGCTGTGGGCGTGGCCGCAATTTTCATTGGGGTAGGGGGACGATCGGTCGACGGTCGGCTCGGTCTGTCGCCCACGTTGCTGCTGTTGGGTGGGGCGACGGGGGCGCTCCTAATCGCGGGATTTTTTCTGCTCGCCTACGCGACGGACGTGGCGGGCATGTCCCTGGCCATCGGGGTAATGCGCGTCTCGGTGGTCATTCCGTTTCTGGCGTCGTGGCTCGTCTGGGGCGAAGTGCCTTCGGTGGCCCAGGGAATTGGAATGGTGTTGGCCGCCGCGGCGTTCTTCCTGATTGCACAGAAGCACCGGGGGCCGCAGCCAGTCCCGGCGGGAGGGAGGCAGACGCCGGAGACAGATCCGATCTCGGACCTCGCTGCGGACGTGGACTGGCATGCGTTCGGGGTCCTTGCCCTCACCTTCCTGATGGGTGGGGCTGTCGACCTGTCGATGAAGACGTTTGAGGAAGGCTTCGGGACAACGAACAGCCGGGTGCTCTTCCTGCTCTTGGCGTTCGGGGTTGCCTTTCTGATTGGGACAGTCATGGTGGGAGCCCGCGCCATTCGTGACAAGCAGTGGCCCGGGTGGCCAACTGTGGGCTGGGGCGTTCTCCTCGGCGTTGTAAATTATGGCTCCCTCGAATTTATTCTACGGGCTATCGCGGAACTGCCCGGCCCGTTCGTCTTTCCGGCTAACAACATCGCCATCATGGTCCTCGCAGCGGTGGTGGGGGTGTACTTCTGGGATGAGTACCTATCAGTCACCAATCGGGTGGGCATCGCGCTCGCCGTCGTGGCGCTCGTGATGTTGAAGCTTTGACGTTCGCCGGTTCGTTGTCATATCCTCCTTTTACGCCGATGACGTCGCGCTCTGCACTCGGGATCGGTCTCCTGGTGGGGCTGCTTGTAGCCGGGGGCGTTGCGGTATGGTGGTCCCAGGGCCCGTCGGACGAACGGGTGCGGCGCACCGTGATTACGACGGTGCAGGAAGAGGCCCCGGCCTCGTTTCTTGTGACTGGAACGCTCGACATTCAGGCGAGGGTGACGGTCGACTCTGCTCAATACGCCACACCGGACTGGCTTAGTTTCGTACTGAAATACAGTCAACCGAGTGCCTTGTCGTTGTTAGAGGGACGCTCGTCGACGACGGTACGGGTGCCAGGGCGGGTGTCCTACGGGTTTGATGTGCGTGCGCTGGAACCGAGTATGATTTCTGTGGAGGAGAACGGGACGGTGGCCGTGGATTTGCCCAAGCTGTCCGTTCACAGTGTGGAGCCGGACCTTGCTCGTCTCGAGGTGAAGACGAGTGCGAAGGGCTGGATGCGCGTCTTTCCGTCCGAGGTCCAGAAAAAGGTGCGGGAGGAGGCACTGGCGGGGGCCAAAGCCGCGTTCCGCACGCAGGCCGAGCGCCGGCTTCGCGACGCTACTCAGCCCCGTGTCAACACGGCCCGAGCGCTCGAAAAGATGCTCACCCCTCCGCTCCGGGCAGCGGGGGTGGCTCAGCCGAAATTTCGCATTCGGGTGGGATCTCGCCTCACGCTCGAACCGGAAGAGAGAGGGTGAAACTTTCAGAAATGATTGAAACTGCGTTCCCGCCCCCCTGTACGTTCTTTGCATCAATTTTTCTGCGACTTGCCCGGTCCCATCGCGCGGTCGCTGACGCTTGTTTCCGTATGCGATGACGAATGAGACAGCTCCGTCCGCTTCGGAGAGGGACGCGCCGACGTACGTGGATACCCCCTACGGACTGTTGACGGCGACCGGACGGTGGTACCACATGCCCGAAGACGATTTGCGGGAATACGCCGGGGCGGTGCTTGAGCACGTCTCCCTCGACCGGCTCATTGAGTGGGCCGATGCCTGGGTGGACTCGGCCCGGACGGTGACGCTCTGGTTGCTTCCCGTTCTGCTCTGGGCGATTCCACCGGTGTGGGCGTCTGGAGCAGCCCTTGCGGTCTACCTTGGATGGACCCTCGTAAGCCCGGCGTGGCCGAGCGTCGGGGCGGCGCGCGCAGCGTCGGGGCTCAGTCGGGCGACGATACAGGGGGGGTACTACGGGGTGACCCTCAGCATTCTTTCGGTGCTGGGGAAGTACGTTGCTGTTGGCGTGGGGCTTGCAGCATTTATCCTGTTCCGGTGGGGCGTTGTGGCGTGGGTCGCCCGACGCGTGCTCCGTCCGCTTCAGCGCCAATTGTATCCGCTTCCGGTGACCGATCAGGTCCTCAGGGGCTTAATTGTGCGGGCGGCGCTCAAGTACCGGGTATCGGTTCCGCAGGTGGACGCCCTTACCAGTGACATTATCGACAATTGGGTGACGGAGTCTGAGGCGTCGGACACGGAGACGCCGTCCCCGTCGCATTCCGACGATTCACAATGACGACCGATTCCATGCCGACCGGTTTTGATTCGGGGCCGAAGGACTCCTCAACGGTCCTGTACCTTGTGCGACACGGAGAGACGGAGTACAACCGCAAAGGGATTGTTCAAGGGGCCGGAATCGACAGTGAGCTCAACGACACAGGCGTTGCCCAGGCCGAAGCCCTGTCGGAGCGGCTCGCTGAGGTCCCGATAGACGGGATCTACGCCAGTACCCTGCGTCGTGCCAGGCAGACGGCCGACGTACTGGCATCGCCCCACGAGCCCGTTCCAAAGACGTATCTCCCGGACCTCGAAGAGATAGACTGGGGGGTTTTTGAGGGCGACCCCCCCTCCGAAGAGCGAAACCGGGCGATGGACCGGGTGAAGGCGAGATGGCGGGAGGGGCAGTACGGATACCGGATCGCCGAAGGCGAGTCGATTCGGAATGTAGAGGCTCGGGTCCATCGTGCGATCGAGCAGGTGGTGGCCCAGGAGTCGGAGACGACGGTCCTGGTCGTCACCCACGGACGCTACCTGCGCGTGCTGCTGGCCTCCCTCCTCAACGACTACGGCTTAGAAGACATGCATCGGCTCGGTCACGCCAATACGTGTGTCAACCGGGTGCGATACGACAACGGACGGTTCGAGGCTGATCTTCTTAACTGTACAGCGCACCTCGACACCCAAGAATGTGCGTCTTGACCCGTTGGGCGTTGTCCTTTGACTGCAGATTGATTCCCCTCCATGCCCGAACTCGAGTCTTCCCTCACGTCTTCTCCCGCCGCGACTGAGGCGATGCGCGAGGCGCTCGCCGATGAAGTGTGCGGGGTCCTGGAAGCCCGTACGAACGGGTCGCCCCGCATCGTCCGGGTCGAGGTGCCGGTCCCGTGGGAGGTTGATCCCGTTCAGTGGGTGCAGGGACAGTCGGGGGGAGAGGCGGCCTACTGGTCCTCCCGGACGGAGGAGGCCCCGGTCGCTACCGTTGGTGCGGCCGATGTGGTGGAAGGGGGCGAGCGGCCGGTCAATTTCGATCGTCTGCACCGTCGACTTGCGTCACGATTGAATCAGACGGACGCCCCCGTGCGATATTACGGTGGGGTGCGCTTCGATGCCGCGCACCCGGGGGAGCAGGACGACGTTGCGCCGGGCTGGCGACCGTTTGGGACCTATCGCTTCGTGCTGCCCCGCTTTGAACTTCGTGCCCGAGAAGACGGCACCACGCTCACCTGCAATCTCGTCCTTCCCCGCGATGCCGCTCGCCGAGACGTTCTCGTCGAGGCCGTGCACGCGCTTGCGCCGCCCCGACGCCCGGCGACCGGTGGGTTGCCCCAGCCCTTCGGACGTACCGACGTGCCGGACCAGGAGGGATGGACCCGGATGATCCGTTGGGTGCTCGATGCAATTTCGAACCGGTCCCTCGATAAGGTTGTGTTGGCCCGTCGGGTGGCCCTCGAACTGCAGGCGTCGTTGGATCCCTTTTTTGTCATGCAGCACCTAAAGCGGGCAACCCCTCGCTGTTTTCACTTTGCCGTTCGCCCGGCCAAAGGACCGACCTTTCTCGGCGCCTCGCCCGAGCGCCTCTTTCGTCGAGACGGGGAGCGCGTCCTAAGCGAAGCAGTTGCCGGCACGCGGAAACGAGGGGAGACGCCCGCCGCCGACGCGGCTCTTCGCGACGAACTCATGCAGAGTCCGAAAGAGCGGCGCGAGCACGCGTTTGTACAGGAGGCCATCCGTGAAGAGTTGGAGACCTTGTGCACGGCGGTGGACGCGCCGGACACGCCGTCCGACCTCGCCCTGGCTCGGGGGCGACACCTGCACTCCCGACTGACCGGCACCCTTCGAAGCCGTACCTCGGCCGTTGATCTGCTTCGTGCCCTGCATCCGACACCCGCCGTGGGCGGCGTGCCCACCGACGACGCTCTGGACGTCATCCACACCCGGGAGCCCTTCGATCGCGGCTGGTACGCGGGACCGGTGGGATGGATTGGGGCCGACGCCGCCGAGTTTGCGGTTGCCATACGGTCGGGATTGGTGCAGGGCGACCGCCTCGCTCTCTTTTCCGGGGCGGGCATCGTGGACGGATCCGACCCCGAGCGGGAGTGGGAGGAGATTGAGCAGAAGATCGGCGACTTTGCCTCCATCCTCGGGCTCGACGGCCACGCAGCGGCCACCCCGTAATGCCGGCGTTCCTCGTAGAAAGCCCCCTGCACAGCTCCGTGTCCCCCCCATCGCCGAGACCGCTCGACGCGCCCAACGTTACCTATCTGTGGACCCAGTGTCTGATTGAGGAGTTGGTGCGGAACGAGGTCGATACCTTTTTCGTGGCGCCCGGCTCGCGCTCCACCCCCCTCACCGTAGCGGCGGCCCAGCATCCGGACGCCCGGGCCTTCGCTGCACTGGGGTACGGGCGCGCTACGCAGCGGCCGGCCGGGTGGATCACCACCTCCGGCACCGCCGTCGCGAACGGTCAGCCCGCCGTGGTTGAGGCCTCGACGGATGGGGTGCCGATGATGCTGCTTACCGCCGATCGTCCGCCCGAACTCCGAGACACGGGGGCCAACCAGACGGTCGATCAGGTGAAGATTTTCGGCGATTACGTGCGCTGGCACGCCGACGTGACTCCCCCCACCGACAAGGTCGACCCGGCGTATGTGCTCACGACCACCAATCAGGCCGTGCACCAGTCACGGCGCCCGCCCGCCGGGCCGGTGCATCTCAACTGCGGTTTTCGGAAACCCTTGGAGCCGGTAGATGGGGACGCTTCCGTATCGGTGCCCGGTGCGGTTCGGGAGTGGGCAACGGGGGAGGCGCCCTACACGCAGTATCCGACGCCGGTCTCAGAGCCGGCGTCCGCCGACGTGGGCGCTCGGGACGGTTAGATACACCGGGTGCGGTAAAAGCCACTCGTCGGCTGGCCGAGCACCTGGGGTGGCCCCTTTTGCCCGACATCACGTCGCACCTCCGCCTAGGGGCGGCGGAGAGTCCGCGCGTCGCGTACGCGGATCTCGTGCTCGCCGCCGAGCCGGTTCGGGAGAAATATCAACCACGGGCTGTGCTTCAAGTCGGCGGACGGTTCACGTCCAAACGGCTCCGTCACTTCCTACGGGACAGCGCCCCGGAGCCCTGGGCCGTCATCCGGCCGGACCCTCGGCGCGTCGACCCGGACCATCGAATCACCCACCACGTCGAGGCGAGCGTGGCGCCGTTCGCGGACGCCCTTCTATCACGGATGGGCTCCGTTCTCGACGCCTCATCGTGGAGGGAGAGGTGGCTTGCGGCGAACGAGGAGGTCGCGGAGATCGTGGAGGGGCATGCCCAGGAGGCTTCGCTCACCGAGCCGGGTGTCGCCACACTCCTCAGTCGCGACTTCCCGTCGGACCATGCGCTCGTGGCGGCCAGCAGCATGCCAGTGCGCGACCTGAACCGGCACGCCTCGACGCAGGGGCCGGCTGTCCCGGCCTACGCCAACCGGGGGGCGAGTGGGATCGACGGGACCGTAGCCACCGCGGCAGGCATCTCCCGGGGGCGAAACAGCCCCGTCACGCTCCTCATCGGCGACCTTGCGCTCTGGCACGACCTCAACAGCCTCGCCCTGCTCAAGAATCAGCCCGTGGTGGTTGTTGTCGTCAACAACGACGGCGGGGGGATTTTTCACTTCCTGCCGATTCAGGAGCACGACGACGTGTTCGAGCCCTATTTTACAACACCGCAGGGCCGGAGCTTCGAGGCGGTGGCCGACACGTTTGACCTTGCTTATCACCGGCCCGAAACGCTCCAGGCCTTCCGGGAGGACTACGAAACGGCCTGTGAAGCCTCGGGGCCGGCACTCCTCGAGGTGCAGACCGAGCGGCAGGCCAATCGCCGTGTACACGCGAAATTGGAACAGGCCGTATCCGACGCGATCATCGGATAGAGGGAGAGGGAAAGAATCCGGATCGGCATTCTCCCTCCACCCCGGCCTCACGGCTCGTCCTCAGTTCGTCTGCTCCTGATAGACCGCTTCGATGCACGCGCCAAGCGAGAGCGCCCAGTCGAAGTTGAAGTCTTCGAAGCCGTCGAGGACCTTCTTCTGCTTCATCTCTTCGAGCGACGCCCCGGCCTGGCGTTGATTCTGCACGTACTCGTTGAGGGCCGAGAGAAAGTCGCGCATCACCAGTAGATCCTCACGGCTGCCGGTGGGGCCGAATTCGGGGTTGGCGTGGCCGTGGATGACGGTGGTGTCGTCGCTGAGGTTCTCGTGGATCGTTTCGAGGACCGAGATCCAATTCTGGGAATCAGCTCCGCCCTGCACGTCGATGAATGGATAGGCCCGGTTGAACACGAGGTCGCCCACGTGGGCCACGTTCGCCTCCCGGAAATGGATGACCGCGTCCCCACCTGTATGGGCCGGTCCGTGGTAGTGGAGTTTGATCGTTTCGTCCCCCACCGATTCCGACCACTCGTCGTCGAACGTCTCCGTCGGGTAGGTTCGGTCGTCCGCTTCCCCGTCCTCGGCGGCCTGCCGCATGAGGTCGGGGACGTTGTTGTGGGCGACGAACCGGTCGGTGTATTCGGCAAACACGCCGTTCCCCCCCGTATGATCGCCGTGATGATGTGTGTTGATCACCATGTTGAGGGCATTGTCCGTTCGGTCGCGGAGCCCCGTCCAGCAGTCGGGCGCCGACTCTGGGGATTGAGTATCCACGACGACCAACGCGCCGTCCCGCACAAGCCACCCGATGGTTCCTCCTCGTTGGCGGAAGATGCCGACGCCTCGGCGCAGCGACGTAAAGCCGTCCGCCCGAGGCCACTCAGAGAGAAGGGAGGAGGCAACAGGGGCCGCGGCGAGGGCCGTTCCCAAACGTTGGAGGAAGTTCCGTCGAGAAAGCATGAGTAGATCACATTTTGAGATGAACTGTGGACCGAGTGATTAACGTACACATCAACCCGCTTAATCGCCACGATACCTCCCGCCGTTTTGTAACGATCGGTTGGAAGCCCTGACCGCTTCCGGTTTCCGAACCGTACAGGTATGCTTCATTACCGCACACAGGGTCCTCCTCATCAGCCGCCATTGTGTTTCCTTCACGGCTTCATGGGATCCTCCCGGGATTGGCAACCCATCATCGATGCCTTATCGAGGGAGGCCTATTGTCTGACCGTTGATCTGCCGGGGCATGGGCAGTCCCTGCACGGCCCGGATTATTTGTACACGATGGAGGGCGCAACTCAGGCGCTAGCTGATGTGCTAGACGAAGCAGGCATTCAGCAGTGCTCACTCGTCGGGTACTCAATGGGGGGACGGGTGGCGCTTTACTTCTCCTTGTTTCACCCGAAACGGGTACGGCGACTGGGATTAGAGTCGGCGTCACCCGGTGTGTCGAACGGGGAGGAGCGGGTCCAGCGCCGCTTCCTCGATGATGAGCGCGCGAACCGGATTCAGGAAGATATTGAGGGATTCCTCGAGAACTGGTACCAACAGCCGCTTTTTGCGTCCCTCGACCGCCACGGTTTGGTTGAAAAGATGGTTGCGACGCGCAGTATGAACGACCCAGACGAGCTGGCGCGGGCCCTTCGAGGATTAAGTCCCGGCGAACAGCCGTCGCTCTGGGATCGACTTCCGGACCTGTCGGTGCCGACGCTCGTGCTTACCGGTGCACTCGACGACAAGTACAAGGCGATTACGGAGCAAACCGCCGAGCGAATCGAGACGGCCCGCCGAGTGGTTGTGCCCGACGCGGGCCACAACGTACACGCCGAACGACCGCAGGCCTTTCTCGCCCACCTCGGTCGGTTTTTGAAATCGACGTGACGGCCGATTCGGGGTGGCGTTGTCGGTTGTGATTTTGTGCTGTACGCAGTCGGGTACTTTGTGAAATTTTCCACCCATCATGCCTGCTGTACTGAATCGGTTTCGTGTGTGGGTGTGGGCGGCGCGCCCCAAAACCTTGGGGGCGGCTGTGGCTCCCGTCGTGGTCGGCAGTGCAATGGCGTGGCGGGCCGGGGCGGCGCATCCCCTGTCGGCGGGGTTGGCCCTGTTGAGTGCGATTCTTATCCAGGTCGGCGTCAACTACCACAACGACTACGCTGATTATCTTCAGGGGGCCGATACGGACGATCGGGTGGGGCCGATGCGGGTGACCCAGGCCGGGCTCGTCGCCCCGGAGACAATGCGACGGGCGACGGTGCTGGTGTTTGCCGGAGCGGTGGCGGCGGGGGGCTTCCTCATCTACAGGGGAGGGTGGCCCGTCCTGGTGATTGGGGCGGCGTCTATCGCGGCGGCCGTGTGGTACACGGCTGGTCCTTACTCGTTGGCCGCGTTGGGCCTGGCGGACTTGGCCGTATTTGTCTTTTTCGGGCCGGTGGCCGTGGGAGGGACCTACTACGTGCAGGCCCTAGCGTGCCCGTCGGAGGTGATTGTGGCCGGTACGGGGCCGGGGCTCTTTTCGGTTGGCATCCTCCTGGTAAATAATGTGCGGGACGTGGCCGACGATCGGGCGGCGGACAAGCGAACGCTGGTGGTGCGGCTGGGCCGACAGGTGGGAGGTTGGTTGTACGCTGCGTGCATTCTCGGGGCCCTTTTGCTTCCCGCCGGAATGGTCGCCTGGACCGGCGAGCATGCGTGGACCCTGCTGACGCTTTTACTCCTTCCGCTCGCCGTAGGGCCGATCCGGACGATGATCCGCGTCACCGACCCCCAGCGTCTGAATCCACTGCTTGGACAGACCGGTCGCCTGCTCGTGCTGTGGGCAATCCTGTTTTCCGTGGGGTGGAACTTGTAGTCCTGCTCTGCTCGATACTCCTCGTCCATGACGATTACCGACGCCCACCTCTACCGCTACCGGCTGCCGCTCACCGATCCATTGTCCGTGGGAGAGCGTACGCTCACGGAGCGCGAAGGTCTTCTCCTTTGTCTTCAGGATTCGGGCGGTCGAGAAGGCTGGGGGGAGGCCGCTCCGCTACCAGGGTTCAGCGAAGCGTCATTGGGGGACGTCCTGGAGCATGGTCGCCGGCTTGTTGAGTTGCTCGTGGGAATGGAGGTTTCAGTATCGGGACGCAACACACTTCTTGAATCGCTGCCGGAAGCGGATCTGCACGCATCCGTTCAGTTTGCGGGGGAGGGGGCGCTCGTCGAACTGGGTGCCGCCGTGCGGGGGATCTCTGTTCTCGATCTACTGGGGGGAGGGGACGAATCGGTTGCCCTGAATGCACTGATCACCGATGATTGTTCGGACCTGGTGGAGGCGGCCGAGAACATCCGGAAAAATGGGTACCGGGCGGCCAAGCTCAAGGTCGGGCGGCGTAATATAAGTGCCGATGTTGCGCGGGTCCGCAGGGTGGATGCGGCCCTGAACGGAGAGGTCTCCCTGCGCCTGGACGCCAACCGGGCGTGGACGGTGGAGGAGGCCACGACCTTTGCCGAGGAAGTCGGTGAGTTATCACTGGCGTACGTCGAGGAACCATTGGCCGACCCTACCGCCCTTCCCGGGCTGGTAGAGGCGACGGGCCTACCTGTGGCCCTCGACGAAACGACGCGGGAAGGGGACCCGGGGGAGCTCCCCGACGACTACCCGATTCGGGCCGTGATCCTGAAGCCTACCCTTCTTGGGGGCATCACCCCGACGCGGGCCTGGACCCGGTGGGCGGAACGACGAGGGGCCGTGCCCGTCGTCAGTGCGAGTTATGAGTCCGGCGTAGGACTGCGGATGTTGGCGGCCCTTGCTTCGTCTCTCCCCAGCGCCCCCGCGGGGCTCTCCACGTATTCCCGCCTAGCAGCCGATGTCTTACTGCCGCGCCCTCCGATTGAGGGCCCCAACGTCCAGTTGCCCGACCTGTACGCGGCCAGGGTGGATCGGTCGGCCGTGCATGCACGTTCTACCACGAGTTGAGAGCAACTTGCACTGCGCCCCGCCGCAATGAATGATCTCATTCATCAGCATGCGCTCGTCCGACCGGACGCAACGGCTCTCTGGGCGGCTTCGCGCCGGTGGACCTACGCGGAGCTGGACGCGGCGGTCGCGGATACCGAAGGTCGTCTGTCAGAGGCGGGCGTGGAACGGGGGGACCGAATCGCCCTTCACGTCGATCGGACGCCTAACGCCGTGATCCTGCTGTGGGCGGTGTGGCGGAGGGGGGCTGTGGTGGTGCCCTTGAGTACGCGCCTTCCCCCCGGCGAAATCGGGCCGCGCGCGCTCCAGGTCGACAGTGCGTATCTGGTGTCGGCGACTCAGGGGGGGGAAGCGGACGCGTCCGATCGGATCGATATCCTGTCCCCGCAGGCGGTCGTTGCTGGTCGGGGCACGAGGGAGACCTCAGCGGGCGAAGCGCCCGATCGCGACCGTCCGGCCAGCATCGTCTTCACCTCCGGCAGTACCGGTACGCCGAAGGCGGCGCTTCACACCTGGGCCAACCACCTGTATAGCGCGAAAGGGGCCAACGCCAACCTTCCATTGGATCGAGAGGATCGGTGGCTGTTGTCGCTCCCGCTCTACCACGTGGGAGGGCTGGCCATCCTCGTGCGGTGTGCGCTGGCGGGAGCGGCGGTCGCGATTCCTCCCGCACAGACCTCCATTGCCGCAAATTTGAGAGCAGCGCACGCGACCCACGTCTCCCTGGTTGCGACGCAGTTTCGCCGGGTGCTCGACGCCATCGACGGCGCCCCACCAGCGTCGCTGAAGGCCGTATTGTTGGGGGGAGGCCCCATCCCGGACGGCCTTCTTCGGGACGGATATGGGCGTAGCTGGCCCTTGCTTACGAGCTACGGCTCTACGGAGATGGCGTCCCAGATTACGACAACCGCTCCTGGGGCTCCCCTCGACGACCTACTAACAGCCGGACGTACGCTCCCCCACCGGCGGGTTCGAATCGAAGACGAGCAGATATACGTCGCGGGGCCGACGCTTTTTCGGGGCTACGTCCCCCTGGAGGGCCCGGAGGCCCCGCAGACGGACGACGGCTGGTATCCGACCGGCGACCGGGGGCGGATCGACGCGAGTGGCCGACTCCGCGTCCTGGGGCGAATGGATCGGATGTTCGTATCCGGCGGGGAAAACATTCAGCCGGAAGAGATCGAGGCTGTCCTCGAACGCCTAGACGTGGTTGAGCAGGCCGCTGTCGTGCCGGTGCCGCACGCGGAATACGGGAGACGACCCGTTGCCTTCGTGCACACGACCGAACCCGTGGATGAAACCGGTCTGCAGCGGGTCCTCACTTCAGCCCTTCCCGGGTACAAAATTCCGGATGGGTTTTACAAGCTTCCGGCGAAGGTTCTCACCCAGGGCCTCAAAATCAATCGGGAACGGCTCCGGGAGCGCGCCCGAACGGTGCACGACGATGCGCTTTGAGCCCGGGGATCTCCCCCTTTTCCGCAGGACGGAGGGGGACCGTCGAGGGCTCGTTGAAATGATGCTGGCAAGTGATTTGGTTGTACAACGCGGCCCGGGCAGTGGTGGCCCTTTCGATTCGTTCTTTTGGAAGCGCTTCCGTCTTTATGTCCCTGCCAAGTTCGACCCGTCAGGTCACGCCACTGGAAGAAGGACGCGTGCGATTCTCTCCCCTTCAGATGGAAAATATTCACACCCACTTCCGGTGGAATAACGATCCCGAACTGAACCGGCTCGACAGTGAGGTCCCCTACGAGGAGGAGTCGTTCGGGGACTTCAAGGAGCGATTCGAACAGCTATGCAACGAGCCGTCCCCGGACCATCGGGACTTCGAGATCCACGACGCGGAAGAGGATGAACTTATCGGCGTAGCCTACGTGGCCCGCATCAGCCCCCATCACCATCATGCGACGATCGGGCTTACGATTGGGGAACGGGACTACTGGGGGAACGGGTACGGCAGAGAGTCCCTCCGTCTTCTCCTCCGCTACTGTTTCGAGAATTTAGACCTTCACCGCGTGAGTGCCGAGGCGTTCGAGTACAACTCGGCGTGGCGACACCTCATAAGGGACGCGGGATTCAGCAGGGAAGGAACGGCCCGGGAGTATCTACACCGGAATGGACAGTACTGGGACAAGGGATTTTTCGCCCTTTTGGAGCAGGAATACCGAGAACAGGTTGGGCACGACGCCAGTGCACCCTCCGCCGAAGCTGCGATCTAGAGTGGGGCCGATCCACCCCCGCAAAACGGTTAATCTCCATTTTCGTCGGGACCCAGCCGGCGCAGCCACACCGTGAGGAGGTCGTCCTGGAAATCCTCCTCGGCACTTTTGCTCAGGGCAGCTTCGTGGAGGGCCTCGATGGGGTCGTCGCTGCCGTGGGCCTCCGCGGCCGCGGCCCCTACGCCATCCTCGCCGAGAAAGTCGCCAGTCGGGGTGGGCAGTTCCATCAGCCCGTCGGTGTAGGCGAGAAGCGCCATGTCCGGGGTCATGTCCAGTGTCACGTCGGAGAAGGAGGCGTCGGCCTCCAGTCCGAGGATGAGATCACTGTGTTCGGCGATCCGGCTCGTGTCCGGACCGACGATGACCGGACGGCAGTGGCCGGCGTTGGCGTAGGTGAGCGTGTGGGAGTGGGGGTCCCAGTGCATCAATAAGAAGGAGGCGAAGGTGTCATCCAGAACCTCGTCGTCGAAGAGCATGCCGTTGATCTCCGACATCACCGTAGCGGGAGAGGTGGACTCCTCCAGCAAGGTGTGCAGTGTTCCCCGAACGTAGCTCAAAAAGCTGAAGGCGTAAAACTTCGCCTGAAGTCCTTTTCCCATCACGTCCCCGATGGTGAGAAAGTAGGTATCCTCGTGGGTCTCGGTCCAATCAAAAAGGTCTCCGCCCCCTTGCTTCCGGGCCTCCGAGAAGAAGCGGAAGTCGTATCCCTCAACGTCCGGGACGTGGTCCGGCAGCAATCGGTTCGAGAAGTCGCGTCCGATTTCCGCGTCGAGCTGGGACTGGTACATGTCCACCCGTTCAAGGAGGCGCTCCACGCGAGAGAGGAGCTGCTCCATGTCGAACGGCTTCGTGATATAGTCGTCAACCCCGGTTCGTGCCCCTTCCTCGCGTGCTGGTTCATCGGCCCGGGCGGTAAGAAAAATGAACGGGATGACGCGGGTATTTTTATCCGATTGGAGGGTCGATTGGAGCGTAAAGCCGTCCATCTCCGGCATCATGATATCGGAGATGATGAGGTCGGGGATCTGCTCCTCAATTTTCTCAAGTGCCTCCTCTCCGTTCGTGGCCGTTAGAACCGAGTAGTGCTTGCCCAGGCGATACTTCAGCAGCTCACGAACCGTGCTGTCATCCTCGACAATCAAAATAACATGCTCAGACATGGGTCTTGATCGGCAGGAATGGTAAACTCGAGGCGGTGACGTCCCGACGCCGTCGACGTGTAGGACAGTTGATTCGTACAGGCGTCGATGATCTGGAGCCCCATGCCCCGTTCCGGAAAATCGTCGGCGTCGTCGTCGGGGGAGAGTTGCTCCGCAAGATCGAACCCTTCGGAATTGTCAATGACGGCACAAGTAATGTGCCGATTTTCGGTGGAGGCGCGTATCTGGACCGTCGGCGCACGACTCTTAAAGTGAGCATGCTGCAACAGATTGGCAATCCACTCGTGAAGGACGAGTTGCGTGTAGCGCACCGTGTCGTCACTAGGAGCAGCGGCCTCGTCGTGCTCGGCCGCCCATTCTTCGAGAAGGGGGCGCACCTCGTCGAGGGCTCGATTGAGGTCGGTATATTCGAGGGTGAGAGCGGTCATTCGTCGGAGCAGCCCGGACAGATCAGGATCGGGGAGGGGGGCGGGCGGGACCTAAGCCAATGCCTCCTCCGCTTCTTCGACGGTCGGAAACTGTCGAAACACCTTGTAGGTGCGCGTAAGCTGGACGACCACCTGTACGGGGCGAGAAACCTCGGCGAATGCCACCTTGCCGTCGTCCGGAGAAATCTCCCGGTACAACGAAAAGATAGAGCCCAGGCCCGTCGAGTCGAGCACTTCAGTTTCCGAAAAGTCCAGGATGAAGTTGCGAACCCCATCCTCCACGTGCTCCTGGAACGCCTCTTTGAAATCGTCGGCGTTGCGAAAGTCAAGGGCTTCGCCCATCCGGACGACAACCGTTTCGGAAGATCGAGTTTCCACGTCAAAGCTCATGGTGACGAGCGGAACGTCTTGGAGAAAAGGACAATGCAGAAAGGAGAGGGGGAATACGCTGTTGTTTTCCCAAACTACCAGATGCGACACACGGATGAGAGTGCCCGGAGTAAAGAAACCGGTCTAAAACCAACATTAGGTCCGGATACAGTATGTGTCCAATGCCGGCAAGATCCCGACCGCGTTCCCGTACCTGGGTCGTGGAGCGAGTGGCCTAGTGCTTGCGGGATCTCATCCAACCAGCAAACAGGAGCACGGGGCCGTCTCGGGCGTTCGTGCCAGTCACACTGAACAGGGAACGCTGTGGGTGCGATTCGTTCATCGACAGGGGGCATCGGCTACCGAAAATGAACGTTCAGCTCTTACTCGTGCACATCGTGAACAGAGAACGTATTGCTGCCGTCCTCCTGGTCAGTCTCCTGCTTGTAACTGGGTGCAAACATCGTTCCCGGAGTGGAGATGGGGGGGAGCTTCCGGACAGTCTACGCGGCATCGGGCCTTCACAAGTCACACAAGACGCCCGGTTTGTGTTGAATGAAGACGGCCGGCGGCGGGCCATCATTCAGGCGTCGCAGATGCAACAGCACCGGGCCGATGACAGCACGTACTCGGTCTGGCGTTCGCTTGAGGATTCGATGCGCGTTCGGTCGTATATCTTCGAGGATGGAGATTCATCGGCAACGATCACGGCCGACAGCGTCGTCTTCTTCAACAAAGAGGGTCGGTTTGAGGCCTACGGGGATGTCGTTGTCGTCACCCAGGAAAATCGCCAGTTGGAAAGCGAGCACCTAACGTGGCTCCAGTCCGACCGTACAATACGGACGCGCCGATTCGTCCACATCACGACGCCCTCGGAGGACGTGCGGGGAAACGGACTGGTCGCCGACGAAGACCTTGAGACCTACCAAATCGGTGAGTTTACGGCGGAGGTGGAGGTGGAGGAAGAAACTTCCCCGTAGAGACGAAGGATTTCCTGATGAGGAACGCCTCCTTCGCCTCGTCGGTGTAGGGCGCTCCACTGTGTAACTGGTCTTTTTTCGGACGACCTGTACAGGCATTCGACTGCATGAACAAGTGTATCCGCTCGCCGGCGTGGGGACGCGTGGCAGCGTTCCTGTGTCTACTGGGGACATTGGGGCTGTTCGGGCCCGCCCATGCGCAAGTGGCGGAGGACACGACGACCGTTGACACGCTTCAGGGACAGGCAGAGGCGACGCCGTCGGCCCCGCTCGACTCGGTCGAGTCCGCAGACGTGGCCGGTCCCGACACGACCGATCCCGAACGGGCCCTCGTCCGGGCGGACTCCCTCAGTGCCGTTGAGCGCGACGGGGAACGGGTTCAAGAGCTTTTCGACAACGTGCGCGTCCGGCAGGATACCACGCGCCTCCGCTCGGCCTTTGGGCTGCGATACCTGAACCGGGACGAACTGCTCTTTACCGGAGACGTGGTGATGTACGAGCGGGGCGACACCCTGCGGGCCGACACGGTCCGCTACAACAAGCGAACGAAGGTGGGACGGGCGCGCAGTAATGTCCGGTTGACGGACGGGGAGGTAACTGTGCGGGCCCCGCGGGCCATCTACTACACAGCGGAGAAGCGCTCCGTCTTTCCCGACAGTGTCATCCTGGTGGACAGCACCCGGGTACTGCGGGCCCAGGAGGGAACGTACTGGTCCGACGCAGAGCGGGCGGCCTTCAGCGGGGAGGTGGAGCTCACCGATCCGGAGACGTACTTGGCGTCCGATTCGCTTACCTACTTCCGTAATCGGGAGCGGTCCATCGCAGTTGGGGAGGTCTTTATCCGCCGCGTCGAATCTGAGGGTGGCGACACGACTTCAACGACCTACTTGTTCGGGGAGTGGGCCGATAATCAAGAGCAAAACCGCTACAGTCGCGTAGAACAGCGGGCACTGCTCGTCC
>PXTG01000105.1:0-5214 GCA_003023365.1 Bacteroidetes bacterium QH_7_62_13 | reverse complement strand
GAGGGGCCGTCTCGACTCTCTCGTCGCGCAGGTCGAGTTGATTCCGCTTCGAACGGACGGTGTGGAGGGGGAGGGAGCGGGTCGACCGGTCGTCCCCCCGTCGGTCAGGGACACAGCCGCCCGCCGCGAGCCCGCCACTGCATCCGAGCCCGACCGACGAGCTCGTGCACAGCGATCGGAATCATCCACCCTGCCGGAGTCGGAGCGCACCAGTTCGAGAGGGCCGCCCTCTCGGGACTCGTCAGCCCGGTGGGCACGCCCCAGGGTCCAGCCCGAGGCCCAACTGCCCCTCGAAGAGACGCGTCTTTTCGGGGATCCCATCACCTGGTTCGAGCGGGCGCAGGTGTGGGGGGACTCGATCCGGGTTCGTGCCCGAGAGCGACGGCTCGACACGGTGTACGTCCGCGGCGCCGCCTTTGCTGCCCAGCGGGACACCACGGTGGACCGCATCCGTCAGTTGAAGGGAGAAAACATCACGGCGGTGTTCCGGCGCAATTCTCTGCGGAAGATTCTGGCACGGCCCAACGGCCAGTCCATATACTTTTCGGCCAGTGACGACGGGACGTTGAACGGCGCGACGCAGGCCTCCGCCGACGCCGTCACCCTGCGCTTTGCCGCCGAGGACCTGAAACGAATCACGTTCGACGGAGGAGTGGAAGGGCAGGCCTATCACAAGAAGAAGTACATTCCGGATCCGTTTCGGCTCAAGGGCTTTCAATGGACGCCGGACCGACGACCGACCCGAAGACGGCTTCTTCGGGAACGGCGGGTGCGGGAGCGGCTCCGGATACCACGGTTTCTGATAGCACCGTGGCCCGCACGCCCGCCGCCGAAGAGCGGGAGACAGCGACGGGCCGAGTCTCTGGCACGCGTTTGTCCGGGGAGGAAGGAACGCCCCGCCGACGGCCCGATTCTCTCTCCCCTTCCCCCGACACACTCGGGGTCAAGAAGTCACCAAACAGGACGTCCCGCGACACCACCCAACCCACGAGTCCGGAACCATGAGTGCGACGAGTCCCTCCCGGCCCGAAAATGGCGAGCCCACTGGAGACTCAACCATTAGCCTTGCGGCGCGCCACCTTACGAAGCGGTACGACAAGCGGGCCGTGGTGGACAACGTGAGCCTCGACGTCCAGCAGGGCGAGATCGTTGGCCTCCTCGGTCCAAACGGGGCGGGCAAGACGACGACATTTCACATGATCGTGGGCCTCACGCGCCCGGACGAGGGCCGCATTCTGCTGGGGGAGGAAGACATCACCCGGCTGCCGATGTACAAACGCGCACGACAGGGCATTGGGTACCTCGCCCAGGAAACATCCGTATTCCGCGAGTTGACGGTCGAGGACAACCTTCACGCCCCCCTCGAATTTCAGTCGATTAGCGACGAAGAACGGACGGCCCGCGTCGAATCGCTCATCGACGAGTTTGGGCTGGAGCGCGTTCGATCGTCGAAAGGCTACTCCCTGTCCGGTGGAGAACGGCGCCGAACCGAGATTGCCCGGGCCCTGGCCAACAAACCTCGCTTCTTCCTGCTCGACGAACCCTTCGCCGGCGTGGATCCCATCGCCGTGGAGGACATTCAGGACATCGTGGCCGATCTGCAAGAACGCGACATCGGCGTCCTCATCACCGACCACAACGTCCACGAGACGCTCGCCATCACCGACCGGGCGTATCTGCTGTACGAAGGACAAATATTGAAGCAGGGAACCGCCGAGGAGCTCGCCGCCGATCCCGAGGTCCGGGAGCGATATCTCGGCGAGCAGTTCTCGCTGGACCGCTATTAGCATGGCTTCCACCAACACCGGTCGATGGAGTCCGGGCACGGTTTCGTTTCTGAGGCCCAGTTGCCTCGAAAGACCTGTGCCCGGCTAGCGGGCATGCGTTGTCTACGGGCACCGTCGACTCTCGGGGCATTGTTCGACCACTTGTCTTACGAAATTACCATCTCTATGTGTGGGATTGTTGGGTACATCGGGAATGATCGGGCCGACGACATTCTGCTTACTGGACTCAAGCGTCTCGAATATCGGGGGTACGACTCCGCGGGCCTGGCCATCGTGGACGATGACGATCTACGGGTGGAAAAGAAGGAAGGAAAAGTTAACGATTTACGCGGGGCGCTCAACGGCCATCCGATGACGGGGACGCTGGGGGTCGGGCACACGCGCTGGGCGACGCATGGGCCGCCCAGTGACGAGAATGCTCATCCCCACGTGAGCGACGACGGGTCCTTCGCGCTGGTACACAACGGAATCATCGAAAATCACAGCGCGATCAAGAAGCAATTGCAGGAGAAGGGATACACCTTCGACAGTGAAACGGACACGGAGGTGCTGGTCCACCTCATCGAAGAGGTGAAGCGCGAGACCGACTTATCGTTGTCCGAGGCGGTCCGGCAGGCACTGACGCAGGTCGTCGGGGCCTACGGCATCGCCGTCGTGTCGCGGGAGGATCCCGATCTCCTCCTCGCCGCCCGGAAAGGGAGTCCCCTTATCCTCGGCATCGGGGACGGGGAGTACTTCATTGGCTCGGACGCGGCCCCGCTCGTCGAACACACCCGAAAAGTCGTGTACCTGAACGATGGGGAGATGGTCACCGTGCGGCGTTCCGGCTACCAGGTGCGGACGATCGACAACGAACCCCTGGAGAAGGAAATTCACGAGCTGGAGTGGAGCCTCAGCGAGATCGAGAAGGGCGGCTACGACCACTTCATGCTCAAGGAGATCATGGAACAGCCCGAAGCGATGGAGGACGCCATGCGCGGACGGGCCCTTCCGGACAAGAATGAGATCGTGTTGGGCGGTCTGCACGCTGTGTGGGATCAGTTGGTTTGCCCGCATTCCGGTCGAGGTCGAGTACGCCAGCGAGTTCCGGTACCGCGACCCCATCCTGCGCGACGGAGACGTGGTCCTGGTCATTTCGCAGAGCGGCGAAACGGCCGATACCCTTGCTGCCGTGCGGAAGGCGCAGGAGCAGGGCGTCATGTGCCTCGGCATCTGCAACGTGGTGGGCTCCACCATCGCCCGAGAGACCGATGCGGGCGTCTACCTGCACGCCGGTCCCGAGATCGGGGTCGCCTCCACGAAGGCGTTCACGGCCCAGGTTACCGTGCTATCGATGATTGCCCTCAAGCTGGCGACGGGGCGGACGCTCTCGGACGATGAGCTGGGGCAGCACATCCAGGCGTTGGTGGACGTGCCGGGGAAGGTCCGGGAGGTGGTGGAGGCGAGCAATGAGACCCTCCACGACATGGCTCAGGTGTACCGGTACGCCTCCAACTTCCTGTACCTCGGGCGCGGGTACAACTTCCCCGTGGCACTGGAGGGGGCCCTCAAGCTCAAAGAGATCTCATACATACACGCGGAGGGCTATCCGGCCGCCGAGATGAAGCACGGCCCCATCGCGCTTATCGACCGCTTCATGCCCGTCGTCTTCATTGCGATGAAGGACAGCACCTACGATAAGGTGCTTTCCAACATCGAGGAGGTAGTGGCCCGGGACGGCTCGGTCATTGCGATTACCGACGATAAGGACGAGGAACTCGACGAACTCTGCGAATACGTGCTTGAGATCCCGCAGACGGAAGAATTTCTCTCCCCGTTGCTTACCGTGATCCCGCTCCAGCTGCTCTCCTACCACATCGCCGTCATGCGTGGGTGCCACGTGGACCAACCTCGGAACTTGGCGAAAAGTGTGACGGTGGAGTAGGACGTATCCTCTGGCTGCGCCATCCCCTGGGTGGAACGTCTACCTGGTATCTCGTCAGCCCACCGAGCATGGAGGCTCTGCAGGGAGAGACGGGTCTCGGGGGAGTCTTCTGACTGGGGCGCGTCATTTCGACTGGATGGATTCGAGTCCGCTGGGGGACCGAAGATGTTACCGGGAGCGAAAAACTCCCAGAATCCGTTCTACATACGTCAACCGGGCATCAATGTAGTCGTCATCTGAGAGACTGTAGGATGTGATCGCGCGGGCCAGGAGGGGGGCTGAAGAGAGCGCGACACGAACTGATCACTCTCAAGCTCCAACGTCCCGCATCCTCCCCTATCGATGTCGTCCAGTAACGAGGTATGCCCGTCCGCAGTCGTCGTGGACGCGGACAATACGCTCTGGGACACCCATGCCGTCTTCGAAGACGCTCGGCGGCGGATGATCTCTGTGCTCGTGGACGGGCCGTTCGGGAACCGAACCGGGGGAGTGGACGGAGAATACCGGGCCGTTTTCCGACAGCTCGCCGGTCGTCTGTCGCTGATCACGGGCCAGAACGACCTGGCTGTTCTAGCGCGTGGGATGGCCGTTTTTCTCTCCGACCAGGGGCCGACCAGCGAAGAAAAACGTGTTGAATGGGCCGCGCAGCGGGTGCAGAACCGAAGGATTCCGGAGGACGATGCCGCTGAGGCCTGTATCCAGGCGGCCGCCGAGTCCTTTCAGATGGCCCTCCGCACGCCCCCTCCGCTCCTGGACGGGGCAGAACTGCTGCTCCGTAACATTCGGGACTGGACGACAGCACACCCGGAGCACCGGTGGTCCGTTCTCTTTTCGGAGGGCGCCCCCGATCGGTTGCAGTTCGCGTTTGAGGCGCACGAGATTGAGCGGGGCGACCAATTTGATTCGATCGTGCTCCGGGAGAAAATCCCAGCCGCCTTCGAGGCCGTGTGGGAGGGCATTGAGGACGCTCTTGCTTCCCCGACGGATGAATCCCACGTCGTCACGATTGGGGACTCCCTGAAGCGGGACATCCAACCGGCCAACAACCTCGGGTGGACGACGATCTACTGCCCCGGTGATTTCAAGGGTCACGAGACGCCGGACACTGAGTCGGAGGCTCCGGACTACACGGTGTCGTCCCTGCACGAAGCCCTCGATTTGCTTCGCCTTTGATCGGGGTACGCGACCGGTCTGTTTCCCCGTCCCGTTAGCTCCCTGAATTCCACGGCGAGCGGTTCCTCGCTGCATGTCCACAAACACCCAACACCGATGAGCACACCCCCCGAAGTCCTCGCCGACGTAGACGCCATCGATTGTACCGGCCAAACGGCTCTCGTCACCGGGTCCACCAATGGCATCGGTCAAGCCGCTGCCCTGGCCCTCGGACGCCTTGGGACCGACGTCATGGTGCACGGGCGGGATGCGGCGGCGGGCCGAGCGGTCGTTGATACGATCACCGATGCGGGCGGAGACGCCACGTTCGTCGAGGCTGACTTCACCGAT
>PXTG01000104.1:14283-55633 GCA_003023365.1 Bacteroidetes bacterium QH_7_62_13 | reverse complement strand
CGTTTCCCCCGACCGTCTCGGTACGGCTCTTGAGGGTGTGCATACTGCGTTGTCGAGAACGCCCATCGGCTCTCTTCGCTCATTTTCATTTCGCCCGGAGGGACGGGTCCGACTGGATTTTTAGACTGAGAATCCGTTCTTCGACTAGGCACGTCGCTCCATCAAGTCCCGCTGCAGGCGCACGGCGGTGGAGAGGAGGTAGGCGGCATAGACGCCCAGCGCAACCCATCCGTACCGGGCCAGCCAGATGGGCTCGACGGAGGGGTGCAGCGAGTCGGCGTACTGTTGGGGCGGCCCGAACCACATCTCGCAGCGTGGACCGGCGCCCGTCACCACGCAGGGCAGGAGGGGCAGCATATACGTGAGACCCAGCAGGTTGTAGGCGATGGCGGCGGTCCGCCAGCGGCGGAAGAGCAGTGCCCGCCAGTCTTGAGCCGTAGGAAGAGACGCCCCCCGGAGAACGTAAAGGGCATCCCCGCGCCACAGCGCCAGGGGGATGAGGGCCCGCGCCACGAAGCCGGTCGCGAAGCCCATTGTCTGCTCGCCAATCCAGAGGTAGACGGTAATGCCCAGCAGCGCCGACGCCCGCCAGTACACGAGCAGTCGATCCCGGACCGGGGAATAGGTGACCGACACGGCCAGTAGCAGGAACGGCGCCACGACCAGCAGCCCCACGGCGAGCACGAAATCACCGTAGACGAGCGTTTCATACAGACGCATGGAGGCCGATTCGAATAGTGGGGAATACCAGTACGACCGTCAGCCAAAGATAAAGCGTGACGGACCGAAAAAAGAAATGCATCTTTTGCGGCGGGCTTTCGTCTAATGGTCTTGACCCTTTCATCCCTCGACTTCGTTCCCTCCGTGATGATTCCTCGATCCTACATTGCATCCGTCTGGCGGACCTGGCGGTTCAAGCCGTCCATTTGCCTCCCGGGTATGGGCGGACTCGTCGTCTTTATCCTGATGACGGCCTGCCTTGGCAGCGGGCAGTCTCAGCAGCCGGGCCTCGACGAGGCGGAGGGGAAGGCCAGCTACTACGGGGATAAGTTTGCCGGGCAGACGACGGCCAGCGGGGAGCGGTTTGATCCCAATGAAATGACCGCGGCCCACCCCCGTCTCCCGTTCGGGACGAAGGTGCGGGTCACTCGTCTCGACGCCGACCGCTCCGTTGTCGTCCGCATCAACGACCGCGGACCGTTCGTGGACGACCGCATTATCGACGTATCGGAGGCGGCGGCCCAAGAACTCGGGATGATTGAGGAAGGCATCGTGGTGGTCCAGGTCGAGGTCCTGGAGCGCCCGGAAGGAGGAGAAGAAGCGTCGGCGGGAGTCGGGAGACAGTGGTGAGCGGGTTTCGGAAAGGACCGGGCCGAAGGGAATATTTCTTCTGCCCGAGGAAGGGAGACTCAAGGCGTCGGCGTAGCCTGCTAGTGTCCCTGGGAGGCCATCAGCTCCAGGGTGCGTTGGCTCGTCTCCCGGTTCTGGTCCGCGATTGCCGTCCGGCGTGACACGTCGAACGAACGGTCGGGGTCGTGGAAGGTGGGGGAGAGGTCTCCGTCGACGCGGTCGGACCAGTGGGTACGCCAGTCTTCCGGAACGGACTCGGGGAGGGAAATCTCTTGAACGACGAGGGCGAGGAGGGACCAGACGCGAGACACGGCGTCGAGATGGTAGCCGCCACCGAGCGAACAGAGGAGGCGGCCGGCGGTGTGCTCGTCCGCAAGATCGAGAAGCGATCGGAACAACGCCTCGTAGGCCTGGGAGGTCAAGAGCAGATCAGCGAGTGGGTCCTTGAAATGGGCGTCGGCGCCGCACTGAACCACGAGCACGTCGGGCCCGAAGCGGCTTAGGGCCCGGGGAACTACTTGGTCGAAGGCTTCCCGGTAGCTGTCCGATTCGGTGTGGGGCGCCAAGGGGACGTTTACCGCCGTTCCGCGTCCGGCCCCTTCGCCCGTTTCGTCCACGTCCCCGCTCCCCGGAAAAAGGTAGCGCCCCGTCTCGTGCAGGCTGATCGTAAGCACGCCGGGGTCGTCGTAGTGCAGAAACTGGACGCCGTCCCCGTGGTGCACGTCGATGTCGACGTAGGCCACGCGCAGGTCCTGCTCGCGCAGATAGTCGATGGCCACCGAGAGGTCGTTGTAGACGCAGAAGCCGGAGGCGCGGCCCTCGTGGGCGTGGTGCAGGCCCCCGCCCAGTTGGAGCACCCGGAGGGCCTCCTCCTCAGCAACGAGCCGGGCGCCGTGCAGCGTGCCGCCCACGAGGCCTCGCGTAGCGGCATCCATGTTCTCGAAGACGGGCACGTCGCCCGTGTTGAGGCCGTAGTCCCAGGCCTGTGGCGGGGGGCGGCCGTCCGAGGCGGCCTCCACCTTCGAGACGAACGCCTCGCTGTGCACCCGGCGCACCTCCTCGCGGGAGGCGACCGGCGGCTCGACCGGCTCGATCGGGTGGCCCAGCGCGTCCAGCAGACTCACCACCATCTCCTGCCGCGTCGGACTGAAGGGATGCTCCGGCCCGAAGTCGTAGTCGAGATAGCGGTCGTGGAAGAGGAGGGTGGCGGACACGAAAGCAGATGGCTGTGGTGCTAGAGCGTGCCGGGAAAAAGGAAAGGGATTCCCGCGTATTTCGCGTCTCCGACTAGACTGAAGACGAAATACGCGCTGCGATCCATGCAGCAGGAGGCAGCGGCGGCCTCCCCGGAGGACAGAACTTACCTCCTGAATGTAGGCTGCACGACTCGATTCGTCAATAAGGCAGAGGCCGACACCGATCTCCGCCGGGGATCCCGGTGCTGCTCTCTTCTTGCAATCTGAATCCGGAGCGGGTAGATTGAAGGACAAAGACAGATCATTTTTACCCTCGATTGCTCCGCCTGGTCATGGACCTTGCAGAGACCCCCGATCAATCGCCCAACGCCGACTCGAACGGGGATTCTGGCGGCTCGTCCGGATCCTGGTTGCAGATTCTCGCCAATTACGCCACGATTCTCATCGCCGTCAGCGCCGTGATCCTGTCGGTGTGGGAAGGGTACGAGATGCGCCAGCACAACCGGCTGTCGGTGCTTCCAAATCTCGACATGACGGCCTCATGGCTCGTCCTTGACGGAGGAGAGCAAGTGCAGCACGGGGGCAAGCCGAAGACGATCACGGAGCGTTCGCATATTTTCAAGGTCGGGATCGAGAACACCGGCCTGGGCCCAGCGGTCTTCGAAAAAGCACTACTCTATCGGGCTCAAGTGGATACTCTGCTCTCCGAGACGGAGCAAGAAGGGGATAGGATCACTCTCCGCGACGCGGATTCACTAGACCGCCGCCTGCGACGCCAATTTCCCGAGATGGAACTGATCTGGGGGGGATTTGAGCAGGGGAGCTTGATGAAGGCCGGGAATACGTCCTTCCTCTACGAAGCCATCATTCCGTCCTCTGCCGTGCCGGAGACCCTCGACGCATCCCCGCGTACTCGAATGCGTCAGATGTTCAATCAGTACAGCTTCGTCGTGTGCTACTGCTCGGTCTACGGGGAAGACTGCGCTCACGCGGTGATGGGGGCCGAGCCACCGCCCGATGCCTGCGGCTTCTGAATGGGAACGGACTCAGGAGGTCATGACCCGGTCGAACGCCGACTGCACCGCCTCCGGTGCCCGGATGGGCCGTCGGCGCTCCGCGTCCATAAAGCAGAGCGTCGTGTGGCCGGTGGCGAGCGTGTCGTCCTCCCCCTCGCGGTGAACGCTGTATTCGATGGGGACGCGCACGGATGGCAGCTCCGGGAAGGTCACGTCCACGACGAGGACCTCGTCGTAGTACGCCGGCCCGTGGTAGCGCACGTTCACCTCCACGACCGGCATGATGACGCCGCTGTCTTCGAGGTCGCGGTAGCGGACGCCGAGGTCGCGCAGGGCCTCGGTCCGCGCCGCCTCAAAGTAGTCGAGGTAGTGGGTGTGGTAGACCACCCCCATCGGATCGCACTCCCGGTACCGGACCCGGTGATGATACGAGTAGACGAAAGACACAGGGCGAGGGGGCGAAAAGAAGAGCGGGTGTCGGAGGGACAGAGATCGTTACCGGGGCGCCGGGGCCATCGGCTCGGCCGTCTCGTACTCGCCCAGCGAATCGAACTTCTCCAGTCGCTGGTCCATCAGCGTGTCCGGATCGATGTCTTCGAGGTCGTCGAGGGCCCCAGCGATGGCCTGCCCAACGGTGGCGAAGGTGGTGTCCCGGTCGCGGTGGGCGCCGCCTACCGGCTCAGCCACAATCTCGTCGATGACATTCACCTCCTGCAGATCGGAGGCGGTCAGTTTTAGGGCGTGGGCCGCATCCTCCTTGTGGTCCCAGGAGCGCCAGAGAATTTGCGAGCAGCTCTCGGGGGCGATGACGGAGTACCACGCGTTCTCGAGCATGAGGATGCGGTCGCCGAGCCCGATGCCGATGGCGCCGCCGGAGGCCCCCTCGCCGATAACCACGACCACGATCGGGACCGGCAGGCGCGCCATTTCCATCAGGTTGTGGGCGATGGCCTCGGCCTGCCCCCGTTCCTCGGCCCCCATGCCCGGGTACGCCCCCGGCGTGTCGAGGAGCGTGACGATGGGCTTGTTGAACTTGGCGGCCATTTTCATGAGGCGCTCGGCCTTGCGGTACCCTTCCGGATTGGGCATGCCGAAGCGGCGGTATTTGCGCTCCTTCGTGTCGCGTCCCTTCTGATGCCCCATGACCATGACGGTGCGGTCGCGGTACCCGTAGCGATGCCCCTGGAATTGGGCGAGTCCCCCCACCACGGCGCGGTCGTCGGCAAATCGTCGGTCTCCGTGGAGCTCCACGAAGTCGTCGGTGAGCGCCTCGATGTAGTCGAGCGTGTAGGGCCGCTTCGGGTGCCGGGCAATCTGGACGCGTTGCCACCGCGTGAGGTTGCGGTAGATGGACGTGCGCAGCTTCTCGACTCGTTTCTCCAAGGCATTGATCTCTCCGGAGAGGTCGTCCTGGGTTTGCTCGTTGAGCTCGCGCATCTCGGCGAGCTTTTCCTCCAGTTCCACGAGCGGCTTTTCAAAGTCCAGAAGGTGGCTGTCGTCGGCCATGAGGGCGAGACGGGTGGGTTCGTGTGCGATACAGAAGGAGTATAGTATGCATTTCAGGAACGGAAATGGCAATTTTCCGGGCCGTGGAGACGGAATTATTACTGAGAAACGTAGACGGAGCGTGGATCATCTGCTAGGAGCTCGGCAGCAGCGGCCTCAGGTGCTGCGGCTGAGCGCATAACGGACGCGGACTATGATGCCTCTTGACGGAAATGGAGGGACTTCTTATCATCATCCTAATCCGTCGTCCACTAAAGTGAACTCCTTCTCGTTTACCACACGCGGGCAAGGCGGAAGCACGACGGAGCCGCGCATCTCTTTCGGGATCTGCCACGCATACATGTCGCAGGCGCAGCGCGGTTTTCGGTACTCGGGTAGTTCGCGATCTCAACGCAGACCGTCACGATTTATGCCTGTCAAGTTGCAAGTCTTCAAGGAGGGAGCCGACGAGGGTGAGCCCGCCGACTATCTCTTCGAGCAAGACCGAATTACAATTGGGCGCGGGAACAACAACGACCTGACCCTTCCCGATCAGAAGGTGAGTACCGATCACGCCGAGATCCGACACGAGGAGGGGACGTACCTGTTGAACGACCGCGATAGCAAAAACAAGACGTACGTGGACGGGCGGCGTGTGGGGGAGACAGAGCCGTACGTGCTCGAAAGCGGGGACGTCTTTCGGGTGGGCGACTTCAAAATTGAATTTGCCCCGCTGTTCATGCCCTCGTCCGAGCAAACGGCGTACGCGAAGGAGCGTGAAGATGACAACCCATTCGGGAAAGAGGCCCGGCGACTGGCTTCCGCCCTCGAGGGCCTGGCGGAGACCTACAAGTTCGTTCCCGAGGACGAACGCGACGAGTCGGTTGCTGCGGCCGTCGAGGAGCATCTTGACCCCGAAATTACAGGGGAAGAAGGGGTGCAGCGTGCCCTGGAGCTCCTCGCGAGCGGGGCCTCCTCGGAGGGGAAGCGAGGGGGAATTCAGTCCTCGGGTGTGGACGAGACGGGGGAGGCGGCCCCTGTTCTCGATACGCTTCTGGAGTCGGTCAGCCGGATGATTCGTATTCCCAATCACTTCTGGCGGGAGTTTACAGGAGAAACGCTCAATCATCCGCCGGAGAAGGAGGCGCTCTACGACGCCGACGCGGATGAACTCCGGGAGCGGCTGCTTGGGGACCATGTGTCCGAAGCAGACCGACGAGAGCGCCTCGCTCATCTCAGTGAGGCCGTCGACAGTCTGGTGGCGCACAACATGGCGATGTTGGCGGGGTACAAGAAGTCGGTCATGGTGGGGAGCGAGGAGCTGCTACGGCGCGTGAATCCCACCCAGGCCGTCCGCGAGACGGATGCGGCGGGCGAAGGAATGATGGGGATGTTCTTTGGGGGCGGAAAGAGCGTTGAACTCAGTGCCCTCCATGACGAATGGAAGTCCCTTTTCTACGGAGAGTGGGGGGAACTGGAGAGCGAGCTCTTTCGGCCGACCTATATCGACGCCTACGTCGACCGTATGGCACAGACGTGGGACCTCGACAAGGCCGAGCTCCTGGAGGCGGACGAGGGCTAGTGGCAACCGAGGCCACAAACATCGATGCTCCCCAACGGTACTTGTCTTCCCTCGCGTCTACATCACTGAACCCGGGAGCCCGAAGGTTATGAGCGACGCCGTCATCGGTACCGAGGTCGATGGCTACCGCATCCAGGCGGTCCTGGGGCGCGGCGGCATGGGAACGGTGTACAGGGCCGAGGACGTGAACCTGTCCCGCACCGTCGCCATCAAGCGCATCAATCCCGGTCAACAAGAGCGGGAGGCGTTCATTCACCGGTTTCGGTCGGAGGCCCAGGCCCTGGCCCGCATCGACAGTACCCACATCGTCGCCGTTCATGCCCTGCGGGAGACCGACATTGGGCTTCTCATCGTCATGGAGTACGTGGAGGGGGGAACCCTTAAAGACGCCATTGACCAGCAGGGAGCCTTGGTGCCGGCGCAGGCCGTTCCGATTCTGGAGCAGACCCTCAAGGCGTTCGACGATGCGCACTCCGCCGGGGTTATTCATCGGGACATCAAGCCCGAGAATGTGATGCTCACCCAAGACGGAATCGTGAAAGTCACCGATTTCGGGATTGCGAAGTTGCGACAGCCGGACTCCGGAGAGACGGTGACGCAGGGAGGACAAGGGGGGACGCTCAAGTACATGTCGCCCGAGCAGATTTCCAGTATCGACGACGTCGATGCCCGGAGCGACATCTATTCCCTCGGCATGACGGCCTACGAGATGCTGGCGGGGGACCTTCCCTTCACGGAGACCGACACCGATTTCGACATCATGCGCAAGGTGGTGGAGGGGCAAATTCCGCCCCCCGACGATCTCAATTCCGACATCCCCTCTGGGCTCGCTCAGTGGGTCGTGGGAGCGATTCAGAAGGAGCAAGACGACCGCTATCAGAGCGTGGAGGAGATGAAAACGGCGCTCTACGAGGCCGATCGGCAATCCGGCGACCAGACGGTCACGCAGCCGGACTGGGAGAGAGAGGGAGGAGCAGACGACGTGGACGAAACGAAAACAGTGGTCCCGGGAGGCGAGGACCGGACCCGGACTGCGATCCCTGGGAGCGACCCAGTGGATCAGCCGGACGGTGATTCGGCGGATGCGGACTCGGAGTCGGGGGAGGAAACGGTCATGAATCCGGACGCGGCGCCGGGAGGAGACGACACCACGCAGCCGGCCGTACCGGAGCCCGAATTAGCAGACGGAACAGAAGCCGACCCCGCCGTCTCCGAATCGTTCCCCTCTCAGGACGAGGAGCGAGAGGAGGAGGGGACGAACTGGCTCCTTCTCGGAGGAGGGGGAATTGCGCTCCTGCTCCTGCTCGTCGGCGGATACATTGCCTTTACCCAACTTGGGCGTGGCGGGGGATCGGCCACACTGACGCTCACGACGGTGCAGGAGGGGGCGACGGTGCTCGTGAACGGGGATACTGCGGGAACGACTCCGATCAACGGGTACGTGATGGACGCCGGGGCCGTACAATTACAGGTAGAGAAGCAAGGGTACACTCCCCTGGATACGGCGTTCACCGCGAGTGTCGGGAGACGCGTCTCGCTTCAAAATGTGACCCTGACCGAGGCAGAATCCGACGGATCCACTCAGTCGGGGGAGACTCTTGCCGACAACTCGCAAGACTCATCGTCCGGTGATTCTGCCCCTGCTTCGGAGGACGGGGCCGACCAAGAATCGTCTGATTCAGCCGTTGAACAGCCGCCCACCACATCGGGAGCGGAGGAATCGACCGGCTCGGCGCGAGAGGGGGACGCCGCCTCCGGCGCAAACGTCACGGACGGAGGGGCTAATGGGGCCGACGCGGCGACCGGGATCGTTAAGGTTACGCCTAAGCCATCCGGAACGGTGCTCGTGGATGGGGAGGAGCAGGGGCGCGGCGGTGCGATCACCGTGGTCGAGGGAGCGCGTACCATTACCTGCCGGCATCCGCGATACGGCTCCGTCGAAACAACCGCAACTGTTTCTGCAGGGGAAACCAAGGCGCTGACGTGTTACTTTGCGCGCAGTGTCACTGTAACTGCACCGGAAGTCTATGGGCGAATCTGGGTGGACGGCGCCAACACTGGAGAAGACACGCCCGCGACTCTTTCTCTGGGGCCCGGAAGCCATCGAATTGAAGTGCGGAGACAATCCATCGACGACTTTCAGGTGAGGGGCGGCATCTTCAAAGTCGAACGAGGCGGAGAGAGTGAAACTGGCCAATTTTCGGGGGACGCCTACGAGGTCAATGTCCAGCCGTCCTTTACGGAGGTGCAGTACACCGTGAGCTTCGAAACGGCCAAGTAGAAGAAGAAATCGGAGCATACGTTCGTCGGTGGAAAGATTCAACGCCGCTCTGATCCGAGCCGGACCCATCCGGGAAAGTTATTCCGATCTCGAACGCAGCTGTACGTAGTGGTCAAAAATCATCATTCGGGTGCCCATGACGTTGACTGGCATCCTGGCGGACACGGCGCCAGTGAACGGTGGGACGATTCTAGCCTCGGCCAGGTGAGTAGAGCACGCTTCACTTCATCGAAATTAAATGTCCGGTTTCGGCCTCATCTCTCGTACCCTTCAGTGAAGACCGGAATGGACATTTAGCTCGGAGGCTTTCAAGCCCGGCCTATTTCCTCCGTGATGTTCGTACACATGCTCCTCCACTATGACCAGCGAGTCCACATTTGCCAATTCAAGAGGTGACTTACACATGTCCACGCCACGAAGGACCATCGGTTCGACCCTTCTTGCCCCGCTTTTCCAATGGGTTGGGGGCGTCATGACAGTTGTCGCGCTCGCCGGAATGCTAGGGGCGTTCCAGACCGCCACGGCACAGCAATCGACGTTTAACGAGGCAAAGCAGAAGTATCAGTTTGCCGAGTACCAGCAGGCGACGACCCTCTTCCGGCAGGTCGCCGACGATCAACAGGCGAACATCGGGGTGCGTCGCGACGCCCTTCGGTTCTTGGCCCGCGCCCACATCGCTCGTGGTCAGAGGCAGCAGGCCCGGTCGGTCATCGTGGAGCTCGTGGACACCAATCCCCCGTCCGACTACCTGAATCCGGACGTCGAGCCGCCCGCGGTGATGGACATGTACTACAAGGTGCAGAAGGAAAAGCAGGGCAGTTACAAGGTTGAGCAGGAGGAGCAAGGCCTGCAGACGATCGCGGTGATGGACTTCACAAACAACTCGATTACGCGACGTGAGGATTACGAAGGCCTGAGTAAAGGGCTTCCCTCTATCGTGATTAACCGCCTAACGGGCGGGACCGATCTGCAGGTCATTGAGCGGGAGCGCATTGATTGGCTTCTGAAAGAGTTGAAGCTTCAGCGAGAGAAAGGAAAGGTTGACCAGTCTACGGCCGTCCGCACCGGAGAGCTGCTCGGCGCCAATGCCGTTGTATTTGGTAGCTTCATTACGACGGAGGAGGAGATGTCGATCACTGCCCGGGTCGTGAAGGTCGAGACCGGAGAGGTCATGTTTGGGGACCAGGTACGCGGAAAGCCGGACAAGTTTTTTGAGCTCATCGGCGAGCTCAGCCAGAAGGTGACCAAAAGCATCAATGTCGAAATGGAGGAGACAACGTTGGGGTCGGACGAAACGAAGTCGCTGGATGCCATGATGGCGTACTCCGACGGGCTGAGCCTTCTTGAGGCCGGCAGGTATCGGAAGGCTCAACAGAAGTTTAAGCGGGCCGTCGAGTACGACGAGAACTTCGCCAAGGCGAAGAAGAAAATGAAGAGTCTGGAACCAATGGTTGCAAGCCTCGACTCTGAAGCGGGTGACGACTCTTCCAGTATGGATCGATGATGCTGTGGTGTGGGGAGGGACGGCCGCAACGGTGAATGATCGTACTTCGCTGTTTCGCTCAACCAGCTTGGGAAAGTCAGAGCTGAATTCGGTTTTCTGCGTATGGGTCATGGTTGAAAAGAATTGCAACCAATGAGGCTCGGTCTTACGTTGTGTAAGTCCCTCTCGCTGCTCTCTGCCTTCGTTCCTTTCCTATGTTAGTGAAATCGGGAATTCAGCCTGCTCGCTCATCTCTCCATCCCTTCTCAATTCCATGATCGACGTCTCTGGGATCGGTCGTGCCCGTGCGCCATCCCCCCGTCAGGATTCCCAATGTCGGTCGTTGCCTATGACGAGCGCTTGCGGGCCGCTCCTGCTCGTTCTCGTTCTTGCCTTCGGCGCGGTTGGGTGTGGAAGCCCGTCTGTCACGCTGGATCAGGACCGGTCCGCCTTTGAGGAAGAGGAGCGCCGTCTAGAGGAGCGACTAGGGAACAATCCGGAGGATGGAGAAGCGCTCCGGGACTTAGGGGCCATCTACATGCGCACCGACCGGCCGTCTCAGGCCTACGACGCGTTGAAGAAGGCGTACTCCCGTCGCCCCGACGACCCGAAGGTCCAATTCTATCTGGGACTAGCGAGCGAGAAGGTGGGACGTCGGGAGGCCGCCCTCGACCTCTTTCAGAAGTTTGACGAGGTTCCCGAGGGGTCGAAGTATCCGTCAGGTCAGTCAGATGATGGCCGATGAGCGGGAGCGTCCGGCGAACGTGCAACGTCAGGTAGATCCGAATACCGTGGCCGTCGTACCGATGGCGTATCAGGGGGGCGACGAGCAGTATCAGGCCCTTGGGCGGGGCCTAGCAGAAATGTTTACGACCGACCTCGCAAATGTTGACCGTCTGAAGGTGGTGGAGCGGGTGCGCCTGCAGGCCATTCTTGACGAGCTGAAGTTGGCTCGAAGCGAGTACGTAGACCAGTCAACTGCACCGAGAGTAGGGCAGTTGCTCGGGGCCGGACGGGTGGTCGGAGGGTCGTACCTCGTGACTGAGGAAGAAGAGTTGCGTCTTCAAATCACTCTTGCCGACGTTGCGTCGGGAGAGCAGACCCCTCAGCTCGACCGAGAGCGGGCCGGCCTTGATGAGTTGTTCGATCTACAGAAAGAGGTAACGTTCTCCATCGTGGACCAACTCGGTGTAGAGTTGACGCCTCAGGAGCGAGCCGCGATTCAGAAGGTGCCGACCCAGAGCATTCAGGCATTCCTAGCATACAGTCGCGGCTTGGCGGAGGAAGACCGGGGCCGTTACGGTGCGGCCGCTCAGTACTACCAGCAGGCGCAGCAGTTTGACCCGGACTTTGAGCAGGCGTCCCAGCGGAAACGGAAGGCAGAAGGCATGGAGGCCGCCGGAGGGAGTGCAGGAAAGGCACTTGCCAGTGCGGAGGAAGGGGGCGGTGGAGGGGACGACGCTCAGGAGGGGGATGGGGAGATCGACCTCGTTGAGCAGCGCCAGAAGAGCATGGGGGCTGGTACCGGGCCCGGCGCAACGGATGAAGAAGGCGGTGACGAGGGGACCGAACGAGATCCGGCGCAGGAGCAGGATACGGCCGAGGAGGCGGAAGATCTTGAGGATCCCCCCGAGCCCCCCAGCAGTGGAGGGGACGGAGGGGGAGGCAGTTCCTGACCGCGGATTATCCCGGGCGGGAATGCGGAATAACCGCTGCCCACTCACGCACTCGATAAAGAGTCTTCCGGACACTACCTTCTAAGGTGTTCACTCACTTCTTCGAATCGAGCTCCGAGTGTGAGATGTCCAAGTCAGTGTCTCCAACGGAGAGAGTTCTGGTTCCCTTCTTTTCTCTTCGGGGCATCGTTGCCGTCATCGGAATTGTCGGAATGCTCGGAGGCGTCTCCAAGGCACAAACGCAGGGCCCTTCCCTGCGAAGCGACCGCCAGCCAATTCGGGTGACGGTGGACCCCACATACCAGTATTACGATAGTGAAGAGGGAGGAGCGCTGACGCAACTGAGCAACTCTCTCGCCGTCTTCGTACCGGTCACGCAGCGGCTTTCGGTCCGGGCCCGGGGCGCATACGCCCGAATGGACGGGAGCGGCCTGGACCCCACTCAGGGACTGACGGACATCTCAGGCCGACTCTCATACGCCCAGCCAGTGGGGAACGGAAGCATCGTCTTTCAGGTGCGAGCCAATGCCCCCACCGGGAAGGATGAACTGACCGCGTCGGAGCTCGCCACCACACGTCCGATTAGCCAGAACTTTTATGACTTCCGAGTGACCAGCTTCAGCCGTGGGAGCTCAATCGCTCCGCAGGTCACGTGGGCGGTTCCCCTATCGGACCGACTCGTTGTGGGGATAGGGGGGAGCTACCAGTATCGGAGGGGATTTCGCCCCCGGGAGCGTCTTTCGGCGGACTATACGCCGGGAGATGGAGTGAAAGTGAATGGAGGAATGGATTATAAGATTACCGGTAGCTCAGCGATTGGCGTGAATGGAACGTTCCGTCGCTACGGCGAAGACACCGTCGGTGGGGTCCCCCGTTTCGATGCGGGCAACCAGTTTTCTGCCACGTTGCGGTACCTACGACGGTCTGGATTTACGTCGATTCGCGTGCTCGCACAGTACGCAAGCTGGGAGGAAAGCCGGTTTGGTTTCCGGTTCGGGAACCCCAACCGGGGACAAGTGATCCCGGAGCACGGTATGCTTCTGAGCTCGTACAGCGCCCGGCTGACGAATGACCTTGATTTGAGGGTGCGTGTGTCGGGACACTGGTATGGGGAGACGATACAAAGTGACAGCAAGATTTTCGGCCGGCTGTATGTATCGCCCGCCTTTGAGGTTGGTGGGGGGATTACGTTGGCGCCGCACGGGACCGCCGCGTACGGCAGTTACGTCAGCCTTGGGGGAGGACTTCGCATTGCGGGCGAATTTTAGCCGACGGGATGCCTCTCGCCTTGCCGAGTCCCGTTGGCTCGCTCGGTCCGGATGGGGGACGTGGCCCGGTACGGACGTGTACCGGCCTGCAATCGATCTGCTCGGTGTGCGACGCAGTCGGTGCCCGAGACTTGAGTTGATCGGGAGGGAGCTGCCGTGCGTTGGATAACTGGGGCTTGCGAAGGACTCTCCGGATGCCCCTTCCGTCGATTGTGCGAGTGGAAATTGGAAACCAGATGCTACGTTGGGCCACAGTTCCGGGTAGAAGAATCAGACGCGGTCGAAGTTGAGCTCACACGTAGCGTCGCAGCGAAGCTTAGATCGGTACGCATGGGTCGCCGCTGTGTCCACCTCCAAGGCGCGGAAGGGGCCGATCAGAATGGGCTAATCGGCGCTGTTTTTGTCGCACTGGACCGGGACTCAACTGAATGGGAACCACCAGTCAGAGCTAAGATGGGAAGCGTTAAGGTCGGAAACTCAATTTCAGACGTTCATCTCGATTATGGTAAATTGTGACTGTCTATTACCGGTTCTTCTTAACTGGAGGACGCAAGCGGGGGGTGCTCGCCTGTTGGTTATGGTCGTGGTGATGGCTGTGCTAACGGGAGGGGGTACGGCGGTTGCTCAGTCGGCTTTCAACGATGTAGGAGCCGGTCTCGATTCCCTGAATGAAAACGCATCGGTCGCTTGGGGCGACTTCGACAATGATGGGGAATTGGATCTCGTAATGGCGGGAGATGATGGCAGCAACGGTGCGAACACGACCATCTCCGAAAACAATGGGGACGGAGAAGACGAACTGGTCCAAGCGGGGTACAGTGATGATGGCTCATTTACCAATCGGCGGGATGTTGCGCTCTACGATCTTCGTTCCTTCACGCTGACGGGGATAGGTCCGTCGCCCGATGCCCGCGACGTCTCGGTGACGGCCGATCCAGCCTCCTCAGTCAGCGACAGCAGCGCTACCTTGAATGGAACGGTCAATCCAGGGGGAGAACCGGTACGGGTGTACTTCGCCCTTGAGAATCGAGCCACCGGCGACACCTCGGTGTACGCGGCGGACACACTCACAACGGACTTGACGCTCGATCAGCCCGTCTCGGAGAGGGCCCCGGACTCTCTGCTGCCAGGGACGGAATATCGCTACCGTGTTGTCGCGGCGTCATTGATTGACTCCGTGAGGAGCACAGCCGAACCCTTCGCCACAACTCCCTCGGCGCCAGTGGCCCGGACGGATTCGGTATCGGGGGTGATCGACACGTCGGCCACCCTGTACGGAACCGTCAACCCGGCGGGGGGCACGACGGACGTGCAGTTTCCGTATTATCCAACCGATCGTCCCTCCATGGCCGATACGGCATCGGCCCTGGAAACCCCAGTCGACTCGACGGTTGATCGGGTGGTGAGTGCAGAGGTCGAGGGACTGACGTCGGGCACGTCGTACACGTTCGCTACCCGGGCGGGGAACGACGTGGACACGGTTGAGGCGAGTGCGCGGACGTTTTCGACCCGGACCGTGCGGCTGTCGGTGTTGGAGGACATCGTCCGGGCCGGAGCCGCACAGGTTGGGCAGGGGCGGCGGACCCCCACGCTGGATATTAAAAACGAGGGAGAGGCGGTCCTGTCGGATGTCCAGGTGAGCCTTGAGGGGGCGGACGCCGATGATTATCGGATTGTGGACGATGGAGACGGACCGCTCGACCCGGGCGAGACGCGAACGGTCGCGGTTTCCTTTGAACCGTCGGCCACCGGGAATCGCGCTGCGATCCTGACGGCCACCGCCGCCGAAGGAGGCGCGGACACGACGCGGCTGGTGGGACGGGGCGTGCGGGTGACTGTGGAGCCGGGGGAGGTGACGCGCGGGGAACCGGCAACTCTAACGACGACGCTGGACGGGGGCTTCCAGGCCCGGTCTGAACGCGCCATGTATGTCCGGAAGGGGGGAACCGTCGGCTACCAAGCAATCCCGGTTGAGGGGACCGACTCGTCGGAGACGAGCCTCCAACTGACGGCTACGGTCCCAGATTCGTTAGTGACTACGCGGGGCATCGACTACTATACAATCTTAGCGTCTGGACCCGACACGCTAACGACACCGGCGGGAGGTCCTAAGGCGGCCCGGAGCGCCCCCGCACACATCCCGGTGTCGTTTGACAGCCTGACGGCCCCGGTCTCGCTCGGTCCCCAGAGCTACCGCATGGTGACCGTGTCGGCGGTCCCGGAGGGTGGGGGCAAGGCCGCCCTGGAGCGAAGCTACGGGGACTACGACCCGGCCGAGTGGCGGGTTCTGCGGTGGAGGCCGTCCGCGGGAGAGAGCGGAGGCAACGTGGAGTTTCCCTCTCTCGACAGTTTAAGGGCGGGGCAGGGGTTTTGGTTGATTACGGCCGCGGGGGACGACTTGGAGCTGGGATCAGGCCGAACGGTGAAGGGAGGGCAGGCCCGTCGCGTACCGTTGGAAAGGGGATGGAATCAGGTAGGCAGTCCGTTCGGGTACACGGTGTCGTGGGACACAGTGCGGGCTGCGTCGGGGCTCGATCCGACTGCGATCGACGGACCGGTTGTTTACACTGGGGGGCAGTATCAATATGGACAGGATCTGTTGCGGCCGTGGGAAGGGGCGTTTGTGCGCGTGCCCGAACGAGACACGTTGATTATTCCCCCCGTGAGTTCTGGATCTGGAGGAGGCGAAGAGACGGAGGAGGCGCAGGCCAGAACCGAGCGGCGACCTGTGGCCCTTCGTGGAAGCAATCTCACTGACATGCCCTCCACGGCAACGAGAACGGGGCGTTCTACTCCCCCACAGGCGGACGGTACCCCGGAGGGCACGCCGATAGATCGCTCGGTACCGGAGACAGGGGCACTGCCGACGGATGAGTCGACGACTGCCGCCGCCAAGACGGATTCTACGAAGCAGACTTCCTCCTCGAAGAAGAAGCAATACACACTGCGGCTGAGAGCGAATCCTGAAAATGGAAAGCCCCACCAGGTGTGGATGGGACTCCGAGAGGAGGCGGAGGTCGGTCGGGATGGGCTCGACTTCGCCCAGGCGCCGCCGATTGGAGCCACGGTCCGGCTATCGGTTGTGGAGAACCTCTCGGGCCGGACGGTGCCGCACGCGGGAAGCTTTAAGCCCCCCTCCCGGGACGGACGGGTTTGGGAACTGGTCTTGTCCAATCAGTCGGGCGAGGTACAGGAGGCCCGGCTGGAACTCGACAGTGAGGGCGGACTGCCGAGCGGTCAGGAGAGCTACCTGCTGGACCTGGGTCGAGAACAGCGCGTTGCCCCCGGAAGGGTGTTGGAGCTTGGGGCAGGCGAACGCCGGCGACTGAAAATAGTCGTCGGAACGGAGGCGTTTGCACGGTCCGAAAGTGAAGGGATTGAGCTTAATTCCTTCGAGAACGAGCTTCGGGCGAATTACCCGAATCCCTTCGGGAAGGCGACGACGCTGTCATACACGCTTTCCGAGGAGCGGGAGGTAACGATTGAGATTTACGATGTGCTGGGACGGCGAGTACGAACCTTGGTTCAGGAGGAAAAGCAGGGGCCGGGGCTTCACGAGGTGCGATGGCGAGGAAAAACCCAACATCGGACCCCGGCTGGGAGTGGGGTGTATTTCTACCGGATCGAGGCCGGCGACTTCACGGCGACGAAGAAAATGGTGCGGGTCCGGTAGAAAAGAAGTGGTGGGGGCGACCCCATCGGTCGGAGAGCAGCCGATGTGTAGCTGCCAGTTCAAGAGTTTTCTCCTATTGTTGATGGGGAGGGGGCGGAAACGAAATGTTGAACGAGTTCCACTCGTTGATAGCTCCTCGCACATCTGGACGATCGGTGCCACACCTGCGACGTCGCGGACGATCAGCAAATCCGTTCCAGCGTTGCGTCCTTTTTTCGTCCTGGGGGCAAACAATCCTACGCGTCTGGTCGTGAAGATCCTCCCGACTTATTCTGAACGCGCGTACCGGTAACGCTTTTAACGACCGCTAATTGCGTACAGTTAAGGTTTGGAGGAAATCGCGAAGGGTTTGCCATAAAGATTGTGAAGATCTTGGGTTTGCTCGTGACTCTGTCGTATGTTCTACCCGTGACGAGGGTACTCCTCCGAAACAAAAGAAGACGTCTCCAACCTGTGTGGAGACCCTTCTCGGGTCGCTCAATCGGCATGAGATTTGGAAATGTCGACTGAAGGGGGCTCTCGTCCACGTATTTGCGGGGCCGATCGCTTCAGGTCCGGTCGCTCACTGTTGAACGCTGCATCCGTATGCCACAAATATTTCCGAAAAGGGCCAATACCCTGCCGATCCTCTCCCTGGTGGGCTCGTTGCTTGGGGGCGTGGCGTTGATTTTTCTGGTGTGGTACTACTTCTCGCCGGAGTTTACGACGGTTGGGTACCAGCCAGATCAGCCGGTACCCTACAGTCACCAGCTCCACGCAGGGAAGCTTGGAATGGACTGTCAGTACTGCCATACCAATGTGGAGAACTCGAAGCACGCGAATGTGCCCTCTACCCAGACGTGCATGAATTGCCACGGCCAGATTAAGACCAACTCCGCGAAGCTCCAGAAGGTACGGCAGAGTTGGGCGAACGACGTTCCAATCCAGTGGACGAAGGTGCATCACCTGCCCGACTACGCCAACTTCAGCCACGCGTCTCACGTGAATAAGGGAGTCGGTTGTGAGACCTGTCACGGGCGTATCGACAAGATGGGGGAGGAAGGGGTATATCAGGCTGAGCCCCTATCGATGGGGTGGTGTCTGGAGTGCCACCGGGAGCCGGAGCTTTACCTGCGGCCCAACGACGAGGTTACAACGATGGGGTACACCCAGCCCGCAAACTTCGTGGAGCGCAACCTGGATCGAGTTCGTGCGGAGGGGATCCAGCCGCCGACCAACTGTTCGGCCTGTCACTACTAATCGTCTTTCGTAGAGGGGGGTGCGTTTGTCGTTGGCTTCAACCGGGGCCAGCCGTTCAGCGCACCCCCCCTGACGCCCCAACGCCCAACCCGCAACGCGAACGCACAGTATGATCGAACTTGATGTAATCGATCCCGACGAGAGTTCAGATCCTCAGTCCGATACGTCGGGACCGACATTCTGGCGACATCCCGCCGAGCTTGAAGAGGAGGCGTCCTCCTCGGACGACGAAGATCGTCTGGAGTTTGGGCCAGGTGACAGCGAGCCCCCCAGCGGGGCGTCTCGGCGTCAGTTTCTCCAGCTTATGGGAGCAGCCATGGCGATGGCGGGGCTTTCGGGGTGCCGGCGGCCCGAAGAAAAAATCCTGCCGTACACGCGCGGCACGGACGAAGTCATGCCCGGGGTTCCGCAGCAGTACGCGACGGGGATGCCCTTCCGTGACGTGCTGCGGCCGGTCCTCGTCGAAAGCAACGAGGGGCGCCCGACGAAGGTGGAGGGCAACGGGGATCACCCGATGGGGCAAACCGGCACGAGCGGCTTCGAACAGGCGTCCGTCCTCAATCTGTACGACCCTGATCGATCGCGCTCGGTTCGGCAGGGAGGGACCGAGACGACGTGGAGTGACTTCGTCGATTTCTGCCGCCAGCTCGACCGGCAGCAAAATGTGGCGGTGATCGTGGAGGAAAATTCCTCCCCCACCGTGCAGGCCATGCGTCAGCGGATGGCGGATCGGTTTGATAACCTGCGCTGGGTGACCTACTCCGCGACCGGCGACAACCCGGCCCGTCTCGGTACGCAGCAGGCCTTTGGACGCCCGCTGCGTCCCCGGTACAACCTAGGAGAGGCCGAGGTCATCCTCAGTCTCGACTCAGACGTTCTCGACGGGCGGCACCGGGACTTCCTGCACAACACCCAGTCATTCGCGGACGGGCGTCGGCTCGAAGATGCGGACGACGACATGAGCCGTCTCTACGCGGTGGAGAGCCAATTTTCCACGACCGGCGGTTCGGCCGACCACCGCCTTCGCATGCAGGCCCGCCGCATCAAATTGTTTGCCGCCGCGCTCGGGGCGGAACTGGGAGTAGGGGCGGCCCCCGATGCCGATTGGAGCGAGAGGGAGCGTGTCTATCTTCGGGAGATTGCCCGTGATCTCCGAGAGGCCGGATCGCGAGGGGTTGTCCTGGCGGGGGAAACCCAGCCGCCCGAGGTGCACGCCCTGTCGATGGCGATCAACCAGCAGCTTGGCGGCCTCGGCACTACCGTCACGCTGTTTGAGCCCGACGCTTCCGACCCCGAATCGCAGGACGAGTCCTTCGCCGACCTCGTGTCGGACATGCGCGAAGACCGGATCGATTCGCTTTTCATGGTCGGCGTAAACCCGGTCTACGACGCACCCGCCGAGCTCGGGTTTGAGGAGGCGCTCGCAAACGTGCGACATTCCGTTCACTGTGGGCGTCTCCGCAACGAGACGGCTCGGGCCAGCCGGTGGCACGTCCCGCGCACTCATTACCTGGAACGGTGGGGCGACGGCCGGGCTTACGACGGCACGCTGTCGGTTATTCAGCCGCTCATCGAGCCCCTCTACGACGACGCCCACTCCGATATTGAGGTCCTCAACGTGCTCGGCACGGGCGTGGATGCCAACGGGTACGACCTCGTGCGGGAGCAGTGGCGCGCCCGCCTCGGGCAGGCCTTCGAAGAGCAGTGGCGCCAAGTTCTTCACGACGGGTACTTAGAAAACACGCAGTTTGAACGCGCATCGGTCGGGACGGCCCAGGTACCGGATCTGTCGGCCCCGGGCGACGAGGGGCTGGAGGTTGTCTTCCGGCGGGACCCGACGTTGCTGGACGGCCGCTTTTCCAACAACGCCTGGATGCAGGAGCTGCCCGACCCCGTCACGAAGATCGTGTGGGACAACGTGGCGACCGTGAGTCCGGCTACGGCCGACGAGTTGGGCCTGGAGGTCGACTACAGTGAGGGCAACTTTTACGCCGACCGCATTGAACTGGCGGTCGATGGCGAATCCGTGGAGCTTCCGGTCTGGATCCAGCCGGGGCACCCGGACGGGTCGATTGGCGTCACCCTCGGCTACGGACGGACCCTTTCGACGACCCGGGACGGCTACGACACGCCGTTCTGGGACGTGACCGACGAGAAGGACGTGTACAACCCGGCCCCGATTGCGGGCGGGCTCGACGCGGACGGCAATCCGGTGGACGTGGTGGGGAGCAACGTGGCGCCGCTCCGACCGGTCGGCGATCGGGTCGCGACGGGCGCTGAGGTTTCGAAGGTCGACAGCGATTACCTGATTCGGTGCCGGAGCTTGGGCACGGGGGCGACGGGCACGGGACCGGCGAGGCGGTCCACTCGGAAGACGGGTACGGCCTCACTGCCGGCACGGGCACCGACGCGCACACCCTTTCCGACATTCCGACGGACAAACAGGCACAGGGCGGGGCACACGCCGGCGACGGAGCGCCCGCCGATACGACCGGCCACTCGGGGGAGGGAGAGCATGGAGGGGGAGAGGGCGGACACGGCGAGCACGGAGCGCCGAACGTGGAGGGCTACCAGGAATACCCGATGGTCTGGGAGGAGAATCATCCCAAGGACCAGCCCGCGATGAAGGACAACCCCTACTACCAGAATCAGTGGGGAATGTCCATTGACCTCAACACCTGCACGGGCTGCAACGCCTGCGTCGTTGCGTGTACGAGCGAGAATAATGTGCAGGTGGTGGGGAAGGAAGAGGTGAGCAATGGGCGGCACATGTACTGGATTCGGAACGACCGGTACTACGTGACGGAGGGGGACGAGGGCGCCGAAGATCCGGAGATGCTGATGCAGCCGGTAATGTGCCAGCATTGCGAGAATGCGCCGTGCGAGTCGGTCTGTCCGGTGGCGGCGACCCTCCACTCCCCCGACGGCACGAATCAGATGATTTACAACCGCTGCATCGGCACGCGGTACTGCGCCAACAACTGCCCCTACAAGGTGCGGCGCTTCAACTTCTTCGACTGGACGAAGACCTTGCCGACCGAGGTGCAGATGGCGCAGAATCCGGAGGTGACCGTGCGCACGCGGGGAGTGATGGAGAAATGCTCCTGGTGCGTCCAGCGCATTCGCCAGAGCCAGCAACAGGCCGACAACGAGGACCGGGATCTCCGTCCCAACGAGGTAGAGACGGCGTGTCAGCAGGCCTGCCCGACCGACGCGATCACCTTCGGGGACCTCAACAATCCTGAGAGTGACGTCGTCGAGGAGAAGCAGAATCCGCGCCGGTACGAGCTGATGGCCTACCTCAATACGAAGCCGCGCCTGTCCTACCTGGGGCGCGTGCGGAATACGAATCCGCGCATTGAGGAGGCGCTTTCCTCCGAGCAGGACGCCGACGCGGTGGCTGCGGCCGACGCGTAGGAGGGCCGCTTTTCGAGTCATTGTAGAATCGATTTGACGTAGCCGTGGCGAATACTGAGGACGACAAGACACTTCCGGCTGAGCCGTCGAGGCCCCAGGAGGGGGCGGGAGGGGGGCACGGGCAACTGGTGCGCGGCGATCTCTCCTTCCACGACATCACCGAGATGGTGTCGCGGCATACTGAGAAGAAGGCCCCACTGGCGTGGTACATCGCCTTCGCGGCGTCGCTTTCCGGAGCGCTTCTTCTGCTGGCCCTCCTCGCGTACGTGGTGTGGAATGGCATTGGCGTGTGGGGGAACAATCAGCCGGTCGGGTGGGGATGGCCCATCGTGAACTTTGTGTTCTGGGTGGGGATCGGGCACGCCGGGACGTTGATTTCGGCCATCCTCTTTCTCTTCCGACAGCACTGGCGCACGGCCATTAACCGTGCGGCGGAGGCCATGACGCTCTTTGCGGTGGTCTGCGCCCTCATCTGGCCGACCTTTCACGTTGGGCGCGTCTGGGTTATCTACTGGACGCTTCCGATTCCGAACCAGATGGAGATGTGGCCGCAGTTTAAGAGTCCGCTGCTCTGGGACGTCTTTGCGGTCTCTAGCTACTTCATTGTGTCGCTCGTCTTCTGGTACGTCGGCCTCGTCCCTGACCTTGCGACCCTCCGGGACCGGGCCGAGAACTTCTGGCGCAAGCGCATTCTTGGCTTCTTCTCGCTGGGCTGGACGGGGGCCAACCGCCATTGGCGCAATTACGAAAAGGCATACCTTCTGCTTGCCGGTCTCGCCACGCCGCTGGTTCTTTCGGTGCACTCGGTCGTGTCGTTTGACTTCGCGGTGTCGGTCCTGCCGGGATGGCATACGACCATTTTCCCGCCGTACTTCGTCGCCGGAGCCATCTTCTCGGGGTTCGCCATGGTTGTGACCCTCATGGTGATCACGCGGGAGGTGTACGGCCTGAAGAACGTGATCACGATCGATCACCTGGAGAAGATGAATATTATCATCCTGGTGACCGGGACGATCGTAGGGTTTGCCTACATCACCGAGTTCTTCATGGCGTGGTACTCAGGGGTTGAGTATGAGCAGTACGCCTTCATTAACCGAGCCTTTGGGCCCTACGCCTGGGCGTACTGGATTATGATGACGTGCAATCTAATCACGCCTCAACTCTTTTGGTCGAAGAAGCTTCGGCGCTCGATTCCCGTCATGTTCGTCCTCTCGATTTTTGTGAACATCGGGATGTGGTTTGAGCGCTTCGTCATTACAATCACGTCGCTCCACCGCGATTTCCTCCCGAGCTCCTGGGGCTACTTCGAGCCCACCTGGGTCGACATCGGCACGCTCGTCGGCTCGTTCGGGCTGTTCTTCACGCTCTTCCTGCTATTCCTCCGGTTTGTGCCCATGGTGGCGATGGCGGAGGTGAAGGGAATTATGCCGCAGGCCGATCCGCACCACTACGACGGCGGCGACGGACGGGCTGCGGGGAACGGGCACGCTGAAGGGGATGGGGAACCCTACATCCGTCCCGCCAAGGTCGCGTCCCTTGAGCAGCCGGATACGGACGAGGGAGAGGCCTAACGGTCCCCGTTTGATTGTGTACTCACTCACCTTTTGCGCACTCCGAACCCTGCCATGTTGCGTACCTTGATTCAGGAAGTGAAGGCCTCGATGGGGATCTACGAGAGCGACGCCGATCAGGTCTACGGCCTGCTGGCGGAGTTCCCGAATCCCGGGGTATTGTTGGATGCGGCCGAGGCGACGAGAAAGGAGGGGTACCGTCACTTCGATGCCCACAGCCCGTTTCCCATCCACGGGATGGACGACGCGATGGGGTTGGGAAATGCGGTGGGCGTCGGGGTGTCGACCTTCTTCGGAGGCCTTACGGGATTTGCGACGGCTTGTCTTCTACAATGGTGGACCGGTGCCGTCGATTATCCCCTCAACATTAGCGGAAAGCCCTTCTTCGCCGTCGAACCCTCGGTGCCCATCATGTTCGAGTTGACGGTGTTGTTCGCGGGATTCGGGGCCGTGGCGGGCATGCTCGCCCTGAACGGCTTGCCGCGTCCCTACAATCCGTTGTTCTATTCCGATCGGTTCGAAGGCGTGACCGACGATCGGTTCTTCCTCCACGTGGCCGCCAGCGACGAGCAGTTCGACGCCGAAGAGACCGCCAAAATGCTGCGCAACCTTGGGGCCGTGCACATCGAGCTCGTGCAGGACGACGGCCTGGCCGACTCGTGACGCCCTCGTGCCTCAGCGACTGACGTTTTTTTCCTTCCGAGATTCCTTTCGACCACCAATGCGACGCCTCCTCGTTACCGGACTTCTGACTGCGCTCCTCCTCGTAGGGTGCCGGGGGCAGCGATCGGAAGCGCCCCCGATCCATCCGCAGCTGAATATGGATTTCCAGGAGCGGTTTAACGCCCAGGGGTACAACCCCCTCTTTGAAGACAAGGCGACTACGCGCAAGCCCCCCACGGGGACGGTTGCCCGGGGACTGCTTCGAGACAGCACTGAGATATATCGGGGCCGGGGTTCCGATGGGGAGTACGTCGAACGCATTCCGATTGCCGTAAACCGAAAAGTGTTGGAGCGAGGGCAGAAGAAGTACGAGACGTTCTGTACCCCGTGCCACGGGAAGTCCGGAAAGGGCAACGGCGTGATCATGCGGGGGGATTACGGATACACACCGGCTTCGAGTTATCACAATGAGCGTCTCCGACAGGTGACGGACGGCTACATGTACGACGTCATCGCGAACGGGGTGCGCAATATGCCGTCGTACGCGCAGCAGATTCCGGTGCGGGACCGTTGGGCCATCGTGGCGTACGTGCGGGCCCTCCAGCGCAGCCAAAACACGGAGGTAGAATCCCTGCCGGAGAGCGTGCGCGCTCGCATCGAGCAGGAGACGGGGGTGACGATTGGGGCCGTGAAAGACACAACGGGGGCAGGACCGAAGGGTCCTGTGTCCGACTAGTCGCCCATTCGCGCTATTACTCATTTGCCGCTGCCGGTTGACTCCGGCCTTGGATTCTGAAGAACCACTGACGTCATGGCCGACTCTGTAAAACAAAATACGCTGCTCTCGTGGCTGGTCGACCCTCTTCAGTCCACCCGGGAGACCGCCGAGCGGGCTTATCGCTTTACCGGGGATCGACGCTCCTGGCTCGTGCCCTTCCTTCTGGGGGCGGCCCTGCTGGTGATCAGTGCCCTCGGGGGGTGGCAACGCCCGGACGACTTTTTCTTCGCGTATCTCGTTGGCTGGACGTTTCTACTGACGACTGCTCTCGGGGGGTTGCTCTTCCTCATTTTCCACCACCTCACGCGAGCCTCGTGGAGTATCGTCGTGCATCGCATCAATGAGGGATTGATCTGGGCCTTCCCTTTGCTCCTTCTGCTGGGGGTGCCGTTGCTCTTCGGCATGCACGACCTGTACCACTGGACGCACGCCGATCTTTACGATCCAAGTAGTTCGCACTACGACGAAATTCTGGCCGGCAAGCGTGCCTACCTGAACATTCCCTTCTGGGGGGCTCGGCTCGTGCTGTACTTTGCGGCCTGGACGATTGTCTCCTACCGGCTCTACACCCTTTCGGTGCGACAAGACGTGGATCCGGATCCGGACATTCCGGCCAAATTGCGCAGCACGAGTGCCTGGGGGTTGCCACTCACGGGCGTGACGCTTGCCTTCGCGAGCTACGACATCCTCATGTCCACCGATCCACACTGGTTTTCCACCATTTTCGGGGTCTACTTCTTCTCCGGAGGGATCTTGAGTGCCGTGTCGGTCATCGCACTTGTGGCCTTGCTGTTGCAAAAGACGGGGGGGCTCCTGCGAGGCGTCATTACCAAGGAGCACTACCAGGATCTCGGGAAATACATGTTCGGGTTCACGGTTTTTTGGGCGTACATCGCCTTCAGCCAGTACATGCTCTACTGGTACGGCGGAATTCCGGAAGAGACGGTCTGGTTCCAGCACCGGCTGCAAAACGGATGGCAGTGGCATAGCGCTGCCCTCGTCCTTTTCCACTTTGTCGTGCCGTTCTTGGTGCTTCTTCCGCGCGCCCCGAAGCGAACGTCCGTCGTCCTCTCCGTCATGGCCGTTTGGCTTATCGGGATGCACTGGTTTGACCTACACTGGGTAACGATACCGGTCCTGCGCGAAAGTGGCGGCTTCCATTGGCTCGACTTTACGTGCTGGTTGGGATTAACGGGAATCTTTGCGGGGGCGCTGATGTATCGCCTACGCCGTCACTCATTGATCCCGCAGAACCACCCGTACCTGGGAGAATCGCTGCATTTTGAGAATACGTAGTCCGGCCTCCTCGAATCCCGCTGCATCACAGTCACTGGGGGGAACGACCTCGCAGTGCAAGGGCGCGGGCGACGTAGTACACTGATAAATAAACCTTTCTGCCATGACTGCCGAAGACGCTTCAGGGGATGCGCCGTCTACGCCCACGCTTGTGGGTCCGGTAGACGGGACAACGGTTGACGGTCGGGAGATTACGTTTGCCTGGAAGCCGGTGCCCGAAGCGAATCGGTATCGTCTACAGGTCGCGCGGACGGCTCGCTTCGACGACCCCGTGCTCGACGAGGATGTCGGCGACGAAACCGCCGTGACGGTCGGCAACCAGTTCCCGACGGATGAGCAGACGTTCTTCTGGCGCGTGAGTGCAGGAACGTCGGAGAAGTGGGGAGACCCCTCGGCCGTGGAGAGCTTCATTGCCGCGACCGAGGAGGCGTCCGAACAGCAGTTGGTCGGCGTCCAGGATGCAGCAGGGCCCATCACTGGACTGGCCCGAGCTGCGAAGCGAGAAATTAAGCAGCGGGTCTTTTCACTGGAGGATCAGTTCGAGGAGGAGCGCGAACGGGGGGTGGCCTACGAGGGCATCGCCGCAAACCAGATTACGGCGATTGCGCTTTCGATCCTGGTTGTGATTCTGGCTGCCGTTGCGGTGCTCTTTGGCTGGAACGAACAGGTGAGGCAGGAGGCGCAGGCCTCCGCGACCGACGAGCAGAACTACGAGATGCTTCGGCGGGCCGAGACGGAGGCCCAACAGGACCTCACCCAGTACGAGGTCGTGGACGAGGAAGAAGGGGGCTACCAAATTCCAATTGATCGGGCGATGGACATTATCGCTACGGAGGAGTACCAGCAGCAACGCGAAGCATCGGAGGGGGAAGAGACGCAGTCCGGGCAGGGTGGAGAGTAGCCTCTGTTGCTCTGTGGGGGCTAAACCCCAGTGAAGATGATTTATCGAGCCTGTTGAATCCGGGTTGCGAGACGATCAAAGAAAAACTTCTCGGCGGCCCGCGCTTTCAACTAGCAGACATTCAGCGCTGGGATTTTCCGGCACGAGGAATGCTGGAGACCCCGTCTTCTGCGTAGAGTGTCGCACGAGCAGTGGGAGGATTGAAGGCGGACGGGGCCTTCTATCTCTCGGTTTCCAACTAGACTAGTACAGATTCGACATGGGTGACTTTTGGTTACCGGAGGCTGCTTCGTCGATTGCCCCGGAGGTGGATGGGCTCTTTCTGTTCGTTACGAGCGTGAGCCTCCTCCTTCTCGCGGGCGTGACGGGAGCCATCATTTACTTTGTGTCCCGTTATCGCCGACAACATCCCGGTGAGCGACCCGCTCCCGTAAAAGAAAGTCGGGCGTTGGAGATCTCCTGGATTGTGGTCCCGACCATCCTGGTCCTCCTGGTCTTCAATTGGGGCTTCAAGAGCTACGTGAAGATGAACACGACCCCATCTGGGACCTACGAGATTCAGGTGCGGGCTCAGCAGTGGAATTTCTTGTTTGAGTATCCGAATGGAGTCACGTCGGACACGCTTTACGTGCCGGAGGGGGAGGAGGTGAAAATGAAAATGAGCAGCTCGGATGTTCTCCACGGCTTCTACATCCCGGCCTTTCGAGTCAAGTATGACGTCCTCCCGAATCGGTACACGTCCGTGTGGTTTGAGCCGACGAAGCAAGGAGATTACGATCTGTTTTGTACCGAATACTGTGGAACGGGGCACTCGGACATGAACAAGGTCGTTCGCGTTGTGTCGCAGAATGAGTTCCAGCAGTGGCTAGAGCAGAAGGCGACGCCCAAGGATATTCCCCTTCCGCAATTAGGGGAACGGCTTTATACTCAGCAGGGGTGTCAAGGATGCCATAGCCTGGACGGATCGCGCAAGACTGGCCCGTCGTTCCAGGGATTATACGGGAGGACAAACCACAAGATGACGGATGGGTCCAGTGTGACGGTCGACGAGAATTACCTTCGCCAGTCGATTCTGAAGCCGGAAGAGCGAATTGTCGACGGCTACCAGAACGTGATGCCGGGCTCGTACTCGAGCCTGTCTGAGCAAGAGCTATCGGGACTTGTCGAATTCATCAAGGAGCAGAGTGATAAGGACCCCCCGGCGGGTGACGCCCCTGCACAAGCGGCTACGGGGCAAGGGGCAAACTAGGCTGACGTAGTCGCCGCAGCGCTTACCTGATCGACGTACCTTCCCACATCCGACCGAGGCGCCATGAGTACGGAAACACACCCTTCGACCGCGGAGCAGGACGAGCACCACGACGAAGACGAGAACTACCTGAATCATGAGTCCGGCTTGTGGTCCTGGCTCACGACGAAGGACCACAAGCGCATCGGGATTCTGTACCTGATTTCGCTTGCGGCCGTCTTTCTGGTGGCAGGGGTGCTGGCCATCATCATGCGTCTGGAGCTTAGCGGGCCCGACCAGACCATCATGAGCAATGACACCTACAATCAGGTGTTTACGATGCACGGCATCATGATGGTCTTCCTCTTTCTGGTCCCCTCGACCCCGGCCATCCTGGGGAACTTCGCATTGCCCATGCAGATCGGGGCAAAGGACGTTGCGTTTCCACGGTTGAATGACCTCGGCGATCTTTGTGACGGGGTTTGCGTCGATCTTTACGGGGATCAACTTCATCGTGACCATCCATAAGATGCGGGCCCCAGGAATGACCTGGAACCGCCTCCCGCTATTTGTATGGGGGCTCTACGCAACTAGCATTGTGCAGGTGCTCGCGACCCCCGTCATTGGCATCACGATGGTGCTCCTGATCCTGGAGCAAACGCTTCAGATCGGAATCTTTGACCCGGCCCTCGGGGGAGACCCTGTGCTGTTCCAGCACTTCTTCTGGTTCTACAGCCATCCGGCGGTATACATCATGATCCTGCCGGCCTTCGGTATTCTCTCGGAGCTCATCGCGACGTTCTCGCGGTCGCGAATCTTCGGGTATCGGGCGATTGCCCTTTCGTCGGTGGCCATCGCCATGCTCGGATTTTTGGTGTGGGGCCATCACATGTTCGTGAGTGGGCAGTCGGTAATTTCATCAATCATCTTCTCGCTCATCACGTATCTGATTGGCATTCCCTCCGGGATAAAGATCTTCAACTGGGTGGCCACCTTGTACAAGGGCTCCATCTGGCTGCAGACCCCGATGCTCTACGCGCTCAGCTTCCTCTTCCTGTTCTCGATTGGCGGCTTCACGGGCATCATGGTTGGGGTCCTGTCGGTGGACGTGCACCTACACGATACCTACTACGTCGTAAGCCACTTCCACTACGTGATGATGGGCGGCTCGGTGATCGCGTTGCTGGGAGGAATGCACTACTGGTGGCCCAAGATCACCGGAAAGATGTATAACGAAACGCTCGGCAAGATTGCGGCGGGCCTGGTCTTCATCGGATTCAACCTCACGTTCTTCCCACAGCTCGTCCTGGGTGCGAAGGGCATGCCGCGTCGCTACGCCAACTACCTGGAGCGGTACGCGGACCTCCACCAGTTGTCCACGGTGGGGTCGTGGGTGCTTGGGGCCGGGCTCTTCCTGATTCTTGGGTACGCGCTGTGGTCGCTAGCCTACGGGGAAGAAGCGCCGCAAAATCCGTGGGGGGCCGCTACGCTTGAGTGGACGAATGTGGCGGCGATTCCGAGTCATCACAACTTTACACGCACACCACTGGTGACGCGCGGTCCCTATGACTTCCACCTCGCCGACGAAGTCTTCGGGGGAGGAGACGGCGAGATTGGGGGAGACGGGAAGCTCGACGGCAAGGGCGAGGTCCAGGTGCCGGACGCTGTGCCATCGGCCCCCGCTGAAGAGACCGCCTGATCGAACGTCCCGATGTGTTCGCCGCGTACTCCACGTGACTATTGATTCTCATGGCTACCGACACTGACCCCGCACCGGCCCCCGCGACGACGGACGTCGAGCACGACTATCATCCGGAGCACCTCCAGCACCATTTCGTCTCGTCGGAGCAACAGTTCGACTCGGCGAAGCTGGGAATGTGGCTGTTTCTGATCACGGAGGTGCTGCTCTTTAGCGGCATGTTCGTGGCCTACGCCGTCTATCGGCAATGGCACCCCGAAACCTTCGCCGCGGCCAGTCAGACGCTCGATCCTGTGTTCGGAACGGTGAATACCCTCGTTCTGCTGACCTCTTCGCTCACGGTAGCCCTCTCGATTCACTACATCCAACACGATGAGGTCAAGAAGTGCGTCTACAACCTCCTCGCCACCGTCGGGCTCGCCGCAGTATTCATGGGCATCAAGTACGTGGAGTACATGTCCAAGTTTGAGCACGGCGTGTTCCCGGGGGGGTTCTTCGACCCGCACGGCGCCCATTACGAGTTCTTGGCTCAGGTCCCGTACGCCTCCCAGTTCTTCAGTATCTACTTTGTCATGACGGGGATCCACGGACTACACGTGCTGATCGGCATGGGGGTCATTGCCTGGGTTGCGTATTACGCCTGGAAGGGGGCCTTCAGCAGCGAATATTACACGCACATCGAGCTAGCCGGATTATACTGGCACCTCGTGGACATCGTCTGGATTTTCCTCTTTCCCATGCTCTACCTGATCTGATAGAGTGGGACGTCGCGACGCGTTCGCCACCGAGACTGCTTGCCGAATTCCAACCTCGAACCTCCCATGGCCGACGACGGACATCCCCACGTTCTTCACAAGCCCACCCTTTTCAAGGTGTTTGGGGCGCTGATTGTGCTCACGATCATCACGGTTGCCGTGGCCTACTTGCCCCTCGGCCCGCTTGCTATGCCGGTCGCGATTGCCGTTGCTTCGACCAAGGCAAGCCTCGTGGTTCTCTTCTTCATGGCGCTGAAGGACGACAACCCCGTGAATGGCCTGACCTTCACGATTGGGACCATCATGGTTTCGGTCTTCATCGCGTTCACGCTGTTCGACACGGCATTTCGGGGAGACCTCGGCAACGTAAGTTCACAAACAATCGAAGAGATCGAGAAAGAGCAGGAAGAGGCGCAGGAACAGCAAATTGACCCCGAGAACCTGCGGGTGGCTCCCGCCGACTATCCCGATCAGCAGGGGGCGACATCCGAAACGGGATCAGAAAACTAGCTCTGTCAGTCCGGTCCGAGCCCCCGATGCCCCACGAGAGGTCCGGACGAACAATGAATGTTTGATGTAGTTAGACGAACAACTGCATTTCGGTCCGCAACTAATCCCAGCCAAGGCCCATGTCCTTGCTCTTCTTTGTGCTCGTCGGGCCAGTCCTGGTGTTTTTGTTGATCTGGGTTGGGGCAACCGTATACCGGCTGTACTACCCCCAGCATCCGCTTCCGTACGAGGAGGACCCCGCTTTGCAGCGTCGGGAAGCGGCGAGAAACGGAGGATGCGTCCCCGTGGGCGTCCGGGAGATACGGGAAGATCAGCGTCGGAAACGCCGCCAGAAGGACGTTACGGTGTACAACTACGCCTGGGGCGGCTCGGAAGGACTTCCCGATGAGTGGCGCGAAGACTTGTGGCGTCGGCGGAATTAGTGCCCTTTCGTGTTCGCCCCGCTGGTGTGAGTGACGGGACGGATGTAGGGCCCCGAACTGACCACTCACGGGGCAGGGGCCGGCCCTAGCTCGTCAACCAGTTCCTGTCTTCCAGCACCTCCTCCAGGAACCCCGCGATGACCTGAGAACGATTCGATACGTCCACTGGAGCCCCGTCCTGCTCCGGGTACGTCGTGACGACCTTTGCGATGTGACATGGTGTGCCGTGCTGACCCGCCACGTAGGCGACGGGGTAGCCTGCGTCGTCCCGTACGTCTGCGATGCGCTCCCAGTAGCTTTGCTCATCGGCGTCGTCCGTCGTGTGATCCTGGCTGACGAGGGTTCCCTCGGCCGAAAGATCGAACGGACAGGCCAGGGGCATGCGTGGGTAGGTCGGTGCGTCGAGCTCCACGCGGTCCCCCTCAAGCACAAATTCAGCCTCGATGAGCGTTCCCGGAGAGAGGTCTTCGCTGAGGGCCGTGCAGGGACCGGTGTGCAGAAGGGCGTCCAGGTCATGGTCCCTCAGGAGGCGCTCCGTCGCCAGCGCGGCGTTGACTTTCCCCGTCCCCGTCACACCGACGACGAGATCTTCCGTTTGGATGGGGGCATCTTCGCTCAGTGCCTCAATCCGACCCGTGGTATGATTCTGAACGAAGGGAGCCGCTTCTTCGGTTGTCGTAAAGAGAAGACCAATCATCGAACACCCAGGGTTGTGGAAGGTAAGACAAGCGGTCTTGTGGAGACCTCGACAACTAAACGATCGCATCATCGAAAATCACGCGACGCATGAAGGTAACTGAGCACCTCGATCAAGCGCCAGAGCCTCTCATTTCGTACGAGATTATTCCCCCGAAACGGGGAGGATCCGCAGAGCAAATTCTTCGGGTCGTAGAAGAACTGATGCCGTACGACCCGCCGTTCATCGACGTCACGAGTCACTCCGCGGAGGTGAACTACGAAAAGCAGGACGACGGGACCTGGAAGCGGCGCGTGAAGCGAAAGCGACCCGGTACAATTGGGCTCTGTGCGGCCATTGAGGCGCGGTTTGATATTGATACGGTCCCGCACCTGCTCTGCCGGGGATTTACGCGAGAAGAGACCGAGGACGCCCTCATCGAACTTAGCTACCTCGGGATCGACAACGTCCTCGCCATTCGAGGGGACGATACCGGGTACGAGAAACCTGCTCAGGGAGACCGCTCGCGCAACGAGCATGCCGTCGATCTCGTGCGCCAGATCGACGACATGAATCGGGGCGAGTACCTGGAAGATCTGATCGACGCAGAATCCACCGACTTCTGTATCGGCGTGGGCGGGTACCCCGAAACCCACTTCGAGGCCCCCAACCTAACCTGGGACATCATGCGCACGAAGCAAAAGGTGGAGGCGGGGGCGGACTACATCGTCACCCAGATGTTTTTCGACAACGAGTACTTCTTCGATTTCGTGGAGCAGTGCCGGGACGTGGGCATCGAGGTGCCCATCATCCCGGGCATCAAGATTCTAAAGCGGAAGCGGCACCTCCGCTCGCTCCCGAAGTACTTCCACACGGAAATTCCGGAGGAGCTCGCCGCCGAGGTCGACGCGGCCGACCCCGACGACGTAGAGGATATCGGGGTCGAATGGGCCATCCGGCAGACCAGAGAGCTAATGGATGCGGGCGTGCCCTGTCTCCACTTCTACATCATGTCGAGCGCGAAGACGGTGAAGAAAGTCGTCGAACCGCTGCACGAGATGGCGTGAGAGGATTTACGGCCAGTGCCGGGCCTGCCAGCCCCCGCCGTCGCCTGAAGGGCCGGAGCTGGTTGGGCCGAGAAAAAATGATGGCAAATCAAAAACGGGCCCAGCCTGCTTCCGGCAGGACTGGGCCCGTTTTACATTCAGCGGTCAGGCTCTCTTACCGGTGAGCATCTTTGTCTCGACTCCGCAGCTTGGACTTGTATTTCTCGAGCTGCCGGCGCAGGTGATCTACGCAGAGGTTGATGGCTTCCTCGTAGGTGCTTGCACTGTCTTCCGCCGAGAGCTGCTTCTGGTACACGTTGATATTGATCTCGGCCGTTTTGTTGGAGGCTGGTGAATTGTCTTCTCCGAGAATGACGTGGGCGTCAATGATGTTGTCGAAGAACTGCTCAAGCTTGGCTGTTCGCTCCTCGGCGTATTCGCGCACACGGTCGCTCACGTTGACGTGGCGGGTCGTAATCTGAGTTTGGAAAGCCATAAGGAGAAGTCCGGATTGGTGAAGGAAGGAGGGGCGATGAAAGCGGCCTCACAAAATACGGATCGTCTCTCATTCCCATCCACGGCGGGATGTTTCATCACGCCTTCGTAGAAAGCAACGAGAGGTCAACCGGATTCGTCACGAGGACGACGCCGTCGAAAGGACGGTGTCAAGATACTGATTTTCACGGGTCCGCATTTCCTGCTGCCCGTCCTCGGTGGCATCGTCGTAACCGAGGAGGTGGAGCACCCCGTGTACGACGTAGCGGTAGGCCTCCCGCTCAAACGACGTATCAAACTCTTCGTGACGGTCCGCGGCCGTGTCGAGGTCGACGTACACCTCACCCTCCACGACCTCGGTCGATGAATCCTCATCCTCCCCGCGTAGGGAAAACGACAGCACATCGGTGTTATAGTCGTGGTCGAGGTATTCCCGGTTGAGCCGGCGAACGGTGGAGTGATCGGAAAGAACGAGACTCACGTGTACCAGCGTCCCGTCCTCGGCGTCGACCACGTGACGCACTAGACGTTCAAGAACGTCCTCGTTCAGGGTGAGGCTCGGATGATCCACTTCGATAGAAAGGGCCTCGGGGTATACGGACTCCACGGAAGAAGGCAGAACTGTGGATGGGATAGCAAGATTGTGACCTCCCAACCGAACGATGCGACGGAGGATCCGACCTCGTGGAAGGGGAAGGCATCAGCTCATGGGAGACGGATCGACCTCAGCGGTTGGGTCGATTTCGGAGGGATCGATCTCGAGCATCGGGTCGTCGTCCCCTTGCGTCGTTTCGGCATTCTCCCCCTCCTCCCCGTCGGTCGGAATCACATTGAGGGCGTGTAGGCCTTTCGGGCCGTCATTCATTTCAAACTTCACGCTCTGATTCGTGCTGAGCGTTTTGAAGTCGTCGTCCGTATCAATGTTTGAGTAGTGGACAAAGACGTCCTCCCCCTCGTTGGGATGGTGAATGAAGCCGTAGCCCTTCTTCGCGTCGAACCATTTGACGGTACTGTGCTGCATGAGTCAATGTAGGAGGTCTGATTCTAGGATTCTCGTTCCCGGCAACGAACCCCCGTCTTGATCACTGATGCACGAGATTCGTCGACAGGTCTGTTGAGGCAACGTACAGCCGCCGCGGGAGTGAACCGGCTGAAATAGACCCGGCCACGGTTGCCACGTGCTGGAGAGCAGCCGAAGTCTGAGGTCAAAACGGCTTTCGGCGGAACGTCGCTACAGGTGGTGGGGTCGCGAATGACGACACACGAAGCGAGAGTCACATCATGCGGGGAGCCCGTCCGAACTGACACTCGGGCACCGTGTGCATGAAACGGGCAAAAATATAGACTGAGATGAATGCTCTGTCAAGGGCGTCTGGGGGAGTCCCAGGGAATCGGCATCGTGTGGGGAAGCAAGGGGCACTCAACCGATCGCTGAGGAAAAAAAGCAGAGCTACGTCGAAGGGAAAACGTCGGCCGGCTCGTGCTCCCTCCCCGGACGAAGATCGGTCCGGGTGGAGGGAGGGTATGGGAGAACGTACCTCTTGAAGGGGCGGAGCAGGGAGGCGCTCCGCTCGGGAAGAGTAGGAAATAGGAAAAGGGGCCGAACGTCGGCCCCTTCCTTCATTGATATCGCCGAGTACGAACAGCCCCTGCCACTCAGTACTGTGGGACGTCCGGATCAATTTCGTCGCTCCAAGCGAGGACCCCACCGGCGAGGTTTGAGGCGTCGTAGCCTTTCTCCCGGAGCAGTTCGGTTGCCTTCGCGGAGCGCCCGCCCGAGCGGCAGTGAATCACGATTTCCTCGTCGGGGTTGGCGTCGAGTTCGTCGAGCCGGTCCTCCAGCTGGTCCACGGGAATAAGCTGGTCGGCCCCGAGGCTTGCGATTTCGGCCTCGTAGGGTTCGCGCACGTCGAGCACGAAGGGGGCATCGCCCGCGTCCCGGCGCTGCTTGAGATCATGGACGGAGATTTCGGGGATTTGATCGGTATCGGACACGTCGTCGGTGGTGCCGTTTTCAGAAGAACTATCGCCGATCCCGCAAAATGCCTCGTAGTCGATCAGTTCCGTGACCGACGGGTCGTCGCCGCAGACGGGGCACTCGGGGTTGGTGGGCACGTTCAGCGTGCGGAAGTTCATCGTCTTCGCGTCCACCATCAACAGCCGCCCAATCAACGGTTCACCGATCCCGGTGATCAGTTTGAGGACCTCGGTGGCCTGCAGCGTACCGATGAACCCGGGCAAGATGCCCAGCACGCCGCCCTCGGCGCAGGAGGGGACGAGGCCCGGCGGGGGCGGTTCTTCGTAGAGGCAGCGGTAGCAGGGCCCGTCTTCCGTGGCGAAGACCGACACCTGTCCCTCAAAGCGAAAGATCGACGCGTATACGTTCGGCGTGCCCGTCATCACGCAGGCGTCATTGACGAGGTAGCGCGTGGGGAAGTTGTCGGTCCCGTCGGCCACCACGTCGTAGTCGTCGATCACGTCGAGCGCGTTATCGCTCGTGAGGCGCATCTCGTGCCGCTCGATCTCGGTCTCCACATCGTCGAAGTCGACGAGGCCGATGCGACCCACGCCCGCCGCGGCAAGGTAGGTAGCCGCCGGAGAGCCCAGGCCCCCCGCGCCCACGAGCAGTACGGAGGCGTTCTTGAGCTTCCTCTGCCCCTTCCGGCCGAATTCGGGAAGGGGGAGGTGGCGGCTGTAGCGTTGCAGCTCGTCGGGCGACAGTTCCGCCTGCTGCCGGTCGGGGCCTGCAGTGGTCGTAGGCATGATGGGCTGGATTTCTTGGGGCGCGAGGGTTGAGCTTCGATTTCCACATTTCGGGATCGGGACGACTCAGCCGCCGGCGATCGAGGGAACGATCGAAATCTCATCGCCGGCCTCTAGGGTCGTACGGACGCCGTCGCCGGAGCGCACGTCCTCGTCGCCGACGTGCACGTTCACGAACTGGCGTAACTCGTCGTCCTCGTTGTAGAGGTTGTCGGCGAGGTCGGGGGAACGGTCCACGAGGGTGCGGAGGGCCTCGTCGACCGTATCGCCCTCGCCCTCGAGAGTCGCCGCGCCGTCGGTCGCGGAGCGAAGCGGTTCAGGTCCTCCCGCTCGGCTGACGTAATTTTGGTTACTCTGAGGAGCCAGTAGGAAGCACTACGTCGTAGGTCGCTTCAATCTCATCGCCGATCGCATCCGCCAGGAGCTCGTGAGTCGTAGCATTCGGATGGATGCCGTCGAGGCTAAACAGAGGCCCAAATGGAGCATCGCCGGACAGATTCGGGAAGGCCGGAATCCGGTCGCTATTGTTTTGGAAGAGTGGATTGGGATTGAGGTAGGCGTACTCGTCCGCGACTTTGTTTCGAATTACGTCGTTGAAGTCCGCCACACGCTCTTTGAGTACTGTGGTCTCCGCCTCTGGAAGAAGAGAGATTGCTTTAACCGCGTCGGGCACTTGACTGAGAGCTCGGTCCGCGAGTGGTTCCGAAAGGCTCGCCCGGATCGTTTCCTCAACGGTCCGGTCCTTTGAGCAGTCCAGCGTAATGGTGGCGCCGAACTCTGATACGGCCTGAGCAACCTGCAGGAGGACGGCACCGTGACGAAACGGAACCAGGGTGGAGCCGGAGTTGGAAGGGGCGCAGGCGTCGAGCGTGAAATTGGGGGGGAGCACGCCGGACTGCTTTGCCGATCGGTACGCCGCTCCGCTGGAGAAGTGAGGAATCAGTGTAATGTCGGCGATGCCAACAAAGGCGGCGCCCTGCAGGCTCTCAATATCCTCCAATTCGTTTACGACGCGACCGAACCGAGCTCGGAACGAGTCGACCGAGGTTGCACGGGCGGGCTCGCCGACCAGTGCAGCGCCCAATACATCGTTGTTCCCGATCCATACGCTGGCAAAGGTTGGGTTGACGTCTCGGGCGGCCTGGAGCTGCGTGCGGCCCCCGAGGATAAAGGAGGTCAATTCATTGGCGCTAGTGAGCGTGTCGGGAGAAGGAGTATCCTGCCCGCTCACGGAGAAGTTCGAAAGAACGTCAATAACTGCCGCTTCGGGAACGGCTACGTTGTTGATCGTGGAGGGCGGAGGCGAGCTGCGGAGGGCACAGTCGACGTTGGGAGCGATGGATTGCGGCGGAAATGCCTGCGCGAGCGGCGGGGGACAGCCGGGACTGGCAAGAAGAGGAAGGTTGAACGACGTCCCCATCCGGTCGGCGAGCAGCACCGCGTACGACTCCTTCTGGGTGCTGTCGTTGATGCCGCCCGACTGGAAGCCCGCCGTGATACTGTTGCCGATCGCCACGTAGCTCCGGAAGAGGTCGCTGGAGATTTTAGGGGGGGTGAGGTTCCCTTGGTCACAACCGCCCACCCAGGGCAGGAGCAACGCGAGAACGAGAATCCCCAAAGCGGAGGGATGGATAAACGTTCGCATGGTCATATCGAGTTAAAGGTGCAGGGTGAGCGTCGTGCCGAAGAGGTTGGCCCCGAACTGATAAAGGCCGTTGTTGAGGTCAGTCGTCAAGGAGTCGCCGCTGCGAACGCGTCCCCGGCGGTCGTTCTGGAGAAGGAGCTGGTAGGAGGCATTGATTTCAAGCAACTCTATAGGTTTCCATCCAAGACCCACCGTCAGCTGGTTTCGGGCGGCTTCCGGAAGGAGGGGCGTTACTACCTCGTCCGGGGCGGCGGGGGTGTTATGAAGGTAGCCGACACGGGCAGTGAACTGGTCGGTCACGTCGTATGCACCGCCAATCCGGAGGGCATGTGTGTCGTCGTAATTCTCCTCTCGGGTTCGGTCGAGCGCGTCCTTTTCAAAATCAAGAGGGATCTCTTCAAAACTGGACCAGCGAGTGTACTGGTAGTCGACCAAAACCTGAAGGCGGTCGGTGGCCTGAATACTTGCGCCCGTGACGATCTGAGCGGGGAAGGTGAGCTCCGTTTCCACGTCTTGCGTGACAAGATTTCCATCTCCCTGAAACTCACCCGCTACCAATGCTTGTGCGGGCGTCGGGTCGGCGGAGCCGTCCCCGTCCACATCCTGAGCAAGTGGGCTTGGTGGAACAAAAACTAATTCCTGAAGCCCTTCCTGATTCACTTGCTCGAAGGCCACCTCTCCGTCGTAGTTGATCGTGATAGGCGTCGTACCGCGAAGGCCCACTCGGACGCGGTTCGTAACTTGGTACGAGACGCCGAAATTTGCACCGTACCCGACAGCCCCCGACCCTTCGAGCGTGGAGGTGGCGAACGCCGTATGGTGAGGGACGCCAAGTTCACCGAGCGTGGTTCCCTCCGGAAGGGCATCATCGTCCGGCTCAACAGACGCAAGGTCGACCACTTGGTTGAGCTCGACGCTACTGATAGCTACGATCGGGCCGCCGCCGACCGCAAGCCGGTCCGTCAACTGGTACGCGGCGGTCGGTTGTACGTAAATAGCCTGTACGCTGTTGTTGTAGCCCTCGAACGCACCGTCGAAGAAGTCTCCGTTTTCGAGTCGAACGGGCCAGACGGTCTGCAGGCCGTACGGAGCGTAGGTGCCAAGCCCCACAGCGACTCTATCGTTCACGGCGTGCGCAGCGTACAAGTGAGGGGCCGGGATGGGATCGTTTTCCAGATCCACTTCCCGCTGAGGGTACACTGGACTATCATACGTGAATGATCCCCGTGCATCAATGACAGTCGCCCCCAGACTTACAGTCGTCCCCTCACCTCCAACCAGATTCGCAGGATTGAAGTAAATCGACGAGCCGTCGCCACAGCTCGAAGCGACAGTGGCCCCGCCGGTCGACATCACGCAGGTCCCTTGTTCGTAGACCCCAAACCCCTGAGCTTGGCCGGGCGTGGGGGTCCCGAAGAGGCTCGCGAGCAAGGCGAGTGGGACGACAACCGCGAGAAGCGACAAAGAATCGAGGGGTGTAGTGAAAAAAGGCCGCATGACCAGGCGTCAGACAATGGCGAGAAGGGATCGTGTGTGAAAAGCTAGCCGCCAGTAGAAGCGGTTTCGGAGCTACGCTTTATAAGAAGAATATTAACAGTGTTAACAAGTTGCAACATTCAACGCTCAGCCGGCGGCCTCGTTGATCGGCTCCGCCCCGTCCCCCTCCACGAACTCATTCGTTTCTTCAACCACCTGCTCGACCACCTCCTCGGATTCTTTCCCAATCTCTTCGAGGGCCGCGACGGCCGCCGCGGGGCTGGCCCGGTCCTGATCCTCCCGTTCGAGGACGACGAGCGCGGCGTGGGTGGGGTCCTCCTCGTCGGGGGCCCCGGCACCGCCCATGGCCGTCACACGGGCCACCCGCCACCCGCGCTCCAGTTCGACGTTGAGCTCCCGGAGTCCGTCGTGCCCGTCCGGGCCGGTCCGCACGATGAGGGCTTTCTGGGCCATAGACCGAAGTGATCTTGTTGAGGGTTCTATGGGCGGAAGCGAACGCAGAACCAGGTGCTTTGTTGGGGCCACTCGGGCACGGTGGCGTCGAGTCAAGAAGCCTACGTGTCCCGTTCTCGGGGGGTCTGGAGAAGGGGGGAAGAAGGCAGTGGGCACTAACTTCCCGGAAATCAGATCCCGGCCCCGCGCCCTGGAACTGGATTCTGCTATTCTCGCAGTACGGAGTCGGCATTCATGCGCATTGGGCTCATCTACGACACGTTTGACGCCTACCCCTGGACCGAGGGCGATCCGCCCGACGCGGACGCGGAGTACGAGCCGGAGGAGACGGTCGAGGCGCTAGCCGAGACCGTACGGCACATGGGGCACACGCCGGTTCGGGTGGGAACGGCGTTTGATCTGCGCGAGCAGCTGGACCAGGGGCTTGACCTCGACGCGGCGATCAACATCACCGAGGGCGCCCACAGTCGGAATCGGGAGGCCTACGCCCCCATTCTGCTGGAGATGGCGGACATCCCGTGCCTCGGCTCCGACGCGCTGACCCTGTCGGTGACCCTCGACAAGGCGTGGACGAAGGACCTCGTGGCCGCCGCCGGTGTCCCGACGCCCCCACACAGGGTATTCGGCGATGCGGAGGAGATCGACCCCGACGACCTGCCGCCGTTCCCACTCTTCGTCAAGCCGCGCCACGAGGGAACCTCAAAGGGCATTACGCCGCAGAGCCGGGTCGAAGACGGGGCGGCGCTCCGGGAGGCGGTCGACCGGGTGACGACGACCTACGAGCAGGATGCACTGGTGGAGGGGTTCGTGGAGGGGGGCGGGGAGTTCACCGTGGCGGTCGTGGGGCACGGTCCGCCGAAGGCCCTCCCGGTGCTGCAGCGCGGCGTCGAGCCCTCCACCGGCATCGGCGTGCACGCCTTGGAGCACCGCGGCGCCCCCACCGCCGACGCCGACTGGGACTACGAGCTCGCCGGGACCCTTGAGCCGGACCTCGAAGCCCGGCTGCAGGACCTCGCGCTCCGGACCTTCGACACGCTCGACTGTCGGGACTTTGCCCGGGCCGACTTCCGGGTCGACGCCGACGGGCAACCCTGGTTCCTGGAAATCAATCCCCTCCCCACGTTCGCGCCGGACGACACGTTCGCGATCATCGCCGAAATCATGGGCCGCGACTACGTGGACTATCTAGCCGAGGTCTTCGAGCAGGGGCTGACCCGACTGCAAGATTAGCCGTCTCCCATGGTTGTCTTCCAACGATCGACCGTAGTCGGAGGAGGGCATAATCC
>PXTG01000104.1:0-14190 GCA_003023365.1 Bacteroidetes bacterium QH_7_62_13 | reverse complement strand
TTTCCCTCCGTTCGCTCATGCCCGATCCGATCCGTATCCAGTTCGTATGTCTCGGCAACATCTGCCGGAGTCCCCTTGCCAAGGTGGTCTTTCGGGACAAGGTGAACGACGCCGGGCTGGAGGATCATTTCGACATTGTCTCGTCCGGCACCGGCAACTGGCACGTGGACGAGAAGGCGGACGATCGGATGCGCAAGACGGCCCAGCGCAAGGGCCTGTCCCTCGAAGACCACCGTGCGTCGCAGTTTCAGGCCGAGGACCTGGAGACGTACGATCACATCTTCGTGATGGACAAGAGCAACCTGAACGACGTCCTCCACCTCGACGAGGACGATGAGTATGGCGGTAAGGTCCGGCTCTTCCGGGAGTTCGACCCGGAGCCGGACGACTACCAGGTGCCGGATCCGTACCACGGCGGCCGCGAGGGCTTCCAAAACGTCTACGAAATTGTGGACCGCACGGCCGACATGCTGCTCCACCGCCTCGTGGACGAGTACGACCTCGCTGAATACCTCGAAGAGCACGGGAGCGTGGAAGAGCAGGAGCACGAGAGCTAAGTCGTATTGTACTGTTTGCCCCGAACGTTCTGGGCGGATCCTTTCCTCTTATTCCCCACGCACTCATTGCCCCACGCTCCCCTCATGCTCCCGGATTCGCTCCGTGATACCTTAGAAGACCGTCTCGACATCACCATCGACGGGGTGGCCTCGGTGGGCGGGGGGTGCATTGCCCACGCCTCTCGGCTGGAGACGGAGGGCGCGCCGTACTTTCTGAAGTACGGGGATGAGACCGTAGCCCGCACGTTTCCCGCCGAGGCTGCCGGGTTGGAGGCGCTTGGGGAGGCGGGGGCGTCGCTAGAGGTCCCGTCCGTGATCGACACCGCGCCGCCGGACGGCGACCGCCCCGGTTTCCTCGTGCTGGAGTGGATCAACAGTGGGCGGAAGGGGCGACGCTTCTGGGAGCAATTTGGAAGCGGACTGGCCGAGTTACACCGGTACGCGGCGGACGAGTACGGGTTTGAGCGGAATAATTTTATCGGCCGAACGCCGCAGCGGAACGAGTGGATGGACAACTGGCCCGCGTTCTTTCGCACGCAGCGCCTGGAGCCCCAGGTGGCCCTGGCGCGAGATGAAGGCCACTGGCGCCCGGCGTGGAATGACCCGCTGGAGGCGCTGTACCGTCGCCTGCCGGACCTTCTGCCGGGTGCCCCCGAAGCGTCCGTGCTCCACGGAGATCTGTGGAACGGCAACTTCATGGTGACGGCCGTCGGCGAGCCGGCCCTCATTGACCCTGCGACCTACTACGGGCACCGGGAGGCCGATCTCGCCATGACGGAGCTCTTCGGCGGATTTCAGGACCGCTTCTACGAGGCCTATCGGGACGCCTGGAACGTGGAGCCCGACTACGACACCCGACGCGATATCTACAACCTCTACCACCTCATCAACCACCTCAACCTCTTCGGGAGTGGCTACGCCGGGCGCGTCGAGCAGGTGCTCCGTCCGTTTGGGTAGGCGCGCCCACAACTGCACGCTCATGCCCCGGTCCACCCGGACGAGACAAGAGAGCCGTCCGGCCCCGACCGGTGCGGTGGTTCACCGTGAGACGCCCGTCGGGGAACGTGAAAAGAAAAGACCGGTGGGCTTATCAGAAATCGAAATCGCAGTGCGGGGAGTCCCCTCGTGCCGCTCGGAGCCGGCCGTTTGGTTGTTCACTGTTAATCTCGTTCTATGCTTCTCTCCAAAAGCTGTGAGTACGGGCTGCGCGCCATGCTGCATCTCAGCTCGCTCGATCACCCCGAGGCGGGCGACACCGAGGAGACGCCGGTTCACGAGTACGTGTCGATCCGGTCCATTTCGGACGAACTCGGCATTGGGTTTTCCTACCTGACGAAGGTCTTCCAGCAGCTCAACGAGGCGGGCCTCTTGACGTCGAAACGCGGGCGAGGAGGAGGGGTGGCCCTTACTCGATCCCCGGAGGAGATTAGCCTGTACGAAATTCTGGTGGCGATCGATGGGGACGACTTGTTCGAGGAGTGCGTGCTGGGGCTGCCCGGGTGTGGGGAGGCGGAGCCCTGCCCGTTGCACGATCACTGGACGGAGGAGCGGGAGCGGATGCAGACGAAATTTCAGGAAACGACCCTTGCGGCGATGCCGGACGTGCGCCTTGCGCCGTTCATCGAAGGAGAACAAGAGGGGGCCGGCGCGTCGGCATAACGGAGGAGGGCGTCGCCCCTGGTCCTCGGGGTCGGGTCGGGGAGCCGTCGGTGCTACACGAGACGGTCCCGAACATCGGGGGCGTAGGAGCGGCTCACCCGCAGCTTCGTGCCGTCGTCCAGGATGGCCCTGTATCCTCCGGACCCGTCGCTGCGTAGGTGGTCGACGGCGGGGAAGGCGAGGATGTAAGAGCGGTGTACCCGAGCAAACCGTCTATCGTCCAGGCGCTCTGCCAGCTTCCCAATGCCCATCGACGAGAGGTACGTTTTTTCCATCGTGTGGATCTTCGCGTAGTCCCCCGCGGCCTCGACCCATCGAATCTCGTCGGGATCGACGGGAATGATTTTGTCGCCGTGCCGCACGTAGAGGCGTTCCGGAGGGGCATCGTCCGGGGAGCGGACCTCCTGGAGCAGCGAGGCAAGTCGGTCGGCGTGACCGGCGTCGTCCTGCTCGTGGCGCTCCAGGGCCCGTTCGACGGCCTTTTGGAAGCGGCCGCGGCTATAGGGCTTCAGGAGGTAGTCCACGGCGCCGGCGTCGAAGGCCTGAATTGCGTACTCGTCGTAGGCCGTCGAAAAGATAATGTCCGGCAGCACGTCGATCTGCTCCAGCACGTCGAAGCCGTCGAGCCCCGGCATCTGCACGTCGAGAAAGACGAGGTCCGGGACGTCGTCGTTGATGGTGGCTACGGCCTCACGGCCCGTTCCGCACTCGCCGATCACCTCGATGGGGTCGATGTCTTCCAGGTACTCCCGGACGAGATTGCGGGCTGGGGGTTCGTCGTCGACGATGAGGGCTCTCACGGGTCTTGGCTGACGGTTAAGGAGGAGACGGTGGGAGGAATTTAGTGGGATCCGGTCTGAGTGGTGCCGTTTCGGGGAATGGAGAACCAGACCTTGAACCCGGTGGGCTCGTTTGGGGCGGTACGCAGGGTCGCGTCTGGACCGTAGGCGTATTCCAGGCGGTCACTGGTGTTGGCCAGGCCCATCCCCTCGCTGTGGGCGGAAGGCGGATCCTCCAGGTCGGGACCTACCCCGGTGTCGTCAACCTGGATTCGCAAGTGATCGTTTTGGGACGTCACCCGAAGCCGCACCCGCCCGCCCTCTTCACTGGGGGCAATGCCATGTCGGAGCGCATTCTCCACGAGCGGCTGCAGGACCATCGGGGGAACGGAGGTGTCGAGGTCATTTTCACTTACGTCAATGTCTACGCGAGCGTCGAGTCGATCGGAAAACCGATGGCGCTCCAACGCGAGGTACTGCCGGACAAAGTCAATTTCCTCACGAATCGGCACCGCCTCCCGGTCGGAGCTATCCAGGGCGTAGCGCATCATGGCGGCCAGCTTGGCGATCATCCCACGGGCCTGCTCAGGGTCTTGCTTGAGCGTAGCGCTGATCGAGTTGAGGGTGTTGAAGAGGAAGTGGGGGTGGACCTGGGCCTTCAGGGCGGCGAGTTCTTGCCCGCGGGCCCGCGCCCGGAGCGTGGCGGCCTGTTGTTTTCGTTGTTGCAGACGCTGCACGTTGCGTACCAGGTGGTACACGACGAACTGAACGACGTAGACGGTCAGGGTGGAGAAGAAAATCCATCGGTATCGGTCGGAAAGAGATGCGCGGAGGTCCACGCCCAGGCCGGCGTCGAAAAGGAGGAGGTAGCTTTCGAGCCCGATCCAGGCGTAGAGGGGGGCGACGATCCCGTGTACCAGCACCACCCAGCCCCAATGCGTCCGGTCCATCTCGCGGACGGTGAGCCACCACACCGGTAGGCTGTACAGCGCCAGGATCGAGTTGGCGACGACCTGGCCGACGAGGGCAAACGCGAGCGGTACGTTTTCTCCCTGGGCGATCAGAAGTCCGTAGAGGAGCGTGTAAAGGGCCCAGCACAGGGCTGCGAGGCCGATGCCCTTTGCCGTGGGCCGCGGCTTGGGGGGAGTTGGGTCCGCCTTCAGGACAGACGAAGAGGAGTCGAGCGTGGAAGGGGAGGACGCCGACGGCATAACTATTCAACGTGCAAGTGAAAGCGACGCAGTTTCGATTCGGTCACGTCCACTGAAAGGCCCAGGTCGCCGCAATCGTGCTTCCAATGCCCACTCCTGCAAGGACGAGCGCCGCGGTTCCGTTCCACTGCCCGTGGAGCCAGGCGTCCTGCAGGAGGCGGGTCGTGTGGGTGAGGGGGAGAACGACACTTGCCGTTCGCAACCAGTCGGGAAAGAGAAATTGCGGAATGGCCGCCCCTGAGAGGAAAAGCATCGGGAAGAAGAGGGTCATGCCCACCGCCTGGGCGGCCCGGGCCGTGGGGACGAGGGCCCCCAGAAGAAAGCCGACGGCCAGGAACGTGACTCCGCCGAAAACCAGGGCGGTGAGCGCCAGCAGGGGGGAGGCCGGAAGGGGAACGTCGTATCCGACCCCCGCCGCGGCACCAAGTAGGAGTGTACTCCCCGTGAGCATCCCGAGGTGTACGGTGGCCTGGGCCCCCAGTACGGTCACCGGCCGAAGCGGCGTTACGCGGAACCGGCGCAGGATCCCGTGGTCCCGCTGCGTTGCCAGGGTGATGGGCAGGCTCAGCAGGCCGAGGGAGCCGATGGTAAGGGCGATGTAGCCGGGAAGGGCGTACGTGGTGTAGCCGACCTCGCCGGGCGCGGAAGCCGGATCGTTGCCGAAGATGGCGCCGAAGGCGACGAGCAAGAGAAGCGGAAAGCCGAGGGTGAAAAACGTGGCGGCGGGCTCGCGAAGGAAGAGCTTCGATTCGGTCCAGGTGAGGGTGAGAAAAGCCTTCATTGGTTGGGCGTTCGACGTCAATAAGAGCAGGAAGTGCCCGTCGGGCGTTGGATTGGCTCGTTGAGAGTGTTCATGCTGAGTCTGCTGGAATCTCCGTTGCTGCCGGCGATGAGCGGGCCGGGCCGTCGTTGGTGAGGGCGAGAAAGACATCCTCCAGGGTGGCGCGCTCGGCGTGAAGGTCGTTGGGGGTGATGTTTTGCTCGGTGAGGTGGCGCACGACGGTAGACAGGAGATTGTCGCTCCCGTAGACGCGGATGTGCTTGTCGTCCACAGTCACGGTTTCCACGGCCGGATCCACCCGGAGTGGGGCCGGATTGACGGAGGAGGCGGCGGCGAAGTGGACGCGATACGACGCGTCGAGCCGGTCGATGAGGGCCGCCGGCGTATCGAGGGCCACGCAGCGGCCCCGGTTCATCATGGCGACCCGGTCGCAGAGCGCCTGCGCCTCGTCCATGAAGTGGGTAACGAGGATCACCGTAGTGCCTGACTCCTGCACCTCTCGGAGCAGGTCGCGGGTGACCCGGCGCGCCTCCGGGTCGAGTCCGGTGGAGATTTCGTCGAGCACGACCAGGTCCGGGTTGTGCACCAGCGCGAGGACCACGAAGAGCCGTTGCTTCTGCCCCCCGGAGAGAGCATCGATCGACGCTCCTCGCTTCTCTGACAGGCCCCACCGGTCGAGCAGGGGAGTTCGGTCCATCGTCGTCGGATAGAACGAGGCAAACAGGTCGACCGCCTCCTGAACCGTCAACCGGTCGGGGAGTCCGGCGTCCTGTAGCTGGGCCCCGACCCGCCGGTAGAACGCCTCGCGCGAGGTCCGACGCGGATCCATACCGAGCACGCGCACGCCACCGGCGTCCGGTTGGCGCAGGCCGAGGGCACACTCGACGGCAGTCGTTTTTCCCGCGCCGTTGGGGCCGATGAGGCCGAAGATCTCTCCCTCCTCGACCTCCAGGCATAGATCCTCGACGGCGACGGTCGAGCCGTACGTTTTGCGGAGCGACTGAAACGAGAGGGCGGTAGGCATAACGGAACACGTTGCGATGGGGAGAAGAGAACGGACCGGGCCGACGCGTCCGGTGCAGGGAGAAAGAACCGTTATGATCGCTGTACGCTCCCGGAACGATCGTCGTACGACGCCCGATGTCGGACCTCCCGGGTCCAATCAGCTCTGTTTTTCGTTCGCTTTGGGGAGAAGGACCTCCTTTACCCAGCCGTAATCGGGGTTGAGGTCGAGAGCCTTCTCGAACGCGGCGCGGGCCTGGTCGTACCGCTCGGCGTCCATGTGGGCGATGCCAATCCAGGCATAGGCCTCGGCGTGCCCCCAGCCGGGCATCAGCGGATCGTCTATTGACTCTTGCTCGGCGAGGCGGGCGGCTTTTTCGAACTTCTCCAGCGCCCGTTCTTTGTCGCCGCCGAACATGCTCGGCGTGTAGAAATCCGACGTCCCGTCGATAATCCAGACACGCGGATTGTCGGGGCCAAATTCCTTGGCCTTCTTCATGGCGTCGTTTGCCTTGGGACCGAGCGACATGCCTTGCATCGGGTTCATCCCCATCATTCGCCCGTAGCAGCCCGACAACAAGGCCCAGGCGTCGGCCATTTTGGGATCGATGTCGGTGGTACGCTTGAGGTGGCCAATGGCGTCTTCGATCACCTGCTCGCGCCGCTCCTCATCGTCCTCGGGGATCTGGTTGATCATTCGGAAGTCGGCGAGGCCAATGTAGTAGTGCGCGAGCGCCCTGTTCTCATCACCGTTCGCCGCTCGTTCGGCCAGGGCGCGGGCCTGTTTCAGGGAGTCGATCGAGCCCGCATCGGTGGCCTTGCGGATGAGGGTCTTGGCCCGTTGGACCAGCGAATCGGTCGTCGCCGTCGTGGAGGGGAGGGCGTTGGCAGAGGCGGACCCCATCGGCGTGCCGGTCCCGCACGCCACGAGAGCGACGAGCAACTGGCACGCGAGGAGACGAATCCCCAGTCGGGATGCACGAGGTGTAACCATGGCGAAGGACGACCTGATCGGAAGTGTGCGTCATCGTTCGGGTCCTCGCCTATTGGTTGAAGGGAGCCGCGTTCGAGGGGCGTCGACGAGTCGCGTTTGTGGTCGATGAGGCGTATTCGTCAACGATCGTCAACGACGGACGGAGGCCTCGGGCGAACGCCGCCCCCTCGAATCAAAAAGAAAAGGCCGACCCGCCGGAGAGCAGGTCGGCCACAGAATACAGAATGGAAGAGACGATCAGGCGACGACTTCCGCCTGTCCTTCGGGGACCGGCATGGCTTCGAAGCGCACGCCCCGGTCCCCCGGATACGGTTCGTGGTGGTCGTGCTCGTTTCGCCAAATCTCTTCCGGAATGCCCTCGGGAAACGCCTCGCAGACCGCCTCGTCGCCGCGGTCGCGATCGAGGTGCTGGCAGGACTTGCACATCGGTTCAATATCGTGGGCCATGGGTGCCGCTCCCTGGTTTTGTCGTGGATCTATCGACGAACTTCATAATCCGAATGACACCAGTGCGCACGAGATCCGCCTCGTATCAAATTTAGAGCCGGTCTAAATCCGCAGGTCGCCGTCTGCTCACTCCACATCCGACCCCCCGGATGGACGGAAATGGACGGTCTGAGCCGAAATTTCATGGTTTCGGATTGCGGGTTATGGCCGTATTGGTTTATTTAGATCGTGTCTAAACAACAACCCACCGACCGTGCCGCTCGTCATGCAGCTGGAAGAACTGGAGCGTGAAGCGCCCGCCGACTTTTCGGTCTGCGACCGCCCTGGGGAGGCCTGCTACAAGTACTGCCTGCGGGGCAAAGGGTGCACCCTCGGCGTGCTGTTCGAAACCTCGACCTGCGTGTGCTTCGAGTGGCTTACGGAGAACGGGAAAATGGTGGACTACCGCCCCGAGCTCCGATACAAAGCCTGGCCGAAGCGGATGGTGGCCCGTCTCGTGGAGGAAGGATGGTGGGAGCCCGAACCCACGACGCCCGACGCGATTGCCGCGTAGTTGGCGCCTCGGCGGAGACGGTTCGATTAGACAAGGGGCGGCGGCGATCGGCGCTGCATGTCTTCAGGGAGAGTCCTCGTTCAAGCCATCCCGGTCCCCGTTCCGTCCCTGCGGGGATGGGGAGGCAGAATCACTCGGGGCATAGGTGCGGAGGGGCTCGCTGAGCAGCGTCCCCCAAGTGTTGTCGTAGGGGTGCACGGCCCGAACCGGCGTGCCGTCCCGGACTACGGTACGCCCTTCGTTTGCCCAGCGAAAGATGGAGCCCTTCAGGTTGACGACGGGGCGGTCACGCTGCGTTCGAAGGCGGGATGCGAGACGGGCAGACCGGTAGCCCACCGAGCAGTACACCACGATCGGACGGTCGGGGGCCACGGTGTCGAGGCCCGGCACGGAGCGGGCGTCCGGGTCCACGCGATGGGCCCCCGGGAGGTGGCTGACCGCGAATTCCTCCGGAGAGCGGACGTCGAGGAGAATCGGGCGTTGGCGGGTCGAGTCCGCAAGACGGGCCGCCAGCGAGTCGGTCGTGATCGACCGGACCGTCGGAAAGTCCGCCTCGACCATACGGTCGACGGCCGTCCAGGTGAGGTCCTCCGAGCACCCCAGGTGGAGGGTCAAGAGACAGAGCGCAGAGGCCGTTACCGTTCGCATAAGTCCCTGGGCGCTAGTCGGTTCACGACGTGCGGATCGCGCATCGGCATCAGAGAGAGATCACGCCCTCAATGCGGGAGGCCTCCTCGTAGATGGCGATTACTTCCTCACTCGACGACATGCGGATTTGAGCCGTCACGCTCTTGTAGTTGCCCTTACTGGACTCGCGAACGCGGATGGGGTGATCGCCAAAGACGTCTTTCAGGTCGTCGGTTCGTTTCGCGGGGGCGATGAACTTGAAGGTGTACTGGGTCGGCCAGTCGTTCTGGTCGTCGAGCAACTCCTTGAACCGATCCCACCATTCCTCATCGTTCTCGGCGTCGGGCTGGTTGATGAACTGCATCACGCGTCGGTCGGGCTTCGGAAGAATACGGACTCCTGCTTTACGCGGGCGGACGGCAGTCGTTCGTGGGGGGGCGGCGTTGGAGGAGGAAGATTGTTGAGACAATGAACGTTCGAGAGGAATGCCCAGAGAACAGGGGGGCTGCACGCGGCTGACATCCGCTCCAACCCCTGTGACGACAGCCCAACAGACGTTCCGCGCGGGATCAGGACGCCGACGGAGATCGATGCGGGACGACGCCTCGGTAGAGGGAGACGATCCCGAAGGTGAGGGGCGTCCACAGCAGATCGGTGAATCCGGCAGTGTCCATCCGGTCGAGGAAATCGGTGCCGTCGGGAAAAGCGGCGACGGAACGGGGCAGATATTCGTAGGCACTCTGCGCCGGGCTCAGGGTGCCGCCGATCCGGGGAAGGACGTGGCGATTGTACCAGGCGTACAGCTGTTTGATGGGGAAGCGGCGGGGACGGCTAAATTCAAGCACGACGAGCGTGCCGCCGGGACGCAGGACGCGCCGAATGTCCCGCAGCCCGGCGTGCAGGTCTTCGAAGTTGCGGACCCCGAATGCGACGAGGGCGGCGTCGAAGGCCCCGTCTTCGAACGGCAGGGTTGCGGCGTCGCCCTGCACGAGCGAGATGCGGGGCGAGAGACCGAGGCGATCCAGCTTCTCCCGCCCGTGCGCGAGCATCTCGGCCGAGAGATCGACCCCCACAATCTTGCGGGGGTGCAGCATGCGCTCGGCCTTGATGGCGAGATCGGCCGTGCCGGTCGCCACGTCGAGCACGCGGGTGGGTTGTTCATCCGCCAGCAGACGGACGGTCCGGGTGCGCCAGTATCGATCAATGCCGAGGCTCAAGACCCGATTCAGCAGGTCGTACCGCGGGGCCACGGCGTCGAACATGTCCTCGATCGCCTCGGCCTTGCCGTCGACCTCGCCGATAGGGGGATGACTGCTCATGGAGGGAGGGGGATGCAGGGATAATCAACGGACGCCAGGAGGAGCGGTCCCGCGCGGACGGTCCGGAGGCAATCGGTGTGCTCCACCACAGAAGCGGAGCGGTTTCCAGACGCCGGGCCGCTCCTCAGCTCAGAATCTGTGTCAGCTTCAGGAGGTCGTAGTCGATGGACTTGCGACGGCCGTAGACGTTTCGGAGGGGGGTGAGCTTGATCTCGCCGTTCACGACGCCCACCATCACGTCCGTGTGACCGTCGAGCAGTGCCTCGACGGCGGCCACCCCGAGCCGGCTCGCCAGGACGCGGTCACTGGCGGTCGGGGAGCCCCCGCGCTGCGTATGCCCGAGAATCGTCGACCGCAGGTCGATGTCGGAGAAGTCGGGGTCGTCGCGGAGGGCCTGTTCAATCCCACGGGCGCCGCCCAGTTCGTCGCCCTCGGCCACCACGACAATCGTGGAGCGACGTTGAGCGGTCATGAGCGATAGAATGCGTTCCTTCACCCTCTTCATCTCCGTAATCGTTTCCGGGATGAGAATCAGCTCCGCCCCCCCGCCGATGCCACAGTTGAGGGCGATGAACCCGGAGTCCCGGCCCATCACCTCCACCAGGAAGAGCCGATTGTGCGCGTCGGCCGTGTCCCGAATGCGGTCGATGTTTTCGATGGCCGTGTTCAGGGCGGTGTCGTAGCCGATGGTAGGGACGGCGCGCGCTCGTCCCTCCTCGGTCGTAAACGCCTCGGACCGCGCGCTCTTGAGCATCGTCCCGCCCGTCTGCACGATGTTGGAGACGGACCGCCGGTCCATTTCCACGAAATCCCCTTCGACCATCCCCTCGTATCCGCGTCGGATGCCAGTAACATCGAGGTCGTTGGCGAGGGCCGTGCGCACGACAGCCCGGAGGCACGCATTCATCCCGGGGGCGTCGCCCCCGCTGGTGTACACGCCAAGACACTGAAGGTCCTGCATGGTGGAGAGAAGAAAGAGATCGATGAGTGTTCAGTGAACCAGGGCGGCCCGTTGAGCCGTCGGTCACGGCCCGGGCCGCGGACGGGCTACCACGATACCAATTTGCCGGTCGACCGTCTGCACGTAGCCTTGAAGATCGGGCGAAACTACGACCCCGTTGGAGAGGGAGGCACGGAGCAGTCCCCTGTCTTCGTTGTCGGCCGGCCACTCCACGAAGTAGTGTAGGCGGCTGCAGTAGCCCCGCATCGTGCCGTTCCGGAAGCGCTGCTCCGCGAGGCGCCGGGTAAACCCCGAATAGGACGTGTCTTCGGCGGCCACTCCACGGCCCATCACCAGGACCGTCTCCCCCGTTGCGTCCTGGGCGGGGTCCTGGGCCGCCTCGAACCGACGGGCCGTGGCGTCGGGGGAAACGAGGACGCTATCGGGCAGGTCGGGGCCGGCGGCGGACTCGGACGGAGCCTCCGAGGCGGGCCGGCCCCTTACCGGCAGGAGAGCTGTGGCCGCGGGGGAGAGCCCAATGGCAGAAACAAGCGAACGGATCACAGGGGCGGCAAGGCCGGGAGGAAGCAAGAAAAAGCGGGTTGGCGGAAGGGCTTCGACTGAAGCCGTTGCCCGCGTTGACTCGCGCCCCCTCCCCAAACGGGTTCTGAGTCGCCCATTTCACCCATTCGGTCCGGCCTCGTTTCCCGGAGGCGTTTCCGCGTCGTCGAAATCGCCGATCGGCCGGTCGAGGGCGGAGGCGTCGTCCTCGTCGAGCGGCCACCAGGTCGCGTCCACGGACAGTGCCTCGTTGAGCCGTTGCATGTACTCGGCCCGCGGGATCTCGGCGACGCCGAAGCGCTCCAGATGATCGGTCGAGTACTGCGTGTCCAGGAGCCGGAACCCGCCGGCCCGCATCTGGCGCACGAGGTGGACGAGCGCGACCTTAGAGGCGTTGCTGACTCGGAAAAACATGGACTCCCCGAAGAAGGCGCCCCCGAGTGCGACGCCGTAGAGGCCGCCGGCCAGCTCCCCGTCCTGCCAGCACTCGACGCTGTGGGCGAAGCCTCGCTCGTGGAGCTGCGTGTAGGCCTGGATGATGCGCGGGGTAATCCAGGTCCGCGTCCGGTCGGCGCAGGCACGAATGACGCCCCCGAACGCCTCGTCGCTCGTGACGGCGAATTCACCGCGCCGCACCCGTCGTCGCAGATTGTGGGGCACGTGGAAGTCAGGAAGGGGCAGGTGGGCCCGCGGATCCGGGGAGTACCAGCGCACCGTGCCCGTTCGTTCGTCACCCATCGGGAAAATCCCGCTGGCGTAGGCACGAATCAGGAGGTCCGGAGTGAGTCGTACGTCTTCGGCCACGGTCGAGAAAATCGATTCCGGAAGAAGAGGACGCGGAAGGGAGGCGAACGATACGCCGTGGGAAGAGGTTGTGCGAAATTGCTCTGGTTCTTTTCTTTCGAATACTCGGAATACTCGCCTCGCCCACCGCCTGCTTTCCGTACGCATGGAAACCCCGAACTATCGTGCCGTCATCGGCGATCGGACGTTCGATATTTCGATTGAGGACGACCAGCTGATCGTGGATGGGGAGCCGAAGCCGTTCACCTTCGAGGTGCTCCGGGACGGGTACGTGTCCCTCATCGTGGACGGCACGAGCGTGCCCGTTTCGGTCGAGCCGGTGGGCGATGGAACGATGCGCGTGACCATCGATGGGCAGCGGACGGAGGTGCAGGTAAAAGACGAGCAGGACCTGCTGGTCGACGAGTTTGGGCTCGGGGAAGACGAGGCCGCCGGCGGCGTGGTGCGGGCCCCAATGCCCGGCCTCGTGCTGGACATCCTCGTGGAGGAGGGCGACGAGGTCGCCGCCGAGCAGGGACTCCTGGTGCTGGAGGCGATGAAGATGGAGAACGAGTTGAACGCGCCGTCCGGCGGAGTCGTGGGGACCGTCCACGTCGAAAGTGGGGAGGCGGGGGACAAGGAGGCCCTGTTGATTGAGATTGAGCCGGCGTAGATCCCTGGGCCCGTGGGCCTCCGGCCCGAGGAGATCCGTGGGGGGGGGAACGTTGGGGCGAGGAGGATTTTGAGCCCATTTGCACTTTTGCAGGAGACGAGCGCGCATTCATGGCCGCGGACGGCAAGGTTTTGGTGACGGGCGCGACGGGATTTATTGGGTCGGTGCTCACCCGGCAGCTCGTGGCCGACGGCACCGACGTGCGCATTCTTCGACGGGATTCTTCGTCGCTGGCGTTGCTCGGGGACGTGGCCGGCGAAGTGGAGCACGCCGTCGGCGACCTGACCTACGCCCGGGGCCTGTACGAGGCGATGGCCGGCGTCGATCGGGTCTACCACGTGGCGGGGAAGGTGAGTTTTGCCCGGCGCGACCGGGCGGCGCTCCGCCGGGTTAATGCGGAGGGCACGGCCCACGTCGTCGACGCGGCCCTGAAGGCGGGGGTGGATCGCGTCGTCCACACCTCCAGCATCGCCGCCCTCGGCCGACCCGTCGCCGCCGATACGGTCATCGACGAAACCGTCGAGTGGCGGGACGCCGGAACCCGCTCGTTCTACGCCCGCTCGAAGCGGCGGGCGGAGCTGGAGGTGCACCGCGGCATCGCGGAGGGCCTCGACGCGGTGATCGTCAATCCCTCGCTCGTGTTCGGGGCCGGCGGCCCGGACACCAACACGCGCCGTATCGTGAACGCCGTGCGGCGCGAGTGGCTCCCGGCGGTGCCGCCGGGCGGGACCAACGTGGTGGACGTGGAGGACGTGGCGACGGGGCATCGCCGGGCCATGGCGCGCGGGAAGACGGGGCGCCGGTATTTGCTTGCCGGAGAGAACCTCTCGTGGCGAACCATCGCCGACACCCTCGCGGACGCGTTCGGGGTCGATCCGCCCTCGTACACGGCGCCCTCTTTTCTGATCAAGACCGGGGCGGCGGTGGCCGAGGCCGTCGCCACGGTCACCCGCACCCGCCCGGCCCTCACACGGTCCACCGCCCGCACCGCCACCCAGACCCACCGCTACGACAACACACGGGCCCGGACCGAACTCGGGTGGTCGGTCCGTCCCTTCGCCGCGACCGCCCGACGGATTGCGGAGGCCCTGTCGAAGGAAGAAGGCGGGAAGGTGTAGAGGCGAGGACGATAGAGGTCCTTCCCCCGAAAAGACCGGGACCGAGGTCGGTATTGAGACGGGGGGCCGCCGGGTCGGTCGACTTTAGGGGACGAGCGAGCCGGATCGATCGTCGTAACGACGAGTTTGAGACGCTCCCCCCCAGGGGCGAGAATATAGAGTCCTGAGCACTCGCCTAAGATCGTT
>PXTG01000103.1 GCA_003023365.1 Bacteroidetes bacterium QH_7_62_13 | reverse complement strand
AAAAATAAAAAACGGCCAGTCGGGCAGGGGCCCAGCCGGGCGTCGACGGATTGGCAATCCAGGCGGTGGACGTTGAGCGTCGCCGTCCGCATCGAGGAACGGGCGTCGGTGAAAGAGATGAAAGGACATCGGCCCGGCACATCCGACTGCCGAACCGGTGTTGGGAGACGACATTCTCAACGCCGGTTCAGCGTCTTCTTCACCAGTACCCATTCGCATCTATGCAGACCATCTGGCTCGCCCGTCACGCCAACCGACAAGACTTCGTCGACCCCGACTGGGCAAAGACGGCCGACCGTCCGCACGACCCCGCCCTGTCGACGGATGGCATGGGGCAGGCCCGCAAACTAGGTCGCCGCATCGGCACGCTCGACGTGGACCGCATCGTCTCCTCCCCGTTCCTTCGCGCCGTGGAGACGGCCTGTCCCGGGGCCGAGGCCCTCGACCAGCCTGTGTACCTGGAGCCCGGACTGGGCGAGTGGCAAAATCCCGACTGGTTTGCTGGAAAGGCGGAGACGCTCCCCCCGTCGACCCTCGCCGACCAATTCGACCGGGTCCAGCAGGGTCACGATCCATGCCGAACCCCTACCTACCCAGAGTCACGGCATGAGTCGCTGGCCCGGATCGGCGCGACGGGACAGTGCCTGGCCGACCGGTACCCCGACGAGACGCTACTACTCGTCGGCCACGGCATGACGGTGCTCGGCGTGCTGCATGGCCTCATCGGCCAGGACGTGCCCGATCCCGGCTGTCCCCTCGCCAGCCTCACGCGGGTGGTCCGACGGGAGGATGACTGGCACATCCGGCTCCGCAACGACACGAGCCACCTCGAAAACGGCAGTCGGGCCGCCGATCGCCTCTCCTGACGACGCCGATCGCTGGTGAATCGTCCCCCTCAAGCGCGGGGCGGATCGCTCCATTACGAGAGGAGGCGGCAAATGGACGTAGGAGCTGGAGGGACAAAGAAGCGGGCTGCAAGGAACAGTCCGGGCCCATCCCCCCTGGAGAACGATCAGATCTCAATCATCTCTCCCCAGTCGGGCCGGCGCACGTCGATCTCCGGGTGCCGCTGCTCGATGTTTTCCCGCATCCAGGCCTGCGCCTCCGGCTCGCCGTGTACCAGCAAGACCGTCTCGGGCGAAAGATCGTCGACAATGGCCAACAAGTCGCGGCGATGGCTGTGGCCGGAAAAGCGGAACCGCTCGACCGTACAGTAGACGGGCTGTGGGCCGTGCCCCTCCGCCAGCATGACGGGCGATCCCTGCCCGTCCGCCGCCGCGTCCTGGAGGCGCCGTGCAGGGGTTCCTTCCACCGCGTGTCCCACAATGAGCACGGCGTCCTCCTCATTCTCCACGATGCGGCGCGCGAGGACGTTCGAAAGGGTCGGCTCGAACATCATGCCGCTACTCACCACCATAATGCCGGGCCCCTCTAAAATCTCCGTTTTGGCGTCACTCTCGTAGGGCACCCGCTCCTGCTCTACGTCGAACACCTTGAACTCCTCATCCAGCCGGGGCGTCGTGTCGTTGGTGTCGTCGTAGATGCCGGCGATCGCCCGCATAGACCCCGCCGTGTAGATGGGGACGCCCGACGGGATGGTCCCTTCGTCTTTCAGGCGCTGCAGCATCGCCAGCATCTCCTGGGCCCGGCCCATGACGAAAACCGGGATCAGGGCCGTCCCGCCCCGGTCGATGACTCGGCCGAGCGTTTTCCGAAACTTCTCGACCTCCTCGGGGCGACTGGTCTGCTCGGCCTCCTCGTCGGCCCCCAGCGTGGTTTCGAGTACGAGCACATCCGCCGTCGACGGGTACTCGCCCCCCGGAATGATGGACTGAGGCTGCATATTCGTGTCACTGGTGTAAAAGAGCCGCCGCTCCTCCCCCTTCTCCTCAAACCGAAGCTCCGTCCCGACCGACCCGAGAATATGCCCCGCCGAGTAGAAACGTCCCTTGACGGACGTACTCCCCTCTATTCCCGTCAGGTCAAAATCTTTCTCCAGTTCGTGACTGAGGTAGACGTGGCTCAGGAAGTCGAGATCCTCCTCCGCGAAGAGCGGTTCGTGCTGGGTCTCGCCCTGCTCGTACCGCTTCTTCTGGAGGCGAGCCGACGCGGGCAGCAAAAAGTCGAGCAACTGCTTCGTGGCGTCGGTCATGTGCGCCATCGCGTGCGGAAACTCCTCCACCAGCACGGGGAGGCTGCCCATATGGTCGTGATGGGCGTGCGTGATGAGGGCGTGATCAACATAACTCTGGGCCCGCTCGCGCACCCAATCAAAGCGTGGCAGCGAATCAGGCCCCTCGCGACGCGGATCGGTGCCGGCATCCAGGACAATGCCGGTTCCTCCGATGTCTAGAAAGTGGCAGCTGGCACCGATCTCCTCCGTATCTCCCAGGGCGAGAAACTTCATAGAGAGTAGTACAGACGCAAAATCCGACGGATCGACGCGCCTCTTCTCCAGACACGTGGACAGAACAACCCCGCCCCAACGATGCCCGCGCACTCACGCCATGCCCGCCTCCGCCTTTCGGGCCTCCTTGTAGTCTTCCCAATCGTCGAGGAAGCGCTCCAGCCCCCGATCGGTGAGCGGGTGATCGAGCAGCTTCAGCAGCGTCTCAAACGGCATTGTTGCCACGTCGGCCCCCGCCAGCGCCGCACGCTTGACGTGGGTGGGGTGCCGGATGGAAGCCGCCAGAATTTCCGTGTCGAACCCGTAGTTGTCGTAGATCTGGCGGATCTCCTCGACGAGCGTCATCCCGTCGGAGGAAATGTCGTCGATCCGGCCGATGAAGGGACTGATGTAATCGGCCCCGGCCTTTGCGGCGAGCAGGGCCTGCGACGGGGAAAAGCACAGCGTACAGTTCGTCTCGATCCCTTCTTCGTCCAGAGCGCGGAGGGCTTTGATCCCTGCTTTGATCAAGGGAATTTTCACCACAACATTGTCGTGGACCTGATCAAGAGTCCGGGCCTCGTCCATCATGCCGTCAAAATCTGTGGCCGTGACCTCGGCGGAGACGTCTCCGTCTACGATCTCACAGATTTTGAAGACGTGCTCGTGGAAGTCGATGTTGCCCTGTTCTTTGACCAGAGACGGGTTCGTAGTAACCCCGTCGAGAATGCCCATGTCGTTCGCTTCCTGAATGTCGGCCAGGTCGGCGGTGTCGACGAAAAACTTCATGACAAGCGCGGATTGGTGACTAGTGCCGAATGGGGAAACACGAGACCAACTGGTTATGCGTTGGTCTTGCGAGTCATAGATGGATCGGGTCTAACGAACGATTGGGGACGGAGTTTAGCGCTCTCTATCCGTCTCAGGAAGACCACAGCAGTAGAGCGGACGGACCTGCGTCTCACTGATATCCCGCCAGCCGGCGACGGGCTCGCCCGAGGGAGGACGACACCTCGTCCGGTGGGGTGAGCTCCCCGCGGAGGTTTTGTTGGACCAGTGACCGGACCTTCTCCGGTGTGTACCTTTGTTCAAAGAGAAAGTAGAGCTTCGCGAGCGCCGCTTCCGTCGTCATGTCGTAGCCACTCACGACGCCCGCGTCGGCGAGGGCCTGCCCGGTAGCGTAAAGGTCGAGGTCGGCCGTGCCGCGAAGCGGCTGCGTCACGGCCACGATCACGACGCCGCGCGCCGTGGCCTCCCGGAGGGCCCGCAGAAAGGCGTCGTTCTGGGCCGGCGCGTTGCCGGACCCAAAGCATTCGAGCACCACTCCCTGCACCGGAGGCGCTAGCACATTGTCGAGGTAGTCGGCCTCCAGGCCGGGAAAGAGCCGAAAGGCCGAAACCGTCGCGCCCCCGAGGGCCGTCACCGTCGGCGCCCGGGGCGGCGTCTGCCCGGCAGGCACGCGACTCCAATCGACGTCGAGGTCGATCCCCGCCCGGCCCACCGGGGGAAAATTCGGGGAGTCGAAGGCAGAAAACGAGTCGGCGTTCACCTTCGTGGTGCGGTTGCCCCGATAGAGACGGTCGTTGAAGAAGAGGTGGACCCCGGTGAGCCGCTCGGGGTAGGTTCCCAGCAGCAATAGCGACGTGAGCAAATTGCTCCGCGCGTCGGTGCGCGTTTCCGCCAGCGGGAGCTGCGATCCGGTAAGAATCACCGGCTTGTCGAGCGGCTGGAGCATGAACGACAACGCCGACGCCGTAAACGCCATCGTGTCGGTGCCGTGCACCACGAGGAAGCCGTCGTAGTCCTCGTACCGGTCGCGCACGACCCGGGCGACGCGCAACCACTCGTCGGGGGTAAGATTGGAACTATCCAGGAGCGGATCGAACTCGTGGACCTCGTAGGTTGGTACGTCGGCGGCCTGGAACGGGGGGAGCGCCGCCATCTGCTTCTGAAGGTAGCCGGAGACCGGTTTATGCCCTTCTTCGGTGGCCTTCATCCCGATCGTGCCGCCGGTGTAGGCGACCAAGATTTGGGGCGATGAATCGGACACGAGACGAGGCTGTAGCGGGTGAAAAGAGTACGAGCGTCGTTTACCCCTCATCCAGGATGTAGATGTCGGAAAGGTTCCGGGCCAACTGTCCGTAGTCGAGCCCGTAGCCGATGACGAACAGATCCGGAATCTGGAACCCAACGTAGTCGAGCGTAAGGTCGGGCTCCGTGGCGGTCGGCTTGTGCAGGAGAGTGGCCACCCGTAGCGATGCGGGGTCGTATTCCAGGAGCCGCTCCTTCATGAAGTCCATCGAGAGCCCGGTATCGACGATGTCCTCCACAATGAGCACGTCTCGTCCCTCAAGATCGGCGTCTACGCTTTTGAGCTCGTGAACCTCCCCGCTCGACACCTTCGCCGCCCCGTAGGAGGAGAGCTTGATAAAGTCGATCTCGCAGTCCGTGTCGATGCCGCGCATCAGGTCGGCGGTGAACATGAAGGCACCGTTCAGTACGCTCACGAGAATGGGGGTGGTGTCGGCGTAATCCTCCGTGATCTGCGCTCCCATCTCCGCGACGCGGGACCGGATTGTATCGGCGTGTAGGTAGCGGCGAAAGCGATCGCCACGGTAGGTGACGGTGGCGTCGTCCAGTTGCAAGGGAGCCTCGGTGAGGTCGCGCGGGGTGGGCATGAGCGGCGGACCAGCGATGGGTGATAGTGCGGGTGGTGAAAGACGCAGTGGCAAAGCTACGCGGGACCTAGGTCGAAATGCAATCGTCCGAGGGTTTTTCACCTGGATCCCAGGTGAGACGGGCGACTTGATTCGTGGTGGGGCGCACGCGCACCCGGTGGTCGAGCCGATGCCCGACGACCCAGGCCAGGTGTTCGTCGGTAGTCACAACGTGTACGCCGGGCCGGCGGTGCGGGGATACCTTGGCGTCCGTGAGCATTGTCCCCACGAGCTTCGTGCCGTCCAGGCCGAGGGTCCACGTATTCGATGTTCGGGGTCCCGGCGTCGAGCGACTCGGGACCGGTGTCGAGGAGGTCGATCCGGAGCGTGCCCCCTTCCAGCGAGACGGCCTCCCCCCACGGCACCGGGATGGGCGGCCATACCGGCTCCGGGGCAGCGGTCGCAGGGACGAAGCGGAGGCAGTTGCGCTCGCGCCAAATGGTTCCCCCTCCCCCTTCCACCCGGCGGCCCACCTGCGCTCCAATCAGGCCCTCCACTGCTCGGGCAAACGCGGCGGTCTGGGGGGCGTCGGGGAGGGTGCGCTCCAGCGCAGCCAGGACCAGGCGTCGGCGCCACACGGACGGCTCGGCGCGGAGACCGGAGAGACGAAGCGCCCCCCCGGCCTCGCAATCGACATAACAGTTGCCCATCCGTTCCGACAGGGCGGGCGTCACCGTGTGCTCGACGTACTCGCCCGTTAGGCGGGCGGCCCGTGCCACGTTTTCCGACGCACCGGGGAAGCGCTCCTCCAAAAGCGGCAGAAGCTCCGTCCGGACCCACACCCGATCGTACGACCCGTCGCGATTCGATGGGTCCTCCCGCCACGGAACGCCCCTTTGCTCAGCGTACGCTTCAATCTCGGCCCGGGATGTGGCTAGTAGGGGACGGATAAGGCGCACATCGGAGGTCGCTCCCATCGGTCGGCTCGGGGGCATGCCGGCCAGGCCCTCCGGTCCACTGCCGCGAAGAAGGTGGAGGAGGAGCGTCTCGGCCTGGTCGTCGCGATGATGGCCCGTTGCTACAGCCGCGGCGTTGACGTCGTCGGCGTGGTTGACCAGTGCCTCATAACGGAGGGCACGGGCCGCTTCCTGCAACGACTCGTCCCGAGCGGCCGCGCGGGCCTCCGCATCCAGATGCTCCACCGCGAGCGGAACGGTCGGCTCCCGATCGGCACACCACTTTCGGACGAGGGCCTCGTCGGCATCTGCGCTCTCCCGCAAACCATAGTTGACGTGGAGGGCGTAGACCTCGTATCCCATCTCCCGCAGTAGCGCCAGGCACGTCATCGAGTCGCATCCCCCGCTTACGCCTACCAGCACACGGGCGCCGTCCGACAATAGGTCACGCCGGTCGATCTCCCCGGCAACCCTGTCCACGAGGTCGTGTGCCATCGGTCTGCACTGTGAATGAGCAAGCCCGAAAAGCGATATCGGCCCGCCGAACCGATTTGGCCGGGCGTCCTGCCCCCCATACTCGCCAGCGGATCCCGTCTCACAGGGACGGGCGAGCACTGTCGGTCCGGTCGCCGCGACGAAGAGGGCCGGCTCTCCCTGTAGTTTTCCTACACCTGCCGGCCAAACCGATCCGCAATCTCCTCCATCGACCACTTGGCGAGGGTCGGCGTGCCGGTCGGGTCGGCGTACGGCATCTCGCACTCGAAAAGATCGTCGAGCAAGGATCGGCGCTCCGACTCCGAAAGCGGTTGTCCGCGACGGACCGCACTCTTTTGCGCCATCGTACGGGCCAGTTGATCGCGACGCTCGTCCTCCACTGTATCCTGCTCAGACTTGTACTGCTCCAGAATCTCTTCGAGGATCCCTCCTTCGTCCCCGTCCGGCACGTCGGTGGGCACCCCGCGTACCGCCACGGTCCGTCCACTCATCGTCTCCACCTCAAACCCCAGGGCGCGCAGGTCGGAGAGCAGATCGTCGAGGAGATCCGCGTCGGTGGGCGAAAGCTCCACGGTGTGGGGAAACAGGAGCTGCTGGGAAGTGCCCTGCTCCTGCTGGAGACGCCGCTGATTTTGCTCATACAGGACCCGCACGTGGGCCGCCCGCTGGTCGACGAGCATCATGCCCGTATCCGTCGGCGTGACGATGTAGGTATCGTGGAGGCCCCACACCGGACGGCGATCGGTCTCCGCTTCGCTCTCCTCCCCAGTCGCCCCCATGTCCGATTTCTCGTCCGACGCCGCCTCCGGCGGGCGGTAGAGTTCATCGGATTGCTCGCCGGGGGAGACGGACGAGTCGTCGTTGGATTGTCGGTCGCGGCTCGGCGAGCGTGACGAAGGGACAGAATGGGGGGACGATCCGCTCCGCGACGACGGATTCCCTGACGCCCCCTCCTCGTCCGACGACCGGCGGGGCTGGAACGACGTGGGCGTGGGACGCGACCGGCTACCTCTATTCCTCAATGGGCCGGAGCCGGACGGGGATTGATCGGATTCGTCCGTCTCCTCCTCCCCCTCCATCTGCGGCGTCGCATGGACGCGACCCAGGGCACGCCGTACTGCACTCCGCAAAAATCCGTAAATCCCACTTTGGTCGTCAAACTTTACCTCCGCCTTCTGCGGATGCACATTTACGTCCACCCGTCGCGGATCCATGGTGAGGAAGAGGGCGAAAAACGGGAAGGCTCCGTCCGGAAGCACATCGCCGTACGCCTTCTTCACCGCGTGGCTCAGGTAGCGATCTTTCACGTACCGCTCGTTCACGAACAGAAATTGCTCCCCGCGCGTCTTCCGGTGGAACGAGGGCTCCCCGACAAAACCCGTCACCGTAAGGTCACTCGACGAATCCTCGACCGGCACCAGTTCGTCGGCGTGCTCGTCCCCGAAGAGGCCGAGAACACGGTGCTTGAGGGCGGCGTGCGGATCCTCCGCCTCTGCGGCGGTCAGATCATAGTGCTCGTGCCCGTCGTGCTCCACCCGAAACGCAATTCGGGGATTGGCGAGGGCTAGAAACTGCGCCGTCGTCGTGAGGTGCTTCAGTTCCGTGGCGGGCGTCTTCAAAAAACTGCGGCGGGCCGGGATGTTGTAGAAGAGGTTGCGCACCGCCACGGAGGTGCCGTCCGGAACGGCACAGGGCCGCTGCTCAACGATCTCGCCCCCTTCGACCGTCACGAGCGTCCCGGCGTCGTCTTCCACCCGTTTCGTCTTGAGCTCCACCTGCGCGACCGCCGCAATCGACGCGAGCGCCTCCCCCCGAAACCCGAGTGTCCGAATCCGCTCAAGGTCATCGACCGACTGGATTTTGCTGGTGGCGTGGCGCTCGAAGCAGCGGACCGCGTCCTCGGCGCTCATGCCGCACCCGTCGTCGATCACCTGCACCAGTGTGCTCCCGGCATCCTTCAGGATTACTTCGATTGACGACGCCCCGGCATCGATGGCGTTCTCGACGAGCTCTTTCTCCACGGAGGCCGGGCGCTGCACCACCTCACCCGCCGCAATCTGGTTAGCGAGGCGGTCCGACATCACCTGAATGATGCCGTCTTCGGACGTCGCGGTGTCGTCGGCCACAGGACGGATGAAGTGCGTAGTTAGAGCGACGTGTAAAGGAAGAGGGTGAGGAGGAGGAGACCGATCAAGACCACGAGACTCAGTGAGCTCTTCCGCTCACGACCTCGCCCCCGGGCCCGCATGCGACGCTTCAGTTCCCGATCGTCGTCCTCCTCCGGATCGTAAAACCGGGGCTTGTACTTGAAGCCTCGGGGGCCCCGACCTGCCTTAAAGAGACCCATGTCGATTTCTGCGGGTTGTCCCAAAATGACTCGGTCCCGGTAAACTTCTTCATCGGACCGGACGTTCCCCCCGACGTTGATCCCCGATACCGGCGCCTTGCCCCGGCGGTGCGACACAACAAGGCAGCGTGCCGGGATCGAAGCCCCCTCAGAGGACGGCATGGGCTCGCCGACAGTCTACACGATTCCTGCGATGCCGTGGAGGTACAGATAAATGAGGGGGGCAGCAACCGCCATCGCGTCGAACCGGTCGAGCATCCCACCGTGCCCGGGCAAGATTGAGCTCGCATCCTCCGCGCCGGTCGATCGCTTAAGTTGGCTCTCTACGAGATCCCCAATCTGGCCGACGCCGCCCCCAATGAGGATGAGCGCCCCGACGTGCGACCACGCCAGTGCCCCCAACACCGTAAGCTTCAGAACCACAGCCACCAGGAGCGCCGCCCCGAACCCGCCCAGGGTTCCCTCCCACGTTTTACTTGGAGAAATGTCCGGGGCCAGCGGGCGTCTTCCGAACCGCCTTCCCACGTAGTACGCAAAAACGTCCGTCGCCCAGACGAGCAGCAGTGTAAGGGCAGTCAGCCAGAAAGCCCTCGTGGCGTCAACGGCGGGTGTACGAGCCGTGCGCAAAAGAACGAGCCCCCCGAGCAGTCCTGTCGGGTAGACTGCCCCGGCAAGCGTGACACAAAGGCTCGTTAAAAACTCCTCCTGCGGCAAAACAAACGGGACGACGACCATCCCCGTGAGTAGCCACAGCGCGGCGACCGGCCACAAGGTCGGATGGGCGAGCGTTGCAACCGCGAGCGCCCCAAGCACGAGACCGACTGTGTAGTTCGGCGCCGCCCCCGTCGTGCGTGCCATGTCGTAAAGCTCCGTCTGCCCCACCAGTCCGATGAGGGCAACCAGAGCGGCAAACCACCAGCCCCCGAGGTAGGCCAGGCCGAGTACAACGGGCGCCGCAACGAGCGCCGTCAGAATACGTCGGAGGTTATTGCTCACGGCCCCGGGGTCCTGACCAGTTTGCGTCGAGTAGCGGGTCCCTCTCCGGCAACCACCGCAACTATTCCGTGTCTTCTTCCTCTTCCTCCGGCGGAGAAAAGTTCATGTGCTCGTGCCCGGAGTCGAGCTTTGAGTCTTCGTCGGGCGTATTGGCGGGCGGGGCACTTGGGTCCGCCCCTAGCGCCGCCTCCTCAAGCTCGTCGTCGTCGAGCGTCTCCTCCAGTAGCTCAACGGCATCGTCGGCCCGGTCCGGCGGCACCATGACGTGGACGGACGCGAGGTCGCCGACGTTGAGGTTGAACGCGTGGTCGCGCTGTGTAAGCACGACGGCCGGGATGCCACTATCGTCCAGCCGATCGCGCACGAGATCGGCCTCGTAATCAGTCCCCGTCCGAAAGACACTCACCCACTCCTCATGCTTGCTCATGGATCTAGGAAGTTATTGTGCGGAAAACGGCTCGACACGTTGGCCTTACTCGTCACGGATGCGGCGCGCCAGCGGGTGCAAAACATAGAGGACACCACCGAAAATGGCGAATCCGCCCAGAACAGCGTACCACGGCATGGGGGCCTGCTCCAACGCTTCAAACTCGTACTGCGGATGGTCGCGCACGTAGCGGGCCGCAAGTACCGCCAGTCCGTTGTGAATCAGGTGTACGAGAATAGCCGGCCAGAGGCTCCCCGTGCGCCAGGTCAAATAAGCCAGGTAGAGCCCCAACACGGTGAGGGGAAGTATCTGCGACGGACGCAAGTGGTAGACGCCAAAAAGTACGCCCGACAGAACAATGCCGATCGCAGCCCCCGAAGCGCGCTCAAACTGGCGTTGAGCATAGCCCCGAAACAAAATTTCCTCGCAGAAGGCCGGAATGAGCGCAAGGGCAACAAGGTTAAATGTCGTCCCCAGCCCGCTTTCCAGTACGGTCTGAATCAGCTCCAGCTGCGTCTGCTCAAAGGCCTGCACGGCTTCGGGTAGTGGAAGTTGCTGGTTCACCTGAGCGAGCCATTGCACCACAGGTTGTAGCGCAACCACCCCAACGGCCGCCAAGAGAAGGAAGCGCCCATCCACGCGCCGAAATCGAATATAGCCCGTGACCCTCGTCGAGTGAAGGCGCGCCATCATCAAGGCGGGCACCGCTAAGCCGAGGAGTTGCCCCCCACTGTTGCTGATGATAAGTTCTCGGGTATACGTCGCCAGTAGCTCACTGGTGTCGGACATCGTCTGCATCATCTCCATCCCGCCTTCCGACAGGCCAATCTGCACGAGCAGCAGGACCGGGCTCACAACAAGCTGAAACACCAGAAATGCTGTCCCGAGCGCCAGGAAGCCCGTCAAAAACCCCATCGTGGTAATCGAGAACGAGGTTCCCTCCAGCGGCCCGTCCAGCGGGACGCCTGGGCCCCGATTCCAGGGATCGTCCAGGATCGGACGTACCGACGGGGGGAAGCCGGCATCGGAGGACTGTTCAGAATCCAGGTCCATGCTGCGATTGCGTCACGTTGGGAAGACGCATGTTGAAAGTATCCCGCCGCACGCAGTTTGCCCCTTTGCGGAGTTTTCGCAGGAACAATCCGGCGATCCGCTTGGTGAACCGATATCCATTCTGAGCACGCGCTCGTAGCTCAGTCGGACAGAGCATCGGTTTCCGGTACCGAAGGCCGGGGGTTCGAATCCTCCCGAGCGCACAGCATCCACGGCCGAGTCCGGAATGGGACCTCCGGGCTCAGCCTTTTTCCGTTTCGCCGTCTTGTTCTTCTTCGGAGGCCGCGGGTGTGGCGGGCATCTCTTGGGCAAAAACGACGGCGTCGAGGGTGTGGGAAGGGCTGAAAGAATAGCAACTGGCGGACCTCGACGCAACGTCCCGATACAGTCTCCTTCCCGTGAAGGGTCCCACAGGTCTCTGAGGCAGCCCATTCGGGATGTGCACAATCACCGGTATTCGCCTCAAAGGGTGGTGTGGAACGCACTCTTTTCCACACAGAGATGATACATCGCGAACGTCGAGTTCAGCCCCGTTGAGCTCTTCCTTCCCTGCTCTCTCGATTCTCCTTCAGCCTGGAAGGAAGGAAAGGCTCACTACTGAACCGACTTTTTCCGGGCTGGGGGCCGGCCCCCTACCCCTCTCCCATCTCGGTCGCCAGACGACGTATTAGCTGGCGCTTTACCACTGGCAGCAACGTTTCTTCGTAGGGCACCTCAAGTCCGATATCCGAAAAGTAGGTCGCCGGATTCGGGAGATCCCGTCGTTCTTCAAGAAGATCCAGTTTCACACTGGACGGATGGACATCCACGCCTTCTTCCTCGACGGTCTTGCAATGAACCGTCCGAAGCGCCCGGTGCTTTTCCCCCTCCTCCTGAATAATGGAGAGTTCGTAGCGCAACACGTGCAATTGGTCGGCCTCCCGTTCAGGCACCATTAGGTATCCCTCCTGGAGGTACGACGGGACGATGCCGACCGTCTCCAACTCCATGTTATCCTCCACGCGCTCGTACACGGCGCGCCCGTCCTCAATCGCCTCTCGGATGTGAGGGATCGCCCACCGGATCAGGTCTTCCACGATTGCCATCTCCGTGTCCTCCAATTCCGGCCACTCATAGGCCAGCGCCTTCTCTTCCCAGTCGATGCCCGTGACCTGGCCGGTTTCTGTCGTGCGGACATCCTCCGTCCGCTTCAACACAGTCATGAGGGCCCCGTGCAGCTCCACGAGACGACCGAGGTGTGGGTATACTCGCTTCTCCTCAAAGGCCATTCGTGCCCGCTTAAGTCCACCGAGGATCTGGTACTGCGTGCGCTCAACGTCGTCAACCGCTTCGGTAAAGAGTTCGAGGCTGAGAGGCTGCATGGTGAGGAACTAGTGTTAAGCAATGATCAACGGAATGTGTAGAAAGCATGTACCGCGGCACCATTCCTCAAAGCCAAGACCATTCCAAATTGTAGTACTCGAGCCTCCCGTGGGGATCGTTCTCAGCTGTTCGACCACGTCCCTCGTCTTTGTTCGCGGCCATCAGTCCGGCTTGAGCGCCTCCATCATCGTCTTCACTTGCTCGCGGGGCATGCGGGTAAAGGTATTGAACTGGCCGCCGGCCGCCAGGGCCTCTCCTCCGTCAAAGGTGACGACGTCCCCGTTCATGAATGCAGACAGATCACTGAGCAGAAAACTGGCCAAATCGGCTAATTCTTCCGGCTCCCCGAAGCGCTCGACCGGAATGCGGTCCCGCATCTTTCTTTCCAGATCGTCCCCCGGCACCAGGCGATCCCAGGCCCCCTCCGTGGGGAAGGGACCCGGGGCTACGGCGTTGAGGCGCACGCCCTCTCCTCCCCACTCCGCCGCGAGCGAGCGAGTCATGGCCACGATGCCGGCTTTCGACATGGCACTGGGCACGACGTAGGCACTCCCGGTTTCCGCGTACGTCGTGGCGATGGAGAGCACCACACCCCCCGTCTCCCGATCTAGCCAACGCCGCCCGCAAGCCTGCGTGCAGTAGAAGGAACCGTAGAGGTTCGTCTTCACAATCGCGTCGAAGCCGTTTGGGGAAATGTCCTCCGTGGCCGCAAGAAAGTTGGCCGCGGCGTTATTCACGAGGCGCGTGACGGGCCCCTGTCGCTCTTCGGCCTCCTCGAAGAAGGCCTGCACGGCCTCCGGCTCGCGAACGTTGCACGAAATCCCCTCCGCCGTCCCCCCGGCATCCTCAATGTCAGAGACCGTTTCGGCCAGGGGCTCGGGGCGGCGGCCGTTGATCGTGACGGCGGCCCCAAGGTCGGCAAACCGTAGAGCCATCGCCCGGCCTAGTCCCGTCCCGCCGCCGGTGACGACAATGTGCTGGTCAGCGAGTAGATCAGGCGCGAAGTCGTCGGACATATCGAGAGTTGGTGAGCGGTAAAAAGATGTCGGAAAGGCAGTTTCTTTCACTCAAACAGCGAAGGCCCGGAGAGGATGCCTCTCCGGGCCCTTGCGGGGTATTCGTAGAGGAAAGGAGACCGGTCGGCACTAGGCCGACTCGCTGGGCTCAGGGCGGTCCGACGGCTCATCGTCCGTCTCCGACTCCGAGGGGCCCGCGGCCCCATCGCCCATCGGCGACGGGGCGCCGTCCCCCATCTTGTCCGTCTCGACCGACGGCTCATCGTCAGACGCTTCGGTCTGGACGACGGACGAGGCGAACGCTCCTCGCTCCGTCGGCTTGCCGGGAAACATCCGGTGCTGGCGGTACTCGTCCAGATCGAAGGAATCCACCTGTATGTACTGTTCTCGGGCCTCGTCCGCGCGGTGTACCACCTCGTACTCCTCGTCGGTAATGATTCCTTCGTCTCGGGCCTCATCGAGCACCTGGCGCGGTCGCTTCTTCGGCAACTGCCCGTCGCGGATCGCATCCTTGATCTTCTGTCCCACGTGGTAGGCCTCCCTGCTGAGGCGAAAGGCTTCCTCCAGTTCGCCGAGGGGCTGATCCGTATCCTCTGGTACATACAGGTCCTCGGTGAGCCACTCGCGGGCCCCGTCTCTCTCCTGAATGACTTGCGCGATCTCTCCGCCGAGGCGGTCGCTCGGCATCGAGCCGATGGTGTTCACTCGCGACCACGGGCCGACGACTGCGCGCAGCACCCAAGTCAGCCCGGGGACCGTCAGGTTTTCGAAGAGGCCCTCAAACGCCTCCTGCATCTGCGCAAAGGCGTACTGCATGCTCCAGTGCAGGAACGGCTCCTGCTCCGGCCGGCGGCCCTCCTTCTCGAAGCGGGTGAGCACCGCCGTGCCCAAGTACATCCAGGACAGGATGTCGGCGAACCGCCCGGTAATCTTTTCCTTCCGTTTCAACGCACCGCCCAGGCTTCCCATTGCCAGGTCGGCGAAAAACGCGAAGCTCGCCGAGGCCCACGCCAACTTGCGGTAGTACGGCGCCGCCGGCCCGCCCACCGGCGAGCTTGCCAGCCAGCCTCGCGTCAACGACAGCCCAAAGGCCCGAAACCCGTTGCGCACGACGTGCCCGATGTGGCTCCAGAACGCACCGTCAAATTTCTCGACATCCTCTTCCATCAGGGCTTCGATCTCGGTCAAGGCGTACGGGTGGCACCGGATCGCCCCCTGTCCAAAGATCATCATCGTTCGGGTGAGAATGTTGGCTCCCTCCACCGTGATGCTGATGGGCAGCGACTGGTAGGCGAGCGCCAGCAGGTTATTCGGGCCGCGCGAGATGCCGTTTCCGGCCAGCACGTCCATCCCGTCGTTCACGAGATCGCGCTGCATCTCGGTCGTATTGTATTTCATAATCGCCGACACGACGGCGGGCTTTTCCCCCCGATCCACCGCTCCATTCGTGTAGTGTCGCGCGGCGTCCATAATGTACGTGTATCCGGCAATCCGCGAGAGCGGCTCCTCGATGCCTTCGAACTTTCCGATCGACAGGCCGAATTGCTCGCGAATGGCGGCGTGTCCGCCAGCTACGCGGGTCACATACTTCCCGCCGCCGACGGCCTGGGCGGGCAGCATGATGCCCCGGCCGGCCGAGAGCGCGTCCATCAACATGGCCCAGCCACGGCCGGCACCCTCTTTGCCGCCGATGATTGCGTCAAGCGGGACCTCCACATCGTCCCCTTCCGTGGGACAGTTGTAAAAGGCTACGCCGAGCGGGTCGTGACGGCGCCCCAGCTTCACGCCGTCGGCGTCGGTGGGAACCAGTGCACAAGTGATCCCCAGGTCCTCCCCTTTCCCGAGCAGGTTGTCCGGATCGTGCATCTTGAAAGCAAGGCCGAGTACGCCCGAGATGGCCGCCAGCGAGATGTAGCGCTTCTCCCAGTTGAGCCGAATCTTGATCTCCCCGTTTTCGTCCCGAAACACCTCTCCCCGCGCCTCCATCGCCCCGGCGTCCGATCCTGCATTCGGTTCGGTGAGGGCGAACGCGGGAATAAGGTCGCCGTCCGCAAGGCGCGGAAGGTAGTGCTCTTTCTGCTCGTCGGTGCCGTAGTGGAGCAGCAGTTCGCCCGGCCCCAGCGAGTTGGGCACCATCACCGTAATCGCGAGGGGGACCGAGTGCCCACCCAACTTCTGCACAACCGCGCTTCGCCCGGCGGCGGAGAAGCCCATTCCCCCATGCTCCTCCGGGATGATGAGCCCGAAGAAGCCCTTCTCTTTCAGGTAGTCCCAGGTTTCGGCGGAGAGGTCGCCGCGCTGGTGGACGTCCCAGTCGTCTACCATCTCACAAACCTTCTCGACGGGCCCGTCCAGAAAGGCCTGCTCCTTCTCCGAAAGCTCCGGGTACAACTGGTCGAGGGCCTTCTCGAAATCGGGATTCCCCGAAAAAAGCTCCCCGTCCATCCACACCGAGCCCGCGTCGATCGCAGTCTGCTCGGTCTCCGAGATCTTCGGCAGAAACTGGAGGGCTTCCATCAGCTTCATGAGCGCAGCGGAGACCTGGCGGCGAATCGGACCGATGTTGAAGACGGCCACGAGGACACCGTAGGGGATCCAGATCCAGAGCGGCGCCCCCCCACCGTAGAGGCCCACCGCCCCGGTGACCGCCCAGAGCCAGAGGGGTGCTCCGGTGTAGCCGAGCACGAAGAGCACGAGGAGCACGCCTACGACGACACCGGTCGTCGACATGCTGGCAAAAACGTCAAACAGGGGCAGATTCATGGCGAGCCCTCCAAGTTATGGAACGGAGATGAGAATGCCGGCCCGTCCTCAGTCAACGGACGTCGGGGCCGTCGTTCGGTAGTGGTTAACATCGTTAACCCGCAAGCACATTGTACTTAACAGTGTTATTCTTTGCAAGTTCTCTTTCTGCGCGTGGTGGTTCTGGAACCAGGAAATACGGAAGTCTCCACCTCAGAGCCTCCATTCTTCCTTTATCAGACTTTACCAGAGACCAGTTCGAAAGCGAGAAATCAGTTTTGAAGATGACCCTGAGTTTGACGTCTTTTTTTCTTGTTCTTATGTTAGATACACAAGATTATTGGAGAGCGGTACCTGAGAGTTTTTGCACACCCCTCTTTCAGAATGCAGCTCTTTCAACTCGCGCATTTTCCGCCAAGGATTCTTCAACGGTCATGTCAATCAGAACGGCGCTTCCTTTCACAATTTTGCTTCTCGCACTCTTCATTACGGGATGCGACCAGAGTGCCCTCCAGACTTCAAGCACCTCCTCCGCTACGAGTACGAACACCCCCTCGGCTACGAGTACGGGTTCAGAAAGCCACACCGGAAAATCGGGCCTCTCAGCGAAGATGCGCTTTTCGACACTCGATATCCAAGTGGACGGCCCACTAACCCCCGGATCCACCGTTCAACTCTCCGTGGAAGCAGGAGGAACCCTTCCGGCTCAACAAACGCATTTGGGGCTTACGCTTCCCGAACTTGCTGCTCTTCAAGCGCGCAACCAGGGAAAGCTCGCAAAGCTTGCACCTGGAACCCCTCTTCCAAAAGAAGGCTCCTGGAAAGGACGTGTAGGAAGCGGGCAGGCGATTCAGCGAAAAACGGCGGTTCACATCAAAGAGCCTGGATACTATCAAGTGATTGCCAGTGCCTCGGCTGAAAACGCAGATTTGCAGACGAAAAGTGGTGAGTGGATCAAAAATACCGCCTCTCGATCCGTCTGGCTGTGGGTGACAGATAGCGGAGGCAAGGTGACCGAGCAGTTTGATCGGAGTCTTTTCCCCGACGGAGCCCGGCAACAACCGGGCCCGCTCACGATGAAGGACGAGCTCCCCAAACTTCCCGTTGCCAATGCGGGACTGTCTTCTCAAAACACGATATCGAACCCAACCGGGGTAACGACGATTTACGTAAACTACAAAAATGAAGTGACCGGGACATCAGAAATCCTATCAGGAGCCCGCGTGAGCTATACCGTGTACGACGGGCTCGGTCGGGAACGGAGAAGTAGCACAGAGGTGATCGACGACAACGGCACCGTCACCATTCCGTGCTACTCCGATGACATTCACGGACCGGGGTCGTACTCCGGCACAATCCACGCGCAGGACAACTATCGACTTCGCGTGTACCATCCCCAAACAGAATCTGACGTTGTTGGCTCCTTTTCGGGAGAATTCGCAACGGACTGCGGCCGGCAAATTCCCGTACGAGCCGCCTACAAGATGTCGCACGTCTTTAAGAGGATGAGCGAGACCATCACAAAGTCGCGCTCCTTTTTCCAGGTGCAGCGAGGAAAAATAGACGTTCACCTCGAGTGGGATGTGGACAACAGCTTTTACTGTGGCTCTCTGCCCCCATTTATCTCGCCCTGGTGCTCAGATGGAGGTGACGATGTCATTGTGATCAAGGACAGACCAGGGGCTGATGGCCATCCCGATTCCCACATCGGAGGTCCGCAAGGGGACTTTACCGTTGCTCATGAGTACGGCCACGCCGTGCATGAAAAAGCTCTTGGCGGAAACGTGGCAAGTGGGGAGTGCCCAGACGTACACTATCCTGACGGTGCTCACGGCATACGGTGTGCTTACTCCGAGGGATTCGCCAACTATCATAGCGCCGTTAGTATAGAGAGCAGCAACGGATATGTGAGTGATTTCGAAAACAACGAATTCTATCCAGCTGACCGTGGTGATGGGGACCCAAACGATGGCGCAATCATTGAGGGTGCTGTCGCAGCGTTCCTATGGGACTTGACAGATCCTTCTGATGAATCGCACGACGGGGCGGACTACCCAGGCTCCTATGTCGCGGACGTCATTAAAACGTGCAAAACGGATGGCTCAAGGGCGAATGGGGTGGATCATCTGATCGCATGTTTTCAGCGTCAAATTCCCAGTTACTCCGGATACTTCGACACTCGTTCATCATCGCCGTCGTCGTTTAGCGAGTCTGCTACGGAGCCCGGTAGCTGGAACCGCACGGACGTGAAGACGCTCTGGCGAAAAAACCTGTACGGAGAAGAATACGATGGGCCGCCGTTGACGGTGAGCGTGTCCGGCTCGCAGTATTTAGACGAGGGTGAATTGGGCACCTGGACGGCCTCTCCATCCAATGGAACTGGTTCTTACAGCTATTCCTGGGAAGTTCGGAAAAACCCCGGGTCTTCGTGGTTCAACGTGTGCGGGAATTCTTCCTCGTGTAGTTGGAGCTCAGGACAAATTTCTCAGACACTGGACGCGAAGATCAAGGTTACTGTTCAGAGCGGCTCGGAAAGCGCCTCCTCGAACTTCTCGTTTGTCGTCAATAATAACAACGGAGACCCTGGCTGTGATGCGATCTCGACGAATCGGGTCTGCGAATAACCAACGTAAACGGACAGTTCACCTTTCACGGACCATTTTGAGGTGATCTCATGCTTACGAAAGCTTTCTCCCACTTACAATCGTGCTGGGGGGCTGTACTGTCCCTGTTCACGGTGGTCCTACTGGTGCTGACGGCCGGGGCCTGCGAAACGACCGACTCCACGCTCCACACTGTGGACGCCATCGTGTACGGAACTGTCACGACAGCGTCTGGCGCGTCCGTGGATGACGCCGTCGTTACTCTTACCCACCGTCCTGATGGATGTGATAACTCAGATGTGGACTTGGGTCGTGACTTCACTGATTCTACCGGTAGATACCGAACTGGACTTCCGCTACTTCACGCGGTGACCAAGAATTCTTGTTTCTTGGCTACCGTCAATCCACCAGAGGAAAGTGGATTGGCCGCGCCCGAGCCAAAGCAGTTTGACGCGGACTTCCGTTCAAATCCCCCTACGACAGCGTTCGCGTCGATTTCGTGCTCGATTTGCTATCGACACAAATTGACCTTTCTTTCGTGACGCCGGCAAGGGCATAGTTCCACTCATTCAGCCCCTTCTCATGCGGACCTCTCTGGTGTACCTTGGGCTTCTCAGTCTATTTCTCGCGCGGGGTGTGACTTCGATTGCCTCGACTGCGATCGGGGGCAACCGCTTCCTCTGTTCGAGGGCTCCGTCGAACTCACCACGCCCTCATCTGCAGTGGCGGGCGACACGTTCACCGTGAGCGTGCGGGCTCACCCTCGGATTTCGGGCACCGGCTACGTTCTGATTGGTGAGGCACATCTTCTCCGCACGATCGCTCCGGTGCAGGACTCAACCGGCTGCTTCCGCGCCGAAAATCCCTCGCTCTGCTCGAACGTCTCCCTCGCAACGGATTCCGCGAGAGTTGCCGTCGACAAGGACCAGACGTTGGCCCAAACTTGGCGCCTCATACTGGAAGAGGGTCCTTCGCAAGAGCTCGATCCCCTGGTGTCCGCCGTCGTGAAGGTCGACTCAGTTCGAAGCCCGAGCGGCACTCTCTACTCCGTTCACTCCCGAGAGGGACGAGATGTGCTCCGAGACATGCACGG
>PXTG01000102.1 GCA_003023365.1 Bacteroidetes bacterium QH_7_62_13 | reverse complement strand
CCAGTTCGCCGCCAGCGACAGCTCAACCGGAAGGTGAAGGTCGCGCTGAAAGGCAAGCTGCTTGTGGGTCTCTCCTCGACGCGTCTTAGCGGGATATCCGGTTCCGAAGACCGGGTCACCCGGCCGGACGCCAGTCCTACGAATCGAGAGATGACTGGGAGTAGATAACGGGACGCTGTCCTGGTATACTCGGAGGACCGCTACGTCCCAGGCATGCTGGGGATAGGTAAGGGGCTGCCCCAAACGGCCGGCAAGCGTCACGTCGCGATCGGGGTAAAATGCAAGCCGGACGTCTTCGGATCGATGATAGGTGTAGGCAACGTACCGATCGCCTTGTTCCTCCAATACAATCTCAACGTGCTGGTCCCTTCCGGCCCCACTTTGCATTCGCTCTCGGACTGCCTCCCGTCCCTTTTGCTCGACAAGATCAGTCACCGTCTCCGTTTCAACGAGTCGGTCGACGTGGAGCCCAGCCAGAGACTGTTCGTCGGCCTGTCTTTCCGCCACAAAGCTCTCGGGGTCGGCCCCATGCATACGGGCTGACAGGAAGGGACGCACGCACCGCGCCGCCGTCAAAACAAGTCCATCCGGCGACACCAGGGTCCCGGTGCATCCCGGAAGGCGCACCGTACCGTCACGCAGGTGACGAAGCCCCTTCTCGTCGGCATCCACTCCGTACGACTCCCGGAAATATTCAAGAGGCGCCTGCCTCAACGACCACACCCGACCAAGGTCGAAGGGTCCAGCCTGCACGGTGTCGAGAGGTACAACGGACCCGAAGCGTGGGACACTACGATCTTGGGCAAAAGTGGTAGAGCCCCCAGCGCTGCTGAGAGAAAACGCGAGTAGTGCTACCCCTAAGATCCGGAGTAGAAAGCGGACTGAACGCATTAAAGGACGGCCCGATAGGACCTGTGTGGTCAAAAGACAAAATGAGTAAGCACGTCGCTCCCAACTGTCGGAGCGGTAGCGGGATCCCGGAACCTCTTTGGCGCGCCAGAATTGGACTGTCGCGTTTCAAAGCCAGTCGAAGTCACCCTGCGAACGTGGCGGAATTTGGTAGACGCGCGAGACTTAGGATCTCGTGGGGGTCCTCCCCCGTGGGGGTTCGAGTCCCCCCGTTCGCACCACCAGATCTTTTTCACATCACCCACGCAGCGTGATGTAACCTCTTCCGTTTTCGAGTTGCTACAGCTCATGAAAGCCATGCAGGACCTCCGGCGCAGCCTGTAGCTATTGGAAGGCGCACCGGACTGGCACCCTACTCCCTCTCGGTTCTCCCTGCACGGTGAGTTAGGAAGAACTTCGTCTTCATCGGATCTGAGGGCTAATCTGCACGCCAATTTTGCAGGATCATCCTCCCGTACGTCTGGCATTTCCTGTTGCCCTGTCCCACCTTAATGGCGTAGGAATTACTCTTGTCCGCTGGAACTCGTTCTCGTCGTGACCCTCGATCGGGACTCGATGCGCCTTGCCGTTTTCGCCTCCGGTGGAGGCACGAACTTTCAAGCCATTCTAGACGCCATTAACCAGGGGTCACTACCAGCCACCCCAGCCTGCTGCGTGGCCGATACCCCTGAAGCCGGTGCACTCGACCGTGCCGACCAGGCCAATGTGCCCACCGCGGTCGTGAAACCGAAGAACTTCAACGAGCCCTCCTCCTTCGGCCGAGCATTACTGGAGGTGCTTGATGCCCACGAGGTCGAGTTCGTGGCCCTCGCCGGATACATGATGAAGGTCCCGGCGAACGTCGTAGACGCCTATCGCAACCGGATAACCAATCTTCATCCATCTCTCCTCCCCGCCTTCGGCGGCAAAGGCATGTACGGGATGAACGTGCACGAGGCAGTCATCGAATACGGGGCGCATTGGAGCGGCGTTACCGTCCATCTCGTGGACGAAGAGTACGATCACGGACCCGTTGTTCTTCAAGAACCCGTGCCCGTGTACGCGTCCGATACGCCTCAGGCCCTTGCCAAGCGGATCAAGAGTGTGGAGCACCGCCTCTACCCCGAAGTCCTACGACTCTTTGCCGACAACCGGATCGAAGTTGACGGCCGGTCCGTCCGAATCGATGAGCCGAACCGTCGCCACCCATCCCCCCCACCTTCTCTCTAATCACGTTCGTTCCCCTCCAGCGAATGCCTACCGCTTCCTCCGACGCCCCCCGCATTGAACGCGCCCTCCTCTCGGTTTACGATAAGACTGGAATCGTCGACTTTGCCCGCCGGCTCGTGGAGCTGGACGTGGAGCTCATTTCCACCGGGGGGACCGCCGCTGCCTTACGAGACGCTGGTCTTCCCGTCACGGACGTCGCCGAGGTCACGGGCGTCCCCGAAATACTGGAAGGTCGAGTCAAAACCCTTCACCCTTCCATCCACGCGGCTCTTCTTGCCCGCCGCTCCAACCCCGATGATAGGGCCGCGCTCGACGATCGCGGCGACGCACCGATCGACCTCGTGGCCTGCAACCTCTACCCCTTCGAGTCCGTCGCGAAACAGCCGGACACGGACCGAGCAACGGCCATGGAAAACGTGGATATCGGGGGCCCCACCATGATTCGCGCCGCGGCAAAAAATCATGCGTCGGTGGGCGTCGTGACCACCCCGGACGCCTACGAGGCCGTCGCTACGGAGTTAGAAAAAAACGACGGGCGCCTGTCCGAAGCAACACGCCGCGCGCTGGCCACCGACGCGTTCGCCCACACCACTGCGTACGACCAGGCCATTCACGATTATCTCGGCGACGTAGACACCGATGAGGAAGAAAACGCGGACGATGCACTGCCACGCACTTACCGCGAAACCCTCCCTCGGGCCCAATCCCTGCGCTACGGCGAGAATCCTCATCAGGCCGGCGCCCTGTACGGCGATCCCGGTCGGTTCTTTGATCAGCTTCACGGCGCAGACCTCTCCTTCAACAACCTCCTCGATCTTACCGGCGCGATCTCCCTGATCGACGAGTTTCGGGACGCAGATCCGACCTGTGCCATTCTCAAACACACGAACCCGTGTGGCGTCGCCACGGCGGAAACGCTCGAGACCGCCTGGCAGCAGGCCTTTGCCACCGACCGCCAATCCCCCTACGGCGGCATCGTCGTCGTGAACCGCCCACTGGACCGTCCTACCGCCGAAGCGATCGATGAGATCTTTACGGAGATCATCATCGCCCCCGGCTTCGAAACGGGGGTCGTCGACTTTCTCGCCGAAAACGACCGACGCCGCGTGATCCGTCACGTGGCCGCGGCTCGGGAAACGGATCGTCTGGACGTACGGTCGGTACTGGGTGGCCTCCTGGTGCAGTCCCGCAATTCGGTCCTTCCTCCCGATATCACCGACCATTGGACCGTGTCTACCGAACGCTCCCCCACTTCCCAGGAACAGTCCGACCTTGACTTTGCCTGGCGCGTGGTGAAGCACGTGAAGAGTAATGCCATCGTGTACGCCCGTGATCGAACCACGCTGGGCATCGGGGCCGGTCAGATGAGCCGCATCGATGCCTCGGAACTCGCTGTGCGAAAAGCAACGAAGTCGGAACTTGATCTCACCGGTTCCGTGGTAGCCTCGGACGCGTTCTTCCCCTTCGCCGACGGCCTGGAAGCGGCGGCGGTGGAGGGCGCTCGGGCCGCCATTCAGCCGGGCGGATCCATCCGGGACGATGAAGTCATCGATGCCGCCGATGAACACGACGTAGCCATGGTCTTTACCGGACAGAGGCACTTTCGCCATTAGTGCGGGAGTACCGGTCCCCACCAGGAATGCTGCTGCCCCTTCCGAATCGCCGGTCCCAGCGTGTCTCCGTTTCGTTCTCCGGTGCGGACCCATTCCTTCCCTGGGGATCATCCATCCGGCTCGGCAATCCCTGTTGAGAAGCAGCTCACGAACCGCCTTGCCCCCTCGCTCCCGTTTCTCCGTTGTTTGATCAAATCGGCTGCTTCTTCGCTCCCCTCTTGCACGCTTCGCCCAACCACTTAGACGCGGGATAGATGTTTTTCAACTTCTCACAGGACGTGGCCATCGATCTGGGCACGGCGAACACGCTCGTCTACATCCGAGGTGAAGGCATCGTCCTCAACGAGCCCAGTATCGTCGCCGTCGACCACAATACTCGCGAGGTGCGCGAGATCGGGTATGAGGCCTTACAGATGCACGAGCGTACCCACAAGGATCTCGAAACGATCTGGCCGCTCAAGGACGGAGTGATTGCTGATTTCAAGGTCGCCGAACAGATGATCCAGGGCCTTCTCAAGAAGGTTAAGAACAACTGGTTGACCTCGATTAGCAGCATGGTGGTGTGTGTCCCGAGCGGCATCACTGAGGTTGAGAAACGGGCCGTACGGGACTCGGCGGAGCACGCCGGCGCCAATCAGGTAAGCCTCGTCTCCGAACCGATGGCCGCCGCCATCGGGATTGGGCTCGACATCAGTGAAGCCGTAGGTAACATGGTCGTGGACATTGGCGGTGGAACCACCGAAATTGCCGTCATTGCTCTCTCCGGCATCGTCATCGACGAGTCGCTGCGCGTCGGTGGGTCGGAGCTCGACAATGCGATCATGCAGTATTTCAAACGCAACCACAACTTGCTTATCGGCTCCCGGACCGCCGAGCGTATCAAGTGCGAGATTGGCAGTGCCACTGAACTCGATACCGAACTGGAGCTGTCGGTGAAGGGACGGGATCTGGTGAGCGGCATCCCCAAGCTGCGAACCATCTCGTCGGTCAATGTCCGGGAGGCCCTCCACGACAATCTCGACCAGATCAGTGCCGCCGTCCTCCGCGCCCTCGAACGCACCCCCCCCGAGCTCGGGGCCGATGTCCTGGAGCGTGGAATCATGATGACCGGTGGGGGCGCGATGCTCGAGGGCATCGACAAGATGCTCCGAGATCGAGTAGAACTGCCCGTCTACGTCGCAGAAGATCCCTTGACGGCCGTCGTTCGGGGCACCGGGGAGGTGCTCGAAAATCTTGAAGACTACGAGCGTGTTTTGACCTAGTCACGTCTCCACCGAACGGCACACAGGCGCTGAGGACCTTGGCTCTGACCATCAAGCCGTCCCGGTTGCCCGGATCGGAGGAAGCCTTCCTGGTGTCCCTTCCTCTCGATCCCCCTCAGACACAGTCTCTTCCCTCATGGACGTACAATCCAAGTTTCTCGACTGGGTCCTTGCGGCGGCACTGTTGCTCGTATCGGTCTCCGTCATGATCAGCCTGAACCAACCGCTCACGCGGGCCCTGCGCGCTCAGACCTTAGAGATCACGGCCCAAGTCGAAAGCGGCTTTGCGTGGGTGGGACGGTACCTGCGCGTCCTCGAAGAAAACCAGGAGCTTCGGCGACGCAACATTGAGCTGTCGAGTCAAGTTGCGCGCACCCGGTCTTTGCGACAACGAAACCAGGAATTGGAGCGGCTCCTCAATCTGAAAGACACCAGCTCCGCGAAGCTCAGAGCCGCCCGGATCGTCACGAAAGATATTTTTCGTCAGGACAACTACCTTACCGTCGACGTGGGTCGGGACGACGGAGTGGCGGAAGGGATGCCCGTTGTGCATGAAGGAGGGATCGTGGGTACCGTCACACTTGTGGGGGCGGACTATGCCCGCGTCATGCCGTACCTGAACACCGATTTCCGAGTCCCCGTCTCCATCCTCCCCTTGGGCACCGAAGGGATCGTACGGTGGCCGGGCGACCGATATGACCGTATTCTCTTGGAGCACGTCGTGAAGACCGAACCGGTAGAACCGGGTCAAAAGGTTGTCACCAGTGGGCATAGTGGCGTTTTTCCGCCCGGTCGGGCCGTCGGAACCGTAGACACAGCCTACACGCGCCCGGGGCGAAGCGAGTTGGTTATTTATCTGACGCCGGCCGTCCCCATCCGCAACATCGATCACGCCTTCGTCATTCTCCGTTCCCCAGACGAAGACCGACGCTCGCTCGAAGCCCGCTCGATTGGATAGTTGCCCGCATGATTTACATCTCTCGTTCGCCGCTCCTCCGGGGAGCTGTTCTCGGCCTCCTTCTGCTGGTTTCAACGTGCAGTGGACTCTTCGCTCAAGGCTCCCCCTCACCTCCGGCCGCGACCCAGCAACTCGCGGAAACGATCCGGGACACGCTCGAAACGGAGTCGTTCGCCGGGGCTCTCTGGGGCGTCCACATTGTCAATCTGCGCACGGGAGCGGTGCTTTACTCAAGAAACGCCGACCGGAATTTCGTCCCCGCCTCGAACGTCAAGCTGGCCACCGCCGCCGCCGCGCTGGAGCAGCTCGGCCCTGAGTATCGGTACGAAACAACGATGCATGCGGACGGGCCCGTCGAGGACGGGACCCTGAAAGGAAATCTCGTAGTTCGGGGGGCCGGGGACCCGACTCTTGGTGGGCACCGACAGCGAAGCGATCCCACGGAGGTGTTTCGACGCTGGGCCGATTCCTTGCGAGCGCGCGGCATAACCCGCGTAGACGGGAACGTGGTGGGCGATGACACTCGACTGGACGAAACCCCGCTCGGAAAAGGCTGGAGCTGGAGTGACATCTCCTACGCCTATTCCGCCCAGATTGGCGGACTTGTCTTCAACGAGAACACGGTTGACCTCCGCGTAAGTGGGCACCAGGTCCACGAACCGGCCGAAGTGACCTGGGCGCCCTTCGAGACCGACTACGTGCGGGTTGTCAATCGGTCCCGCACGGTTCCCTATCGGAAAGAGGAGAAAGAAGAATACCAGCGCCTCATGGGAACCAACACCATTCACGTCCGCACCCAGGTCCACCCAAATGACAGCGAAAGAGAGTCCATTACGGTCGACAACCCGACGCTCTACTTCACCCACGTGCTGCACTCAGTACTGCAACGGAATGGGATTAGCGTGGAGGGTGACCCCGCCGATCTAGACGCGACTGGACTCTCGCCCACCTATGATAGCCCTTCTCTTCGTCGCGTTGCCTCCTACCAGTCGCCTCCACTCTCCCAAATTCTCCAGACGCTAAACAAGGAGAGCAAAAACCTTTACGCCGAACAGATCCTCCGTACCTTGGCCGTCGAGCACCCCCCCGAGACGGCGGAAGATCTCGACCCGGCCTCCTCTCCCCTGGGAGTAAAGGCCGTGCGGCAGACGCTTGCCCGGGCCGAGGTCGACACCAGTCACGTCCAGCTTGTAGACGGATCCGGTCTGTCCCGCCAGAACCTCCTCCGGCCCCGAGCACTGGTCCGCCTACTCCAGCACATGTGGCTCCATTCCGACCCACAGGTGAGCTCCGCCTTCTTCGACTCACTGCCTAAAGGTGGAGAAGAAGGAACCCTGGAGTACCGGTTTCAAGGGAGCGCCCCAGCCCGGGGCAACGTCCGTGCGAAAACAGGAACGCTATCGAACGTAAGTAGCCTTAGCGGGTACGTTACTTCCGACCGAGGCACCCCCCTGGCCTTCTCCCTCTTTTGCAACCACCACCTCGCCGAAGGATACCAGGCTCGGTCCGCTCAGGATGTGATTGTGAATGCGCTCGCTCGACTTCCGCTGTAGCGTGCCTGCTCTCCCTTCATCCACGGAGAAGACGAAGCCGCCCGTTGATCATTCCCGCCCCACGAGGGACAAAGTTTGGCGAAAAAGCCCCTCAAGAGCGCGAGAGTGGCCTGAAAATGAACCCCCATTCCCCCAGAAGCGTTGGGTGTACGGTGAAGTTGCCTTGGAAGCCTGCCCCCTAAAGCCCGAGGACTTCATCGTTCATCCCTTTTCCGACGCTCAACCCAATCGTACATGAGCCAGCCCGACTCTCCTCACGCCACAACGGTTCTCGGCGTCCGACATAACGGTACCATCGCCCTCGGGTCCGACGGGCAGGCGACGATGGGGGAGACGGTCATGAAGCACAAGGCGGAAAAAGTTCGCTCTCTTTATGACGGCGATATCCTGGCCGGGTTTGCCGGTTCGACGGCGGATGCGTTCACTCTCTTCGAACGCTTCGAGGAGAAACTCCAAGAATACGGGGGGAATGTCACGCGAGCCGCCGTTGAACTCGCGAAAGATTGGCGCACGGACAAGTACCTTCGTCGGTTGGAGGCACTCCTGGCAGTGGCGTCCCCTCGGCGTCTTCTCCTTATCAGTGGTGCAGGGGACGTGATCGAACCGGACGACGACATTGTCGCCATCGGCTCCGGGGGGGCTTATGCCCTGGCCGCCACCCGTGCCTTTCTGCAAACCGGAGGCAATATTGCGGCTCGGGACATCGTTGAGAAGGGTCTATCGATCGCGGCCGACATTTGTATTTACACCAACGACCACCGGACGATTTTAGAGATCGATACCGAGTCCGACGAGTAACACCTCGTTACTTTAGAGAACGAGGGCCCAGGACGGATCTACTTTCCGGCCTGAGCGGATGTCTGCTTCTATTGATCTGATTATAATTGATTCGACCAAAAACAATGATTCAAAGTACTACGACCCGCTCTGAGCGAGCGGCCATGTTTGTAGACTACGAGAACCTATATTCCGTACTAACCTCTCAGAGCTCGAAAAGCAAAAAAGTTAGCACGTACGCCACCGAAATTCTCGACGAGGTGGCCCGATATCTCGAAGAGGGAGACGATACGCCAACCATCTACGGACGTGCCTACGGTCCCTTCGACGTCCTCCACGATACACAGGACGCGGATGTCCCCTCCTCCCTCCACCGCCTGGGGATAGAGCCCGTATACGAAGCGTCGGCCATGCAAGGAAATACCTCAGAGATTCGATTGACCGTGGAGGTCACCCGCTTTCTCGAGGAGCGGGCCGACGTCCGAACCCTCGTCATTGTAACCGGCGATCGCCCCTATCTCCCCCTCGTCCGAACCATTCGGGAAATGGGAGGACGCGCCCTCGTTGCGGCCGTAAATCCTCCTCAAACCGACGCCTACGCCGAAAGCAATCTCTATCTCGACGCCCGGAATCTGCTTAGCCGGGAGTCCCGGGAGGGTCTGCTGGCGAACGCTCCGGACGCGGAGAGCAATTCCTCCAACGCGAACAACCCGATCTCATCTACCCAGCGCTTCGAGCGACTGGAAAACCCCGTGGCGAAACGTACGGTTGAGATCACTGAAAAACACTTTGGGCAATACGAGGAGGTCTACCTGACGCCACTGCTCCGAAAGCTTTCCGACCTCCTGGGCTCCGAGCACGACCCGAAAGCCCTCGTGAGCGAGCTCGAGGCTGCGGGGGCCGTCCGCCTCGAAAAACGAGACGGATACCCGTACGACTACACTGTTCTCATCACGAACGACGACCACCCCGACATCAAGGAGGTTCAGAAGGAAGTTGACTCGTCAGGTACCGACACCTACACCGAAGCGCCGTCGGGGAACGGGTCCGCCTCCCGCAACAAGACCGGCGGCGAGGACAAGTACCACGAATACGACGAGTATGCCATGGACGAGGCGATCGCCTCAGACCCACCGGACCCGAGTGAGTCCCTGGCGACCGCCGATCAGGCAGTCGAAGCCGACAACGACTCGGACGCGCCCGACGACTCTGCCTCCCAAACGCAGGGCTAAGAAGCTGTTGGCGGATTGTCCGAGGCCACCCCGGAGAGGACTCGGTCGTGGCCTAGATGGCCTTGCTCCCAGCGTTGCGACTGCGCAGATTCGTGCGGCCGGTGAACGACCTGGTCACTGCGTTCCCATCGCAAGATGGCTTCTGCCTTCGCCCGGTCGTTCACCAGGGGCATGACCTCGCTCTCGCTCGGCCCCCCTACAAGGCCCACTTGAGCGCCATTTTTCACCGTCGACGCTGTGTTTACTCGCAGAGCTCGTCAGCACCGCGCGGGCATGACCTTCGGCCCTCGCTTCGCTCGTGTCGGCGTTCTCATCCATCCACCAAATAGCTTCTAGCCGCCCCCTATCGTCCAACTCCGGATCTCTCTCCTACCCGGTAGGAGGAGCACTCCCCCGTACGATCTCTGCTTCCCACACCTGTTCGATTCCCTCGCCCTATGCCAAGTGTAACCGACCACGTTGAAGACTTGACGCCTCAACAAATCGTTGAGGAACTGGACAAGTACATTATCGGTCAGGAGGACGCCAAGAAAAACGTCGCCATTGCCCTTCGGAACCGCTGGCGGCGCCAAAACGCCCCGGAGGAAATGCGGGACGAGATCATGCCGAACAACATCATCATGATTGGCCCGACCGGGGTGGGAAAAACGGAAATTGCCCGCCGGCTGGCCCGACTGGCCCGCGCCCCGTTTATCAAGGTCGAAGCCTCCAAGTTTACGGAGGTCGGGTACGTGGGGCGCGACGTCGATAGCATGATCCGGGACCTGACCGATATCGCGGTCAACATGGTTGAGGAAGAACACAAGGAGGAGGTCCAGGATCGGGCACGCGAGCTGGCCGAGGATCGAATCCTAGATATCCTCGTCCCCCCCGAGGATGATCGCCCAGACCGATCCGGGGACGGGGTTCAAGACGGTCCCGGCTTCACCGTTCAGCAGGACGAACCTGCCACGGCGGACGATGAACAGGAGAGTCTGCGCCAGCGGACCCGACAAAAATTCCGGGAGAAGCTCGAACGCGGCGACCTAGACGACCGCGAGATTGAGATTGAGGTAACCTCCGATTCCTCATCGATGATGCAGGTCTTTGGTCCCATGGGAATGGAGGAAATGGGGATGGACCTGCAGGAGATGTTCGGCAACCTGGGCGGGGGACAAAAGCGCAAAACGCGCCGCGTGACGGTCGAGGAAGCCCGCGATATTCTCACGCAGGAGGAGGCGCAAAAGCTGATCGATATGGATCAGGTGAAGGACGACGCACTGGAGCGGGTCCAACAGGCCGGCATTGTTTTCGTCGACGAAATCGACAAGGTCGCGGCCGGCACGCGGACCCGTGACGACGGGGGCGGGCAGGGCGTGTCCCGTCAGGGCGTCCAGCGGGACCTCCTCCCCATCGTGGAGGGCTCCAACGTGCAGACGAAACACGGAATGGTTCAGACCGACCATATCCTCTTCGTTGCCAGCGGGGCCTTCCACGCGTCAAAGCCGAGCGACCTGATTCCTGAACTGCAAGGCCGCTTTCCGATCCGGGTTGAGCTCAACAACCTCGACGAGGAGGACTTCTACCAAATTCTCACGGAGCCGAAGAACGCCCTCATCAAGCAGTATCGGGCTCTGTTGCGCTCGGAAGACGTCACTATCGAGTTCGAGGACGATGGCGTACGCGAACTGGCACGCATCGCCGCGGAAGTGAATGCCGACGTCGAAAACATCGGTGCCCGCCGCCTCCACACTGTGCTCACGACGCTCCTCGAAGATCTGTTGTTTGACGTGCCGGAGGAAATTTCCCCGGGGAGCTCAGTGACCGTCGACGCCGAAATGGCAACCCCGCCCGTTCTTCTGCGTACAGTCTCCTGGGTGACCAGACTACGTGATCGACTGGAAGCTGGAGGGCAATCCGTCGCCCGACTCGGCGGAGGAATCCGTTTCGGGTCGTGTTGGGGCGTCGGTGGGCGGTTCCTCGTCGGTGCAGTAGGCTTCAAAGGCCTCGACAAGGTCGGCCGCGATGGCGTTGGCACTCCGTCCTTCGATGTGCTTCCGCTCGACGATGTAAACCGGCTGACCGTCTCGAAAAAGCGCCAGGAACGGCGAAGACGGAGGAATGCCGGCCAGGTACTTCTCCCGGACCCGCTCCGTCGCATCCGCGTCCTGTCCGGCAAAGACCGTAACGTAGCGGTCCGGTTGGACGTCGGCCTCGCGGGCCATCGCCACGGCCGGTCGCGCATTGCCCGCCGCACAGCCACAAACCGAGTTGATGACGAGAAGCATCGTTTCGGACGCAGCGTCGTCAAACGCGGTGTCGACTTCGTCGACGGTCCGCAGTTCGTCGACGCCAAGGCGAGTCAGCTCCTCACGCATCGGATCGACCATCGCTTTCGGGTACGGCATAACACAAAAACAAGCTGTCAGAAGGGTGAGTGAAGTGATATAGGGACTGCTACAGTAGCCTGGTTCTCCTACGGAAGGGTTTATTCGATGATCCTAATTCCTGTAGAGATTCTGGAACTTGAACTCTATCTTGGAACCGCAGATTTCCCTTGCTAAAAATATTCGTTGGCCTATGAGTCGTCCCCAAAGCCCCTCCTACACCCTCTGGGCTACCGGGCTCGCGGTCTCGATTGGACTCTTCGCGGCCGGGTGTTCGTCGTCCGGACAGTCCCGAACCCCACAACCCACCCCGACCGAGACCCGGTCCGCAGCCGCGGTCGACTCTTCCCTCCGAGCCGCGGCGAACGACTGGTTGGGCGTTTCGCAGGAGTGGGGGGGAACCACCCAGGAGGGCGTCGACTGTTCGGGGCTCGTATATTCAATTTACGACACCGAATTCCAGATGTCACTTCCGCGCACCACCGATCGTCAGGCGCAGACTGGAACGAAGGTGTCGCGCTCGGCCCTTCAACCCGGGGACCTCGTATTCTTCCGGCACAATCGAAAAGACTACCACGTCGGTATTTATCTCTCGGACGGCGAGTTTCTGCATACCTCCTCAAGCGAAGGCGTAACCATCACTGCCCTCGACACCCCCTACTGGGCAGAGCGCTGGTGGCAGGGCCGTCGGCTCCTCGACCTATCGGGCAGCTCGACGGACGGACTCGGGGCCTGAGCCCCACTGCCCGCTCGAAGAACAGAAGCCCAAGTCGCAGCCAACGGGGATTGGAACGTCATCCGGGAACTTTTCACCGCTCCACACGAATGTATCTGACCGCGTTCACCATATTCGCCCGTTCGACACGCCGCTGCCGCTAGGCCGTGGCGTTCTTTTTTGGCTCACTGGAACGCGGGCACGTTGTCGAAACGATGTTTCAACGAACCCAAGCAGTATGGCTGACGACACCGTATACATGACCGAAGAGGGGCTCGAAGAACTGAAAGAAGAGCTCCATCGGCTCCGCACCGAAGAGCGCTCGCGCATCGCCGACGAAATTGCAGAAGCTCGGGCCAAGGGGGACCTCTCCGAAAACGCCGAATACGACGCCGCGAAGGAAGAACAAGGCAAACTTGAGGCCCGCATCGCCGAGATTGAAGACACCATTGCGCGAGCCCGTGTGGTCGACGAGTCTACCGTCGACGACAGCAAAGCCTACATCCTCTCGTCGGTGACCGTCGAAAACCTAGACTCCGGGGCCGAACAAACCTACACGCTCGTCTCGGAGCAGGAGGCCGACGTGTCTGAAGGCAAAATTTCCGTCGACAGCCCGATCGGAGAAGGACTGCTCGGTCAGGAAGAAGGTGACGAGGTCGAAATTGATGTCCCTGCGGGAACGGTCCATCTCAAAATTATCGATATCTCCCGCTAGCAGGGCTCCTGGTAGGACGTTCGTCCTATGCCGTGTCCTTCCCCGTCCCCCAGCGCCCCCGAGTCCTCGAACCGCCCCCCGTCCTGGCGGGCAAAAGCAATCCGGTGGGGACGGCGCAGTGTCGCCGCCGCATTTGCCGCGGGGGCCACGTACCTCGGGGGATGTTTTCTCGCCCTGCTTGTTTACGGATGGGTCTTCCCCCCGATCACAGGGGTGCAGGTACAGCGAAGCTTAGAAGCCTCGGTCGGCTCGGCGACGCACAGCCGTCACTACGAGCCGCTTCCGCTTACGAAAATCGATCCTGCCCTTCCTCTCGCGGTGGTGGCGGCGGAAGACAGCCGGTTTTTCCTGCACGACGGCATCGATTGGGTCGAGGTCGAGAATGCGATTGAGGCGTATCGCAACGGCGAGGAGCTTCGTGGCGCCTCCAGCATCACGCAACAGCTGGTGAAGAACCTGTTTTTGACGACGCACAGCTCATACTTCCGGAAGGGGGTGGAGGTGCCCCTCACCTACGCAGCAGAATTATTGCTCTCCAAGCGTCGGATTCTGGAGCTGTACCTGAACGTCATTGAGTGGGGGCCGGGGGTGTACGGAGTGGAGGCCGCCGCAGAGCATCATTATGGCTCGTCGGCTCGCTCCCTGTCGCGGTACCGGGCCGCTGCCCTGGCCGCGTGCATTCCAGCTCCACGCACACGCCAGCCCCAGCGCGTGGGACAGTATCTATACGTCATCCTGCGTCGAATGAATCAAATCGGTCAACTTCCGATCTCCGAGTTGTCCCCTTCCGGAGCGCCTTCGGAACGATCCGTCTCCGACCTCTCGGTCGCGGACGTTCGAGTCGCCAATCCCCGCATTCTTACCACTCCTCCCCACACCGGTATCCCCGAGCGTCCCCGATGATCGATCTCCGAAGTGACACTGTCACCCGCCCGTCCGACGGCATGCGCCGAGCCATGTACGAGGCGGAGGTGGGCGACGACGTGTATGGCGAAGACCCGACGGTAAACCGTCTCCAGGAGCGCATCGCCGATCGGCTTGGGACCGAGGCAGCTCTTTTCGTCCCGTCCGGCACCATGGCGAATCAACTCTGTCTCCACGTCCTCACCGCGCCCGGCGACGAAGTCATCCTCGAACGCGGGGCCCACGTGTTCAACTACGAGAGCGGCGCGGCGGGCATCCTCTCTGGTCTTCAGCTTCACCCGATCAAGGGAGAAAACGGCCTTCTCTCTCCCGAGCAGGTTGAGGCCGCCGTCCGTCCCGAGGCCGTGGTTGCACCGCGCACTCGCGTCGTGTCTGTGGAAAACACCGCGAACAAGGCTGGTGGGGTTGTCTATCCCCTGGACCGGATTCAGCGCATTGCCCGAACGGGTCGTGAGCACGATCTACACCTGCACCTCGACGGAGCCCGGCTCTGGAATGCAGCCGCCGCCCACGACACCCCGGAGCGGGCCTACGCCGAGCCCTTCGATCTTACGTGGGTGGCCCTTTCAAAAGGCCTGGGGGCCCCCGCGGGATCGGTGCTCGCCGGCCCCGCCCCTCTTGTCGACGATGCACGACGGGCCCGCAAGCAGTTCGGCGGCGGCATGCGACAGGCCGGCATCCTGGCCGCCGCCGGGCTTTACGCCCTCGACCACCATCGGCCCCGCCTCGCCCAGGATCACGAGAAAGCCCGCCGCCTGGCCGAGACCATCGCGGCCCGACCTGCCTTCGATCTGGACGTAGACGCCGTGGAGACGAACATAATCATCTTTGAGGTCGTGGACGGCTCGGCCGAGTCGGTGGTCCAGACCCTCAGGGATGAGGATGTGCACCTGACTGTGTTCGGCCCCTCGACCGTTCGCGCGACCACCCACCGGGACGTGTCCATGGACGACGTAGGCCAGGCCGCCGACGTCATCAAATCCCACTTTTCGGACTAGTCGGATCCGTTCCCGCATCATTCACTGGGACATTCGAGCGGCCCTGTTCGTGGAGAAGTTCCAGGGTCCCTGCCCAGTCGCTTCAGGGAACGACCCACCGGCCCTCAAAGGGCTCCCGCTCCGCATCAAACCGAAATTGGGCCCGGTAGTGCCCATCGGCGTGGAGGTGAAGCCAGTCGACCGTATCGATGACCGTCCGGATTACGGCAAAGTGCTCGCGACCGGCAGCCACATGCTCCCGCGTGATCGGCTGCTCCCGAACGGACGGGTGCAAACCGTCGTCCGGCTCCTCAAGGGGGGTGCCCGGGGCCGAAGACTTCGGATACAGGGCGAGGCCGGACGGATCTTCACGGGTCCACATCTCGTCCGCCACGGCGTCGTCGGTGTGAACGGTGGCCGTGCCGTGGAGTCGAATTTGCTCGCTCGTTTCCGGGTCCCACCCGTGCCAGGCGATACGGTCGTGAGCCTGAATGTCCGCCACCTTCTCCGAGCGGCGGTCCGAATGGAACGAGAGGCGCCGTTCGTCCCGGTCTGCCGACCGCACGACAACCGACCGTAGGTGGGGGTGCTCCTCGCCTACGCTGCCGAAAGTGAGAATCCGGAAGGGAGCTTGTGAATCGTCCGCGGCACGCTCAATTCGCTCCCACACGCGATCATGAACTGTTTCGAGGGATGTGTAGCGGCGCATCGGCAGATATTTTGTTCGTGCAAAGAGCGGTTCCTGGCTGGGTCGACGACTGCGCCCTACCGGGTCACAGATACACGGAGGGGCTCGCACCCCGTCCCCGTAGCGACGAGCTCATCTCCCGCCTCGACCGGACCCACTCCGGAGGGCGTGCCCGTGTAGAGCAGATCGCCGGGGGCCAGCGTAAAAATCTGGGAGCAGTAGTGAACGAGTTCGGCCACGGGAAAAATCATGTGTTGGGTTGACGCCTTCTGGCGCGTGTCCCCGTTCACCCGAAGTTGGAGGGTCAGGTCTTGGGAATCCCCCACCGCGTCGGCGTCCGTGAGCGGTCCCAGCGGCGCAAACGTATCAAACCCCTTCGCGACCGACCACGGATGGCGGTTTTCCTTGGCCTTACTCTGAATGTCGCGCGCCGTCATGTCGAGCCCCACCGCGTACGCAGCAACGTGATCCGGGGCGTCCGCCCGGGAGATATTGCGGCCGCCCTGCCCGATGACGGCCACGAGCTCTACCTCGTGGTGCACATCCTGGGACTGAGAAGGAAGCCGAACGGCCTCCCCAGTTCGGATAACGGCGGAGGCCGGTTTTAAAAACACCATCGGCTCGTCGGGCACGTCGCTCCCCATCTCGTCGGCGTGCTCGGCGTAATTTCGGCCAATGCACAGTAGCTTGCCGATGGGAACGGTACGGTTGGAAGCAGGCAGGGTGATCTTCATGCGAAATGGAACGTCGTCTGAGTTCATTGGCGGAACGGATGAGCGTTCGGTGCGTGACTCTGAGTCGCAATGGCACGAAATCAGTCACTCTCGCGTCGGTACTCAACCCGGCGCTCCAAAGCAGAGGCGCCTATGTACGCGATTGTCGACATCAAAGATAAGCAGTTCAAAGTTCGAGAGGACGACACCCTGTACGTCCCGTACCACTCGGACGCCGAGGCGGACCAGGACCTCACTCTGGACCGTGTTCTCCTCGTTTCCGACGAGGACGGGGACGTGACCCTCGGCTCGCCGACGGTCGAGGACGCCACCGTGGAGGCTCGCGTGTTGGATCACGTAAAGGGCGATAAGGTGATCGTGTTCAAGAAGAAACGTCGTAAACGGTACCGCAAAAAGCGCGGTCATCGCCAACAGTACACGCAGATCCAGATCGAGTCCCTCGATGTAAACGGAACCGTAACGTCCGACGATACCGAGTCGGCTGGCGACGAGCCGGAGACTGAAGAGCCGGCGTCGGAGACCGACGAGGCCTCCAGCGAGACGGACTCCGATGAATCGGGCGAACAAGACGAAGAGGAACCATCTGACTCGGACGCGTAAGACGTTTTCCCTCCTGCTCGCCTCCCCTTGAAACCAACTCCTTGAGGTCGTTATGGCACACAAGAAAGCAATGGGGTCGACCCAGAACGGTCGAGACTCCAATCCCAAGTATCTCGGTGTAAAAGCCTACGGTGGGGAATTTGTCGATGCCGGAAACATCATCGTCCGGCAGCGTGGCACCAAATTGACGATACGCTCTTCGCGAAGGACGAGGGCGTCGTCCAATTTAAGCGAAGCGGCGACCGGAAGTACGTGCACGTCGTCCCCGACGAGGCGTAGCATCCACCTGGTTCTCTTTCGCGAAGAGCTCCTGTCGCCCCCGGGCGAGAGGAGCTTTTTGCGTTTGTGCGGCGCTCCCCTGGTTCTCCGGGCCATCCCCCAATCAGGGACTTAATACCCGTAACGGAAAAACATTTCCCCTTATGGAACCGGAGCATCTGCGACGATTGTCGTGCCCCGCGTGATTCGTGACGTCCGGTGCAGGGATATGCAGGGCCACCTTCTTCCTCTTTTCTCCCTCATCTCCCATGCAGGACTTTTCTCCAGCGGACCATTTTCGGTTTCCCGACGAGCCGGACGCCGTGGAACTCCGTGCGTTCACGCACGGCCTACAGCCCGCCACCGTGCCCCGGATGATGGAGCACTTTGCCGAAGACTGGCGGCGGTTCGGCGTTGATGCCTGGAACGAGGTGCCCAATCACTGGCGTCCCGATAGCAACGATGAGGTCGGCTGGTGGACCCTGCCCACCTATCTCGGGGATGAGTTTATTGCCCCACTGCTCGGGGCCCCCGAGGGCACCTGCATTCACCAGCCCCACGTGCACTGGACGGTGCAGTGTTTGCTCTCGGCCCCCGAAGTCGCCGGCCGCGGGGATCGCGTGGTGGTCTCCGACACAGCCTTCCCGTCGGTCCTCCATAGCGTTCAGCAATGGGCGGCCCTTCAGGACCTTGCGCCCGCCATCGTCCCGTCCGACGACCGCAATCAGGTTGATCGCCGGGCCTTCCTCGACCGAATCGACGCAAACACCGCGATGGTGGCGTTGAGCCATGTCGGCTTTACCACCGGGGCGCGGCTACCGGACGCTTTTCTTCGGGAGGTGGCCGAAACGGCCCACGCCCACGATGCACTGCTTGCCCTCGACGGGTACCACGCCGCCGGCTCCATGCCCGTGGACGTGCAGGCACTGGGCTGTGACCTTTACATGGGCGGCCTCTTGAAAGAGGCGTGCGGCTCTTCGGGCAATGCGTTTCTCTACGTCCGAGACGGTCTCGAATTGACCCCCCGGCTTACCGGCTGGTTCGGCGATGCCGCTCCCTTTGATTTTCGGCCGGACCCCGAGCCGCACCCGGACGTGCGCCGACGGTTCCTGGGCGGCACCACCGCGGTGGCGTCCATGTACCACGCCGTTGAAGGGGTTCGCCTCCTCCTCAACTACGGGCTCGACGCCGTGCGTGCTCATTCCCTCGACCTTACCGGACGAGCCATCGAACGGGCGGACACTGCCGACCTTCCCCTCCGCTCCCCTCGTGACCCCGATGTTCGCAGCGCAATGGTGCTGCTGGAGGTAGCAGAGGCGGAAAAGCTCACCGCCTACCTCAAGAATCACCACATCTACATCGACAGCCGGCAAGACGAGGTTGTACGAATGGCCCCGTTCCTGTGGAATACCACCGAGGACGTCCATCGCACCTTCGACCAGATCGAGACCGCCCTGTCGTCGGGGGCCTACAAGAACGCGTCAGTGCATTCGACCGGGCCGGTGACTTAATCAACGTCGGACGCTCCTTTCTTCCCCGTCCCCTTTTCCGGGTGTCCGGTGCGCGTTCCCGTCCGTGGATCGAGGTGAAAGAATGAGACGAGGGCCCGGAAGAGCTCGTCGTGGTGCCGGGCCATCCGGTCGGGTTGTTCAAAAAATGTCTCGACGGAAACGGCGAAAAACTCGGACGGAGCCTCTGCCGCGTACGGTCGCAAGATCGCCACGAGAGACGGCACACCGTCGGCCCCTTCGTTATCGAAATCAAACAAGTGGGCCAGTTCGTGGAGGACGACGTTGTTGGCGTCGTGCGCGCCGGCCCAACTGTTCGCGACGGCAGGAGCCGTAAGGATGATGGGACCTTGCTGGTGCGCCATGCCGTCGAAGGCCCCGTCGGTACTCTCGTGGTAGGTGTCGTTAAACCGGTCGGGGTAGAACAGCACCGCGTTGCTGCCGGGCAGCTCCCAGGAGGGACGGCCGTGCAGCAACGTGGCCACGCCCGCCGCGACGCTCAGCCGCAGGGTGTCGGTCACGGTCACGTCTTTCACCCCTTCGAAGGAGTATTCGTCTAGGACGAATTGCACGTCGCGCTCGAATCGCGCACGGGCTGAATCGTCCAACGTACGATAGAGGGGGACGTGGGTGGAAAGCCACGTACGGTTCCGGTCGGGGAGGGGCGTACGCGCCAGGTGCCAGCGTCGGACGGCCCGGCGAAGGCCCAGCCCCAAAATGAGCGCGGCCGGGATGAGCCCCAACAAGGCTCCGTTCGTTCCGGTCTGCCAACCAGCTAGTGCCACGCCGCCCCCGACCACAAAAGCCAGTAGCACGGTATTCAGAATTGAGGAGCGGCGAGCAATTTGCATTGCAGTCTATACCAGCCTCTTCCGAAAAGACGACACCCCGAGACGAGAAGAAACCCGCTTTGAATGAGCCAACGCTTTGCGAGTATGAATGTCTCAACGCACTCACGTGTGCCCGGCTGGGCGTGCCGCCGTCAGAGTATTTGCCGGTCAGGCATCATTCGTCTCAAATTGTCCCGAAAGACCGTAGTGCCCCCATCTACGGGGCAGTGATCGCTCCTTCCTCTTAATTCTGTGAAGCAGTTCTCCACAATATCGACGGCAGTTACCGTTCACTCACAGGAACTTCACCCGAACAATAGGGCCGGCTGAAAGGTACAGAAGAAAGTCGCTTGCAGTTGACCGTCGACCACGCTTTGTCACGAATCAACCCCCCCTGAATCATGGGTGCTATGAACAAACTCCGGGAAAACACCGGGGTGATCCTCTGGATTCTGGTGCTATCGTTCGGCATTATCTGGACGCTCCAGGATTCGAATGTCTTCGATGCCATGAACCAGCCGAGCCAGAACGTGGCGATGGTGAATGGCGAGTCGATCAGCAACCAGGAATACCAGAACGCCGTTGAGCAGCAACGGCGGCGGTTTCAGCAACAAATGGAGGGGGAAATGACCGGCCGCATGCAGGAGATGATGCGGGAACAGGCCTACAACCAGCTCGTCGAGAGCACGCTGCTGAAACAAGAGATGAAGCGCCTCGGGATCAGCGTCACCGACGCCGAGATTGAGGAGATGGTCTACGGCGAGACCCCAGACCCCTTTATTCGAAAGCGGTTCTCCGACTCGACGGGCCGGGTCAACTATCAGCTGATCAATAACTTGGCGCAGAACGAAAAGTACAAGCAGCAGTGGCTCCAGGTCGAAGAGATGTTGAAACAGAAGCGGCGACAGCAGAAGATGGGCACGCTGGTGCAATCAACGATCTTCGTGTCGGAAGCTGATATCAAAGATTACTACTGGCGTCAGAACGCGAGTGCGTCGGTCGATTACGTAGCCCTCCGATACGCCTCCGTGCCCAATGATTCCATCTCCGTGAGCGAGTCCGACCTCCGCTCCTACTACGACAACAATAAGGAAGACTTCAAGCGTAAAAAGACCCTTACGCTCGACTACGTTACCCTTCCAAAGACCCCCACCGACGAGGATACAGCCGCCGTCTTTCGGAATTTGGAGCGCAACCGGGACGCGTTCGCAACTGCCCAGGACGACTCCCTTTTCCTCGCCCGCAACTCGTCCCGACGCTCTCTCAGCGAGGCATACCAGACGCCGGTTCAGATGGAGGAAGCCGTGGCTGATTCGGTCTTCGCGGATCCCACGCCGGGGCGCATTGCCGGTCCGGTGGCGGCCGGTGATCTCGCCCATCTCGTCAAGATCCGTGACACGCAACCGGCCGAGACGGAATACGTCCACACCTCCCACATTCTCCTGCAGGCCGACGGTCGCGACGCTTCGCTTCGGCAGCGACTCACCTCCATTCGCGACAGCATCGAGTCCGGTGCCGCTACGTTCGACGAGATGGCCCGCCGTCACTCCGAAGACCAGTCCGCCTCTTCGGGTGGGGATCTTGGGTGGCGCGAGCGCGGAACGATGGCCGACGGTTTTGAAGACGCCGCGTTCAGTGCCTCTGAAGGCTCAATCGTGGGGCCGGTCCGGTCGGAGTTCGGGTACCACCTGATTCGGGTCCACCAACGTGCCGCCAGGGCCGTGCAGGTTGCAGACCTCGCGTTTAGCTTGGAGCCGGGCCAGGCCACCCTGACCGACAAGCAGAATACCCTCGAAGACGTGGCGTTCTACGCCGGCGAAGACCGTTCTTTTGCCGAAGAGGCCAAAAGTCGGGGGCTGACTGTGCAGGAACTTCAGGCCGAGGCCGACCAACAGACCCTGCCGGGCCTGGGCCAGAGCCGGGCGTTTCCTTCCTTCATGGAGGAGGCCCAGACGGGTGACATGAGCGACGTTGTCGAGCTGGACGATAAGTTTGTGCTCCTCCGGGTGTCCGACGTGAAGCCTGAGGGGCACCGTCCGTTCGAGGATGTGAGAAGCCAAATCCGACCACAGGTGGAGCTGCAGAAGAAGAAGGCCGTACAGACCCGCCGCATGCAGCGAGCCCTGGAGCAGAACAACTTCGAACAGTTGCCCCAGGTCGTGGACACAGAAATGCGCTCCCAGTCGGACGTGACCTTCTCGACGGAGACCGTGCCCGGCGTCGGGCGCGATCCGATTTTCTCAGGCACGGTGTTCGGGTTGAATGAAGGCGAGATTTCTGAAGTGATGGAGGGGGACAATGCCGCCTTTGTCGTCCGGTTGAACGCTTTACAGGAGCCCTCCGAACTGACCGACGCGAAGCGCCGCCAAATTCGACGACAGTTGCGGAAGCGGCGACAGAAGGAGGTGTCGTCGCAATGGATCGCGGCCCTGAAGGAAGACGCCACCATCGAGGATCAGCGCAGGGAGGGGCAGTAAACGAGGTTGAGCGCTCCCTTTTTGGCATCCTCCCTCCTTGTACGATGGGGCTTGTACGATGGGGCTTGGCTACGTAACTGCGTCACAGCTACCGCTACCTGAATATTGATTACTGGCCATGCCTGAGGCCCATCCCAGTTCGGAAGATTCTCCTGCGAGCTCTGATCGAGAGATTCAGTCGATCAGAAGCCAGCTCCGAGAGGCGCTTCCTCGTCTCCGTGAGAAATACGCCATCGACCGGCTCTACCTCCACGGCTCTCGGGTCAGGGAAGAGGCCAGTCCTGAAAGCGACCTCGATGTCCTGGTCGATTTTCAGGACACGATGGCTGGACGGGAGGTAAGTCTGCTTGACTTCATTGCCCTAAAGCAAGAGCTGGAAGAACTGCTCAGCATGGAAGTCGACCTTGGAGAGAGGAAGGCCCTCCGCGGCCCGGCAGGAGAAAAGATTCAGGAGGAAGCCGAGTCTATCTAGAGGCCCCCCTCTTGAGTTTTCCTCTGTCAACTCGCCCCAACTCTCGCGGCTCGTAGCGAAGAACAGTACCTACTGGACATTGACGAGGCGATGGCCGATGCTCGGGACTTCGCTGAGGGCCGAGACCTAAAGGACTTTCTGGAGGATCGCCAGCTCCGGTATGCTGTCGAGAGGGTGCTTGAGATTATCGGGGAGGCGACCTCGAATCTCTCCGATGAAGTGAAGGAGCGGGACCCGAGCCTTCCCTGGAGCGAAATGCGTGGGCTCCGCAATATTGTCGCCCACGCGTACCACCGCGTGGATCCGGCCCGCGTCTGGCAGGTCGTAACCCGAGACCTCCCCGACACGCACGAGAAGATTAGGGACCTGCTCGAAGAGGTGCGGAAGGAAGAGGGATGAGTTCTTTCCTTATTCCGATAGCCAATCTGCAAATTTTCGGGTGTCCTCGGCGGATAATCCAGGGCAGAGTAAAAAAGCAAGCAATGCCAAGATACACTGGTGCAGGTAAATTCTGGAGGAGCTTGCCAAGCTGGTGCCGCCGGAAGCGGAGGTCATGTTGATCGGAGACGGAGAGTTTCATTCGATTGACCTTCTGCGGGCGGCCAGGCAGAAAGGCTCGGGGTACTGCATACGTCTTCACGCGGACACTTACCTGCGAACGAGTATCTGCGAGAGAGCGAGGGAGAGCCGTGGCGGGAATGCCGGGCCCTGGATCCAGACGAGGGAGAGC